>NZ_JBHVRW010000005.1:0-292704 GCF_042885475.1 Streptomyces sp. NPDC058051
TGAACCAGGGCGCCCAAATCGTGGAGTTCGTCAACGCCGTCCTCGACGCCGTCATCGCCATCGCCAACGGCGGCTCCGCAAGCGTCCCCAAAATGGTCGAGACCGCCCTCGCCGCCAGCGTCCCGCTGCTGATCGGCTTCCTCGCCTCCCTCCTCGGCATCGGCTCCCTCGCCAACAAAGTCAAATCCGTCTTCCACGCCGTCGCCAAACCCGTCAACCGCGCCATCGACAAAATCGTCACCTTCATCACCAAAAAAGGCAAAGCCCTCTGGAACAAACTCAAAGGCAAGGGGAAGGACGGTGACTCGAAACCTGGAAGAGGGAAATCCGAAAAAGCGATAGCGGATGCCGATCGAGTTCTTACTCAACATCCCACACGTGAGTCAGCAAATCGAAAAATTGCCGCCATAGGGCGCAGATATGCAACACCTCTGAGGCTCGTTGTCGACAGCCATCAGCCTCAAGGTGATCAAGTTCACGTACAAACCGCGCGCACCCCGATCCGCTCACTTGCCGGGTTGGATCCGGCAAAGCTGGATGAACTGTCTGCGCTGCAGCAAGAATTCATCGGCCTGGTCGTCACCTACGGCGGTAATGAGGGAAGGGCCAGGAAGGTCTGTGATCTGAAGACGGAGGGGAGGAATGCGGCCGGTGCTGCGCAACTGGACGACTTCATCCGGGACATGAGGAAACGGGCGGTAAAGGCGGTCAGGGATGGTGGTCAATATCCGAATAACGTGAAAGATGATATGCGGCGGGCGGCGCTCGCGTATGCGCTCAAACGGAACGGGATAAAGGGATCGCCTACTGAATTTACGAACCATCTTGAATACTTCGAGTCACACTTCAAGGAAATGTATGAAGCGGAGCGCCTCAAGCAGCAGCGCGAGATAGACGAGGGGGTTCGCAAGCAGCCCAATAAGAAGGAGGCGGCGCTTGCGGCCGCCGCCGCTCTCGGTGGTGACACCAGTGCCGTGACCAGCCGTCTGTACCGTGAGCGTGCCCAGGTTCGCGCCCAAGGGGGCGGAGGGGTTACGGCCGGCGCCAAGCTTTCGGACGAAAAGCTGGTGGCCCGCATTCAAGCAAAGGCTCACCTGGTTACCTTCTCAACCCCGACTGCCGCTGCCTATCATGCGCGAAAGCATGGTGCTGAGGTGCCTCTGAGTGAGCGCGGCGGACGACAGTCTGTTGTGGCTTGGTATCATCATGCCGCTCGGCAGGTGATTTCTCAGGATGCGAATCCGGAAGTGAATGCCGTAGGAGGGGGAACGCGGCAGGTGTTATTCAATCAAGATGTCGTCGATTCGGCTGGGGACAGTATTACGCTTACCGCCATGGTCTTTGCTCGCCATGATGGAAAAGTAGTTATGGCTACCTTCGGCTCATTCTTGAAAAGGTAATTAATCTGATGGCATGGATCAACCTTGGCGAACGTGGCGGATCAGAATATGTGGAATCCTTCCTGAGTGCGCTTGAAAGAATTGGTGGCGATTCGCTCGATGACAAGGAGGCGGAGGGGGTTCTTTTTGAATCGATGAAACTTCTCACTGGTCTGGCGATTTGCTTGAACAGAGAGCCGGATGCGGTGTGGGTCGCTGAAGAAATGCCCAGGCTCAGGCAGGGGGTGCGCGCCATCTTTACTCACCGCAAGACATTGCTGTACAAGTATCTGATCAGTATCGAGCCCCTGCTTTGGGGGGCGACGCAGGATGATTGGTATCAGGCATGCATTCGCCGCAGCGCGATCCAGGTGTTCATCGATGAAATCGATCAGGATGTCGATCATGCGATTCTCAACCGCGACTTCGTCGACGAATGTGACGATGAGTTTCGCGAAGCCGCATCAGATGCAGAACAACTCCCTCCCTCTGCCATCCCTGACATCTCGCTGACGCATTGGTGGTGGACAGCCCCGGGGAAGGCCGGCTGAGGGTGGTTGTTCGATGCTGCTGATCAGGAATCTCGTCTGACGGTGCGAACGGTCACCCGTGTGTGCCCCGTACGTCTTCACGGAGGTGCGGAGGGCCCGCCCCGCCCCGGTCGGGGCCGTCCCTCCGCACCCCGCCGGTCACTCCGCCCCGTGGCACTCCCGATAGGCCCGTCCCGAGCCGCACCAGCAGGGTGCGCTGCGGGCCGGGGGCCAGGGGGTGGCCCGGCCGCGGGCGGCGAGGGTGGTGGCGTACTGGGGGAGGAGGTCCGGGTCGGCCGGGGACGCGGCCTCCGAGGCGGCGAAGGCCTCGTACGACGGGACCGTGCCCGTCACGATGCCGAGGTTCGGCGTGCCGGCCTGATGGAGGTCGCGGAGTGCCGCCTCCAAGCGGGCCAGGTGGTCGGCGTGGGAGGGGTACTCGCTGCGCAGGGCCGGGTACGCGGCGAGGAGTTCGTCGAATTCGGTGGCCGGCCAGTGCAGCACCGCCACCGGGAACGGGCGGGACAGCGCGGTGCGGTAGGTGCCCAGTTCGGCGCGGAGGCGGGTGATCTCGGCCTGGAGTTCGCCCGGGTCCGAGGAGCCCAGCGCCCACAGGCGTTTCGGGTCGTGCAACTCGTCCAGCGGGACGGCCGCCGTGTGGACGGCGTCGGCCAGCCCGTCCCAGACGTCGTGCTCGGCCCCGAGCAGCCTGCGCACACGGTGGCGGCCGATCAGCAACGAGTGCGTGGCGTACGGGATCTCCTCGCCCGGCGTCAGGAAGAGCGTCAGCGCGGCCGTGAAGCAGTCGTGGGCCGCGTCCAGCTCGTCGTGCGATTCGAGGGTCTCGGCCGCGATCTCCCAGGGCGCCGGGTCGAGCGGGCCCGCGGCGCGGATGCCGTCGATGATCGCGCGGGCCTCGGCCTCGTGGCCGTACTCCCACAGGTTGGCCGCGTTGAGGGCCTTGACCAGGTGCGGGTGGTCGAGGCCGGGGGAGCCGAGCAGGTCGTCGTAGAGCGTGGTGGCGCGGGCGCGGTCCCCGGCGAGCTCCAGATGGGCCGCGGCCCGGAGGAGCAGCGGCTCACGGTCCTCGGGGTACTGCGCCGCGGTGCGCAGCAGGCGCTCGGCTTCGGTGGTGTGGTCAGCGGGCGTGTCGGGACGCATGGACCACACCGTACTGCTGTACGGCACCTGGGCGGGGTGTTGCTTCAGCCCGGAGCGTGCGGGGGGCTGCTCCCGCCCCGGAGTGTGTGGTGGGTTGCTCGGGGCCCGGGGAGCGCCGGGGGTTGCTCCGGCCCGGAGCGTGCGGGGGTGCCCGGGCCCTGGAGAGTTACGGGACATGGCCCTATCGTGCGGGCCGTGCGGGAGCGGATACCGGTCGTGGGGCAGCGGAACGTGCGAAGGCGGCGGTTCGCCGCGCGCGGGTTGTGGACGGGGGCCGAGGCGGTGGTGACCCTCGGCGTCGTCCTGTTGTTGCTCGTTGTTCATCAGCTGTGGTGGACCAACCGGCAGGCCCGGGCCACGGCCGAGCACCAGGTGCGGGCCCTTCAGCGCGAGTGGGGTGAGCCGCAGGGGCAGCAGCCGGAGGAGTCACCGGGGCCGGAGGACGGCGGCGGGTCCGGCCAGGCGGCTTCCGGCGGGCGTCCGTCCGGGACGGCCGGGACGTCCGGGACGGACGGGAGCCGTACCGCGTCCCCGGCGCCCCGCTGGGACCAGGCGTACGCCGTCCTCCGCATCCCCCGGCTCGGGCTCACCGCCCCCGTCGCCCAGGGCATCAGCAAGCGTGGCGTCCTCGACAAGGGGTACGTCGGGCACTACCCGCGCACCGCGCAGCCCGGCCAGGTGGGGAACTTCGCGCTCGCCGGGCACCGCAACACGCACGGAGAGCCCTTCCGGTACATCAACCGGCTGCGGCGCGGGGACCGGATCGCTGTCGATACCCGCGACGCCGTGTACACGTACACCGTGGACCGGATGCTCGGGCAGACCGGCGCCGACGACAGCGGTGTCATCGCGGCCGTCCCGCGCAGCAATGTGAAGCCGTACACGGGATACAGCGACGCCGGGTCCTATGTGACGCTCACTACGTGCACGCCCGAATTCACCTCCCGTTACCGGCTTGTCGTGTGGGGGAAGCTGACGGGTGTCCGGGCCCGGTAGCGGTCCGCACTAAGGTTCCCTGTCGTGTTCAGACGACGTCCGCAGTTGTTGTGGTTGCTGGTCCCCTACGTGCTCTACCTGGGGGTGCTGCCGCTCGTGAACCGGGTCGATCCCGTGATTCTCGGGCTGCCGTTCCTCTTCGTGTGGCTGCTCGGGGCGACCCTGCTGACTCCCGTCGCCGTATGGCTGACCCGGCGCGGGGACCGGCGGTGAACGCCGCGGTCGCGACCTCCGTCTTCGGGGCCTTCATGGTCGTCACCGTCGCCCTCGGCCTGTTCGCGACGCGCGGGCGGCGCAGAGGCCGCGGCGAGGGCGGCGGGCTCGCGGAGTGGTCGGTGGGCGGGCGCAGTCTCGGGACCGTGTTCATCTGGGTGCTGATGGCGGGCGAGGGCTACACCAGCTTCAGCTATCTGGGGGCCGCGGGATGGGGCTACAACTACGGGGCGCCCGTGCTCTACGTGGTGGCGTACATGTCCTGCGGCTACGCCCTCGGCTACGTCGTCGGGCCGATGCTCTGGGCGTACGCGCGCCGGCACGGGCTCGTCGGGATCACCGACATAGTGGCGCACCGGTACGGACGGCCCTGGCTCGGCGCGCTCGTCGCCGTACTGGCGACCGTCTTCCTGCTGCCGTACATCCAGCTCCAGATCACCGGCATGGGGGTGGTCGTGTCGACCATCTCCTACGGCACGATCAGCCTGAACTGGGCCTACTTCATGGCCTTCGCCGTCACCACCGGCTTCGTCGTGGTGAGCGGGCTGCGCGGCAGCGCGTGGGTGTCCGTGCTCAAGGACATCCTCGTGATCGCCACGCTCGGCTTTCTCGCCCTCTACGTACCGTTCCACTACTTCGACGGATACGGGCCCTTCCTCGACCGGCTCGCCACCGAGAAGAGGGAGTGGCTGACCTTCCCCGGGCACGGGGACAGCGGCCTCGGGCAGGCGTGGTTCATCACCACCTCGTTCCTCAACTCCCTCACCGTGGTGATCTTCCCGACGACTGTCGCCGGCTACCTCGGCGCCAAGAACGCCGACGTACTGCGCCGCAACGCCATGTGGCTGCCCGCCTACAACGTGCTGCTCTTCGTGCCGATGCTCCTCGGCATGGCGGCCCTCTTCGTCGTGCCGGGGCTCGTCGGCGCCGAGTCCAACCTGGCCCTCTTCACCCTCGTCGTCGACTCCCTGCCGGCCTGGGCGGTCGGTGTCATCGGTGTGGCGGCGGCGCTGTCGTCGATCGTGCCGATGGCCGTCTTCATGCTGGTCATCGGCACGATGTGGGGGCGCAGCGTGCTGTCGCTCGTGCCGCGGTGGGAGCGGCGGCAGAAGGGCGCCGCGCAGACCGTCGTGGTGGCCGCGGGAGTGATCGCGCTGGTGCTCACGTACACCGCGCCGAACACGCTCGTACGGCTCTCCCTCATCTCGTACGAGGGGATGGCGCAGCTGCTCCCCATGGTTCTGCTGGGTCTGGTGTGGCGGCGGCTGACCCTGCTCGGGGCGATGAGCGGGCTGGTCGTCGGGGTGGGTGCGGTGTGCGGGTTCGTGTTCACGGAGAACGATCCGGTGTGGGGGATGAACGCGGGCATCGTGGCCCTCGGCGCCAACCTCGTCGTCGCGCTTGCCGTGACGTACGCGCTTCCGCGCGAGCGCGACGACCGGCCGGACAGCGAGGTGCTCGCCCGCGACGAGATCGAGCCTGCGATCGGGTCTGCGATCGAGCCTTTGACCGGGCCTTTGACCGGGCCTTCGACCGGGCCTTCGACCGGGCCTGCGACCGGACCTGCGAACGGGACTCCGTATGACGACGCTGCCGCTGACCGGTCCTGAGCGCGAGCGAACAGGTGTGTCGGACCCATCGTGTATAACGGCTGAAGAGCCGATCGCACACCTGCGCGCACGGCGTGGGTGTGCGAAACCAGCCGACAGGCTGTGACGGGGAAGAAGGGAGGGGCCCGATGAGCAGCGACGCGAACCGTCTGCGCGGTGGTCTCGCCCGGTTGCTCCGCCCCGCTGGGCTGCTGCTCTTCCTCGTCACCGAAGTGCTCCTCGCCGACGGCGGCAGTCTCTCCGCCGCCGTCGCGCTCGCCGCCACGGCGGCCGTCGGCTCCGCGCTCGCCGCCGCCTCGCTCATCAGCGCCCGCTGCGCCTCTCCCGTGCCCCGCACCCGGGTCCGTACGGCCATGCGCGACCGGGAGAAACGCACCGCGTTCCTGCCGCAGCGGGATCCGGACGCCAAGGGGCGCAGACGCCCCCGAGCCCCCGGCCGCGTCCTTCCGACGGCCGCGTAGGGGCGCACTCGCGCAGGAGCGGCAGGAGACAACTCCTGCACCTCCCCTGCACCTCCCCTCGTGGTTCGTCATGCCGAGTCCGTACTTCTTCCCGGCACGACGAGACCCCCGGAGGGCTCACCCATGTCCGTCTTCATGTCCGCATTCGCCGGCTTGGTCGGCGCCCTGGCCGATGCGTTGCACCCGCTCTTCCAGACCGCGTCCGCCGCCGCCGCGATCGTGCTCTTCACGGCGCTCGTGCGGCTCGCCGTCCACCCCCTGTCGCGGGCCGCGGCGCGCGGGCAGAAGGCCCGCACCCGACTCCAGCCACAGATCGCCGAACTGCGCAAGAAGCACGCCAAGAACCCCGAGCGCATGCAGAAGGCGCTCATGGAACTGCACAAGGAAGAGAAGGTCTCACCGCTCTCGGGCTGCCTGCCCAGCCTGCTCCAGATGCCCGCCTTCTTCCTCCTCTACCACCTCTTCTCCAGTCGGCAGATCGGCGGCGACCCCAACGAGCTGCTCGGCCACCAGCTCTTCGACGCCCCGCTCGGCGAGCGCTGGCACGACGCTCTCGCGCACGGCGGTCCGTTCGGGGCGCACGGCATGGTCTACCTCGCCCTGTTCGCGATCGTCGCCGCCGTCGCCACCTTCAACTTCCGGCGTACGAAGCGGCAGATGGCCGCCCAGCCCGTCGCGCCGACCACCGGCCCGGACGGGCAGCCGGTCCCGGGCATGGGCGCGATGACGAAGCTGATGCCCCTGATGTCCTTCGCGACCCTCTTCACCGTGGCCGTCGTACCGCTCGCCGCCGCGCTCTACGTCGTCACGAGCACCACCTGGACCGCGATCGAGCGCGCCGTCCTCTACCGCGACCTGCCGGCCGCAGGTGCCGCCATGGCCACCACCGCGTGAGCGCGGCGGTGGGCGCAGGGTCCAGTGCGTGAACAGGGTCTTGCAGATTCATCGGATGTCTTGGACGATCAGGTGAGCCTGCGATGGCTGCCACCCATCCGACGGGCCAGATCTCGACCAAGGGGAGAAAGACCGTTGAAGCTGCTTCGTGTGGGTACGGCCGGCGCGGAACGACCCGCGCTGCTGGACGAGGACGGAACGCTGCGTGACCTGTCGGGTGTCGTCACCGACATCGACAGCGCGCTGCTCGCCGACGAGTCCGCGCTCGCCCGGCTGCGGGCCGCCGCGGCCGCGCCGGGTGAGCTGCCGGAGCTCGACGCCGAGGCGCTGCGGGTCGGGCCGCCGCTCGCCCGGATCGGCAAGATCGTGTGCATCGGGCTGAACTACCACGACCACGCCACCGAGACCGGTGCGGAGATTCCCGCCGAGCCGATCCTGTTCTTCAAGGCGCCGGACACCGTCGTCGGGCCCGATGACACGGTGCTGGTGCCGCGCGGCAGCGTCAAGACCGACTGGGAGGTCGAGCTCGCGGTCGTCATCGGGCGCACCGCCCGTTACCTGGACTCGGCCGAGGAGGGGCTCGCGCACGTCGCCGGGTACGCGACGGCGCACGACGTCTCCGAGCGCGCGTTCCAGATCGAGCGCGGCGGCACCTGGGACAAGGGCAAGAACTGCGAGACGTTCAACCCGCTGGGGCCGTGGCTGGTGACGGCGGACGAGATCGCCGATCCCCAGGCGCTGCCGATGAAGCTCTGGGTCAACGGTGAGCTGAAGCAGGACGGTACGACCGCCGACCAGATCTTCCCGGTGGGTGAGGTGGTCCGCTACCTCAGCCACTTCATGACGCTGTACCCGGGCGATGTGATCAACACCGGGACGCCGGCCGGGGTCGCCCTGGGACAGCCCGAGCCCAAGCCGTATCTGAGGGCCGGAGACGTCGTGGAGCTGGAGATCGAGGGGCTGGGGCGGCAGCGGCAGGAGCTGAAGGGCGCGTAGCAGGCGGAGCCACCCCGTCGGCGGACCTGATCCGGCCGTCCGCAGAGGTCGGAGGGGTGAGGTGGAGGGGGTGGGGTGCTGTGGCGCCTCGCCCCTCTTGCGTTCCTCACCCCTCTTGCGTTCCTCACCCCTTCCGCGTCCCTCATGCCTCCCGCATCCCGCATCCCCCATCCCCCATCCCTCGTGTCATGCGCCGATCGTCGTCGCGAACTGTTCCAGCGCCTCGACCACCAGGGCGTGGTCCTCCGCCTGGGGCAGGCCCGAGACCGTCACCGAGCCGATGACGCCCGCGCCCTCGACGGCGATCGGGAACGAACCGCCGTGTGCGGCGTAGGTGTCCGGGTCCAGGCGCGAGGAGTCGTCGAACGTCGTCCCCTTGGCCCGGAAGCGGGATCCGACCAGGTACGAGCTCTCGCCGAACCGTTCCACGACCTTGCGCTTGCGGTTGATCCAGGCGTCGTTGTCCGCGCTCGATCCCGGCAGCGCGGCGTGGAACAGCTGCTGCGCGCCGCGGCGGATGTCGATCGCGACGGGGGCGTGCCGTTCCCGGGCCATCGCGACGAGGAGGCCGCCGAGCGCGTACGCGTCGTCGTAGCCGAAATGCGGCAGCGTCAGCCGGCGTTCCTGAGCGATGAGTTCGGAGATGGTCGGAGCGGTGGGATTCATGCGGTCTGCTCCTCGGTGTCGGTAGTGGGGGAGGTGGAGGCGGACGGGGCCGCGGCGGGCAGGGGCACGACGACGCCCTCACGGGCCGAGCGGCGCGCGGCCTCCAGCACGTCCAGGGTCGCGGCGGCCTGAAGGGCGGTCACTGGATTGTCGCCCTTTCCGCGCAGGGCTTCGGTGACCGCCGCGTAGTAGGCGGGATAGTCGCCCGGCAGTGTGCGGACCGGGGTGCCGCCGCCCGTCAGCGGGGACTCGCCCGAGCCGATCCGCCCCCACAGCTCCGTGGGCTCCTCGCCCCACGGCCGGTCCGCCGTCGGACGAGCGCCCGCGCGCAGGTCGGCCTCCTGCGGGTCGAGGCCGTACTTCACATAGCCGGCGATCGAGCCGAGCAGCCGGAACCGCGGGCCGAGCTGGGCCGTGGTGGCGCTGACGTGCAGATGCGAACGGACCCCGTTCGCGTGGGTGATCGCGAGGAACGTGTCGTCGTCCGCGGCGGCGCCGGGGCGGCGTACGTCGGACTCCGCGTACACCTGCGCCGCCGGCCCGAACAGGACGAGCGCCTGGTCGACGACATGACTGCCCAGGTCGTACAGCAGCCCGCCGATCTCCTGCGGGTCGCCCGACTCGCGCCAGCCGCCCTTCGGCTGCGGGCGCCACCGCTCGAAGCGGGACTCGAAGCGCTGCACATGGCCGAGCTCACCGTCCGCGACCAGGCGGGAGAGAGTGAGGAAGTCGTTGTCCCAGCGGCGGTTCTGGAAGACCGAGAGCAGCAGCCCGCGCTCCTCGGCGAGAGCGGCGAGCTGCCGTGCCTCGGCGGCCGTCCCGGCGATCGGCTTGTCCACGACGACCGGCAGGCCGGCCTCCAGTGCGGCGGTCGCGATCGGGACATGGGTCTTGTTCGGCGACGCGATCACGATCAGGTCGAGCTCGTCCGCGCGCCCCCAGAGCTCCTGCGGCGACGCGGCGAACCGCACGTCGGGGAACTCGGCGCGCGCCTGAGCCCGCCGCTCCTCGTCCGAGGTGACGATCGTGTCGAGGACGAGGCCCGCGGTCGCGGCGATCAGCGGGGCGTGGAAGACGGAACCCGCCAGGCCGTAGCCGACGAGTCCGACGCGCAGGGGATTTCCGGGCAGCCCCGGCGTCTCGTGAGTCACGTTGCCAGTCATGTGCGCCACTTAAGCAACGCTGTTGCCAAAGCGCAAGCGACAGGGACAATGGGAGTGTGAACAGGAGTAACAGCGGCGCGAACCTGCCGACGCTGCGCAGCCACAACGCAGCGCTGGTGCTGGATCTGCTCAGGGCGGCGGGCGAGCGCGGCATCAGCAGACTCGAACTCGCCGAGCGCACGGGGCTCACGCCGCAGGCCGTCAGCAAGATCACCGCACGGCTGCGGGCCGAGGGCCTGGCGACCGAGGCGGGCCGGCTCGCCTCCACCGGAGGCAAGCCGCGCACCGTCCTGCGGCTGGTGCCGGACGCCGGGCACGCGGTCGGTATGCACCTGGACCGCGACGAGCTGACGGTGGTCCTCGTCGATCTGGCCGGCGAGGTCGTCGCCGACCGCGTCGAGCCGCTGGACTTCGGCGCCCCGGCGGACGAGGTGATCGCGGCGGCGGCGCACGCGGTCGCGGCGGTCCGGGGTGAGGACGCCCGGGTGCGGGACGAGGGCGGGCGGCCCGGGGATCTGCCGGTGCTCGGTGTCGGGGTGGCGGTGCCGGGGCCGCTCGACCACCAGGGCGGGGTGCTGCACCGCGTCACCGGGTTTCCGCAGTGGGACGGCTATCCGTTGCGGGACGTGCTCGCCGCGAGGACGGGGCTGCCCGTCGTCGTCGACAAGGACACCAATGCCGCCGCCCTGGGGTTCGCCCTGCGCGCGGGGGGTGCGGACGACTTCGCGTACCTGCACCTCGGGACCGGACTCGGTGCCGGGCTGGTGCTCGGCGGGCGGCTGCATCGCGGGGCCCGCACCGGGGCCGGTGAGTTCGGGCACCAGACCGTCCAGCTCGACGGGCCGGTGTGCGGCTGCGGGGGACGCGGCTGCATCGAGGCGCTCTGCCTCGCTGCGGTCGCCCGGGGCGATGTCGCGGAGGCGGCACGCGTCCTGGGGGCCGGTGCCGCCAACCTCGTCGCGCTGCTCGACATCGACCGGGTGATGCTGGGCGGCCGTACCGTCGCCGCCGACCCCGACGCGTACGTACGAGGCGTCCGCGCCGTGATCGAGGAGCGCGCCCGGCTGGGCGGTACCGACGCGCCCGTGCCGGTCACCGCCGCAGGGGGAGGGGACCGGCCGGTCGCGGAGGGCGCCGCGCAACTGGTCCTGGCGCCGCTGTTCGGGCGGGTCGGCGGCACGGATGCCGAAGGTGGGGGTGCCTGACGCGTGGGTGTGTGAGGCGCGGATGCCGGACGTGGGGGTGCGTGAGGTGCGGTTGTCGGACGTGGGGGTGCGTGAGGTGCGGGAGCACGTCGGTCAGGAGCGGGAACGCGGACACGGACGGGGCCGGTCGAGGGGGCCGGTCGAGGGGGTCGTGTCCGCCGGGCGGGCGGCTCTGCGGCATGTCGGTGCCGGACGCCTCGCGCGCGCGTGGCAGCGTCACGGTGCCAGAACCCGGTGGACTCCGGCGCACGGGGAGAACCGGCCGTTCCGCGAACAGTGAAGGGTGTCCCCACATGCCCCCCACCCCGTCCCCGTCCGGCAGGCCGTCCCCTTCCTCTTCCCCATCCCCTTCCACCCCCGTGGCTGGTCCCGCCGCTTCCATCCCGACGGCGGACCCCACCTCCGTCCCGCTGTCCTCCGCCGCCTCCATCCCCGTATCCACTGCTCACGCGCGCCCTCCCGCGCCGGCCCCGCACTCGCTTCCCGGGCGGACGCGGCACGGTCTCGCGCTCCGGCTGGCGGCGGCGAGCGTGGTACCCGTCGTCCTCGGCGGCGCATCCGCCGCACCGGTGGCGGCCGCACCGTCGGCCACTCCGGTTTCGAAGTCGGACTCCAGCGCCGCCGACCAGCAGCCCACCTGCGGTGACCCGGAAGCGAGCGCGTTCCCGATCAACACCCGTATGCACGGCGGACCGGACACCTACGCATCCGGTGGCGGTTACGGAATCTGGTACCTGGACCTCACGAACACCACCACCGAGCCGTGCCGGGCCATCCACCCGGTGCTGGTCCTCACCGACGAGGACCGGAAGCTGACCTCCGACCAGATCCAGCTGGAGTTCTCCGATCCGGCCCGTCCCGACGAGGTGCACCGTGTCACCTGGGAGACCACGGATCAGGACGAACACATCGGTGTCTTCGGTGGCGACGGTGCCGAGGACACCTTCGAGGGCTTCACCGTTCCCGCAGGCCGTACCGTCACCGTCCAGGTCCGCATGGCCTTCACCTCGGACACCGGACCGGGCCGGATCACCGTCGGTGCCGCGATCGTCCAGCGGCAGCACGCGGCGGGCGGCGGGGCCGGTGGGGACGACGGTGCCTGGGTCGGCGAGTCCGGCCACTACCTCTTCGCGGTCGTCGAGGATGACCGGAACGACGAGAGCTACGAGAGTTACGAAAGCAACGAGGGTTACGAGAGCGATGAGGCGGCGGACACCGCGGACACCGACGTGACCGCAGACGCCGACGGGACGAAAGACGCCCCGGACGCCGACACGAGGAAGGACGCGCCGGACGCCGACAGGACGAAAGACGCCCCGGACGCCCACGCGAGGAAGGACGCGCCGGACGCCGACAGGGTCAAGGAAACCGGCGAGGCGACCGGAAAGGCTCCCGGCAACGCGACCGGCGAGGCGACCGGAAAGGCCGACGCCCCCCGCCGCGAGGCGTCGCCCGGCGTCGCCCGGCCCGACGGTGCCCGGCCGAGCGCCACCGCCCCTGCCACTGCCCCCGCTCGCACGGGTGACGCCTCGCGACCGGTCGGGCCGCCCGACCGCACCCCGCCGCGGAATGCCCGCCCCGGCCTTCCCGAGCTGGCCGCGACCGGCTCGGCTCCCGGTCAGGCCGCCCTCGGCGTCACCGTCGCCGGGCTCCTGATCGGTGGGGGTGCCCTGGTGGTCCGGTCGCGTCGTCCGCGTAGCCACCGCGACTGAACCGCTCGTCCGAACCGCTCGTCCACGCGTGTTCATCTCCGTCTGCCACCATCGGGCCGTGGACTACCCGCACGACCAGACACCTGGCGCACCCATCCGTTCCGGCATTCCGGAGCACGGCCGTATCCCCAAGTACTACGCCGTCAAGGCTCATGTGTCCGTCCTCATAGACGAGTTGGGCGAGGGCGGCATGCTGCCCACCGAACGCGATCTCGCCGAGCGCTACGAGGTCTCGCGCGAGACGGTCCGCCAGGCACTGCGCGAACTCCTGCTGGAGGGGCGGCTCGCCCGCCAGGGGCGCGGCACCGTCGTCGCGGGCCCCAAGCTGGAGCAGCCGCTGTCGCTGGCGAGCTATACGGAGGGCGTACGCCGACAGGGCCGGACCCCGGGCCGTCACCTCATCGGCCTGGAGCGGTTCCCCTGCCCCGAGGCGCTGGCCGCCGACATCGGGGTGGGGCGCGGCGCACCGGTCTGGCACCTGGAGCGGGTGCTGCTCGCCGACGACGACCGGGTCGGCCTGGAGAGCACGTACGTCTCCGTCGCCCGCGTACCGGATCTGGACAGGGACTTCGATCCCGACTCGTCCTTCTACGCCTATCTCCGCGAGCGGCTCGGGATCTCCTTCGGCGATGCGGACGAGCGGATCGAGACCGTGCTCGCGACGCCGCGCGAGGCCCTGCTCATCGGTACCCCGCCCGCACTGCCCATGCTGCTGATCCACCGGATCTCGCGCGACACGGGCGGGGAGCCGCTGGAGCGTGTACGCACCCTCTTCCGAGGGGACAGGTTCTCCTTCACGGCGCACCTGGGCACCCGGAGCGGTGCCTGAACGGACGGGGCGGGTTCTGAACGGCCCCAGCGTGTCCTGAACGGACCGATACGCCGCAGACCGCAGACCGCAGACCGCGACCGAGCCCGCACACCGCAGACCGAGCCCGCACACCGCAGACCGCGACGGCGCCCGCACACCGCAGGTCACGCCCGCACACCGCACACCGCGCCCGCAGCCGCCGATCGACTCATTGTGATCACGAGAAGGTAACGGGTCTAGTCCAAGCTTGGGGTCCAGTTCACCCTCCCGTTGCCGTCCCGATCGGTACGGGTCACCGGCCCCGAGGAGCGTTGCCGTCGTGAGAGTCATCGTCGTAGGAGCCGGCGTGGTGGGAACCATGCACGCCTGGCACGCAGTGGACCGCGGCCACGAGGTCGTACAGATCGAGCGCGAGAGCGAGGCGCGCGGGGCATCGCTCCGCAATTTCGGACAGATTTGGGTCAGCGGCCGGGCCGGTGGTGAGGAGCTGGAGACCGCGCTGCGCGCCCGTGAGCTGTGGGAGCACATCGGGGCCCGGGTTCCCGGCCTCGGGTTCCGGCCCTGCGGCTCGCTCACCCCGCTCCGCACCGAGCTGGAGACCGCCGTCGCGGAGGCGGCCGTCGCCCGCCCCGACGCGGCGGCGCGCGGCTACAAGCTGCTCACCGCCGACGAGGCCCGTGCGGTCAACCCCGCGCTGCGCGGCGACTTCACCGCCGCCCTGTGGTGCGAACGGGATGCGGCGGTCGAGCCGCGCACCGCCCAGCTCCTTCTGAAGCAGGAGCTGTTGAAGTCCGGAAGGTACACGTACCTCGGCGGGCGTGAGGTGCGCGAGGTGGTGGGCAGCGCTTCCGTCCGCGACGACCACGGCGAGGTGCACACCGGTGACGCCGTGATCCTGGCCACCGGCGCCTGGCTCGGCGGACTCGTGCGCGAGCTGGCCGGCCCCGATCTTCCGGTGCGCCGCGTACGCCTCCAGATGATGCAGACCGACCCGCTGGGTGAGCCGCTCACCACCTCCGTCGCCGATGCCGACAGCTTCCGTTACTACCCGGCGTACCGGAGTGAGGCGCTGGACGCCCTCAACGCCCGGCAGGCGCAGGCGCCCACCGCGGCCGAGCACGGGATGCAGCTCCTGATGGTGCAGCGCCGCGACGGCGGACTGACCATCGGCGACACCCACGCGTACGAGCACCCCTTCGCCTTCGACACCGTCGAGGAGCCGTACGAACACCTCACCGGGGTCGTCGAGTCCTTCCTCGGCCGCCCGCTGCCGAGGATCCGCCACCGCTGGGCCGGGGTCTACGCCCAGTGCACCGACACCAGCCGGGTCGTCCACCGCCAGCAGGTGCGCGACGGCGTCTGGCTGGTCACCGGACCGGGCGGACGCGGCATGACCTGCTCGCCCGCCATTGCCGAAACGACCGCCGACGAACTGGACTGGTGACGAAGGTGACCACGCGCAACCCCCTGAACCTGATCGTGCTCGACATGGCCGGCACCACCGTCGCCGACGGCGGCCTCGTGGAGCAGGCCTTCTCCGCCGCGGCCGAACTGCTCGGCGTGGCGCCCGGATCCGCCGACCATGCGGAGAAGCTCGACTACGTACGCGCCACCATGGGCGAGTCCAAGATCTCCGTCTTCCGCCACCTCTTCGGTGACGAGGACCGGGCGCAGCGGGCCAACACCGCCTTCGAGAAGGCGTACGGCGAACTGGTCGACGGCGGCCGTGTCGCCCCGGTCCCCGGTGCCCGTGAGGCGATCGAGGAGCTGACGGCGGCCGGCCGCACCGTGGTCCTCACCACCGGCTTCGCGCGCGTCACCCAGGACGCGATCCTCGCCGCACTCGGCTGGCAGGACCTGGCCGACCTGACCCTGTGCCCCGCCGACGCGGGCGGGCGCGGGCGCCCCTACCCGGACATGGTCCTCGCCGCTTTCCTGCGGACCGGAGTGGTGGACGGGGTCCGGCAGACCGTGGTCGCCGGGGACACCTCGTACGACATGCTCAGCGGCGTACGCTCCGGGGCCGGGATCGTCGCGGGCGTGCTGACCGGCGCACACGACGCGGACCGGCTGACCAGCAGCGGGGCCACCCACATCCTGCCCTCGGTCGCCGAACTTCCGGACCTCGTCGCCCGGGCGGAAGCATGACGGGCGCAGGCACGACGGGCGGAAGCATGACGGGCGCAGGCGCGACAGGCGGAAGCGCGACAGGCGGAAGCAAGACAAGCGCAGGCGCGACGGGCGGGGCCACCGGCGGGATCCGCTTCGACGGGGTGAGCGTCGCGTACGGCGGGAACACCGTCCTCGACCGGCTCGATCTGACCGTCGGACCCGGCGAGGTCATGGCGTTGCTCGGGCCCTCCGGGTCCGGCAAGACCACCGCCCTGCGCGCCGTCGCCGGATTCGTCCAGCCCGTCTCGGGCCGGGTGTATCTCGGTGACCGCGACGTCACCGGGCTGCCGCCGCACAAACGCGGCATCGGCATGGTCGTCCAGCAGTACGCCCTCTTCCCGCACATGCGGGTCCAGGACAACGTCGCCTTCGGACTCAGGGCCCGGAAGGCGGCGAAGGCGCAGATCCCCGAGCGGGTCGCCGAAGCCCTCGAACTCGTCGGCATGGCCGCCTACGCCAAGCGCTTCCCCCGCGAACTCTCCGGCGGCCAGCAGCAGCGCGTCGCCATCGCCCGCGCGCTCGCGATCCGCCCCGGCGTGCTCCTGCTCGACGAACCCCTCTCCGCGCTCGACGCCCAGCTGCGCTCCGGAATGCTCGCCGAACTGGCCAGGCTGCACAGGGAGTTGCCGGACGTCTCCATCCTGTACGTCACCCACGACCAAGTCGAGGCGCTCACCCTCGCCGACCGGATCGCGGTCATGGACAAGGCGCGGCTGCAGGACTGCGGCACCCCGCAGGAGCTGTACCGACGTCCGCGCACGGAGTTCACCGCGTCGTTCGTCGGCAACGCGAATCTGCTGCCGGTCACGGTCGCCGACGGCCCCGACACCGTCGACTTCGCGGGGCGCGCACTCGGCGTACCGACCGGCGAAGCGGCCCGCGGAGCCACCGCCACCCTGTGCGTCCGGCCCCATCTGGTCGGGCTCGGCGACGGGCCCAACGCACTGAGCGGCACGGTCGCCGAGGTGCAGTGGCGGGGCTCCACGCACCGGCTGTACGTCGATGTCGACGGACACCGGGTCAAGGCCGACCTGCGCGAACTGCGGGAGGCACCGGCGCTCGGTGACGCGGTGACGGTGCACTTCGCGGCGCAGGACGCGGTACTCCTGACCGCGGGGGTGTCCGATGGTTAGCACCGGCGCGCAGGTCGCGTCGGGCGGCCCCGCAGCGGGCGTCGCGCCCACCCGGCCCCGAGCCCTCGACCCCGTCCGTACGGGGGAGACCCCGCCCGCCCCGGCGAAACGCCCGCCCGGCACGGCCCGTGTTCCCCGCTTCGTCTGGGCGCTGCCGCCCGTCGCCGTACTCGCACTCGTCTTCCTCTACCCGCTGGCCCTCGTCGTCCAGCAGTCCTTCCGGCCGGAGGAGGGCGGTACCTCGCTCGCCCCCTACGGTGACGTGTTCGCCTCCGAGTCGTTCCGGTCCGCGTTGACGACCACCGTCTGGCTGGCGGTCGGTGCGACGGTCGGATGCCTGGTGCTGGGCTTCGTGCTCGCCCTGATCATCGCGTTCGTGCCGTTCCCCGGAGGCAGGGCGGTCGCCGGGTTCATCGACGTCTTCCTCTCCTTCCCGTCGTTCCTGATCACGCTCGCCCTGCTGTTCATCTACGGCAACGCCGGCATGGCCAACGGCCTGTGGACGGACGTCACCGGGGCGTCGAGCGGGCCCTTCCACTTCCTCACCACGCCATGGGGTGTACTGCTCGCCGAGATCACGTACTTCACCCCGTTCGTGATGCGGCCACTGCTCGCCGCGTTCTCGCAGCTCGACACCGCGCAGCTGGAGGTGGCGTCCTCACTGGGCGCGAAACCGGCCCGGATCGTGCGGCAGGTGATCCTTCCCGAGGCGCTGCCCGCGCTCGCCACCGGCGGCAGCCTCGTCCTCGTGATGTGTCTCAACGAGTTCGGCATCGTGCTGTTCACCGGTGCGAAAGGGGTCACGACCCTGCCGATGCTCGTCTACAGCAAGGCGATCCTGGAGTCCGACTACCCGGCCGCCTGCGTCGTCGCCGTGGTCAACATCGCGATCTCCGTGGGTCTCTACAGCCTGTATCGGATGGTGAGCCGCCGTGTTGGTGCATAGCCGTACGGGGAAGTGGGCCACCTGGGCCGTGTTCTTCGTGCTCTTCGTCCCGCTGTTCGCGGTGCCGCTGCTGGTCATCCTCGCCGCGTCCTTCGCCACCCACTGGTCCGGGGCCTTCCCCTCCGGGCCGACCACCGAGCACTACGCAGCCGCGACCGGCGGTGACTTTCTCCAGGCCCTGACCACCAGCCTGATCACCGCGGTGACCGCCAGTCTGCTCGCCCTCACCATCGGCTCCTGGGCCGCGCTCGCCGCCGCCTCGCTGCGCAGGCGCGGCAGGAGATTCCTCGACGCGCTGTTCATGCTGCCGGTCGCCGTGCCGTCCGTCGTCGTCGGACTCGCCGTGCTCGTCGCCTTCAGCAAGCCGCCGATGCTGCTCAACGGGACGCGCTGGATCGTGATCCTGGCGCACACGATTCTTGTCACCGCGTTCGCCTACTCGTCGGTTTCGGCGGCGGCAGTACGTCTCGACCCGATGTACGAGCAGGCGGCGGCCAGCCTCGGGGCCCGGCCCGGTTACGTCCTGTGGCGCGTCAAGCTGCCGCTCCTGCTGCCGTCCCTCACCGCGGCCGCGGGGCTCTGCTTCGCCCTGTCCATGGGCGAGTTGAGCGCCACGATGATGCTCTACCCGCCGGACTGGACACCGCTCCCGGTGCAGATCTTCGCGGCCACCGACCGCGGCTCACTGTTCACCGGAGCGGCCGTCGCCGTGGTCCTGATGGGAACGACGCTGCTCGTGCTGCTCGGCGTCTCCCGTATCCGCACCAGGGCCTCGTACCGCTGAGCCCTCGACCTAGTCGACCCCACTGACCTAGTCGACCCCACTGACCTCGTCGACCCCACTGACCCCATCGACCCGTCGCCCCCATCGACACCACCGACCTCGTCGACACCACCGACCTCGTCGATTCATGGATCCATCGATCCGTGGATCGGCCGATACCCGCCCCGTACTGACTCCGGCCGGCTTCCGGCCGACATCCAGGAGAGACGACTGCCATGCGCAAGAACCACCTCAGGACCGCAGCCGCGGCCACCGGCTGCCTCGCCCTCGCCGCCGCCCTCGCCGCCTGCGGCGGCTCCTCGGCCGCCTCCGACGAGAAGGTCGTCACCGTCTACAGCGCCGACGGGCTCAAGGGCGAGAACGGCGAAGGCTGGTACGACAAGGTCTTCAAGGACTTCGAGAAGCAGACCGGTATCAAGGTGAAGTACGTGGAGGGCGGCTCCGGTGAGATGGTGCAGCGCGCCGTCCGCGAGAAGTCCAACACCCAGGCCGACGTGCTGGTCACCCTGCCGCCCTTCATCCAGCAGGCAGGCAGCAAGGGTCTCCTGGCGGCGTACGCGCCGGCCGGCTCCGACAAGGTCGACAGCGCGGACAAGGCGTCCGACTCCACGTGGACCTCCGTCGTCAACAACTACTTCGGCTTCATCCACAACAAGAAGGAGCTGAAGCCGGCGCCCACCACCTGGGAGGAGCTGCTCGACGGAAAGTTCAAGAACAAGATCCAGTACTCCACCCCCGGGGTCGCCGGTGACGGCACGGCCGTACTGATCAAGGCCATGCACGACTTCGGCGGCAAGGAACCGGCGATGGAGTACCTGAAGAAGCTCCAGGCCAACAACGTCGGGCCGTCCGCCTCCACCGGCAAGCTCGCGCCCAAGGTCGACAAGGGCGAACTGCTCGCCGCCAACGGCGACGTCCAGATGAACTACGCACAGTCCAAGGACATGCCGAACCTCGGCATCTGGTTCCCCGCGAAGGAGGGCGGCAAGCCCACCACCTTTGCCCTGCCGTACGCGGCCGGCCTGGTCGACAAGGCCCCGCACAGCGCCAACGGCAAGAAGCTGCTCGACTTCATGCTGTCCGAGCAGGCCCAGAAGGACGTCAGCGCGGTCGGCGGCGGCTTCGCGGCCCGCAAGGACGTCGAGGCCACCGACGCCAACGCCACCGAGCTCGCCCGGCTGATGGACGGCGTGGAGGTCTTCGAGCCCGACTGGTCGGACATCGGCACCCACCTGAACACGTACGTCGACGCCTGGAAGTCGGCCACCGGCAGCTGACCGCCGACAGGAGACACCGCCGCGGGGCGGGGGCCGCGCGCAGTGCGCGCGGAGCGCGTGCGGGTCAGACCAGCTCCACGAGATCAGCGATGGAGTCCACGATCCGGGTGGGCCGGAACGGGTACCGCTCGACGTCGCCCGGCCGGGTCAGCCCGGTCAGCACCAGGAACGTTTCCATCCCCGCCTCAAGGCCCGCCAGGACATCCGTGTCCATCCGGTCCCCGATCATGGCCGAGGACTCCGAATGCGCGCCGATGTTGTTCAGCCCCGTGCGCATCATGAGCGGATTCGGCTTGCCCACGAAGTACGGGTCCTTGCCCGTGGCCTTCGTGATCAGAGCAGCCACGGAACCGGTGGCAGGCAGATCTCCCTCGGGCGAGGGACCGGTGCTGTCCGGGTTGGTGGCGATGAAGCGCGCCCCCTTGTTGATCAGCCGAATGGCCTTCGTCAGCGCCTCGAACGAATAGGTTCGGGTTTCGCCCAGGATCACGAAGTCGGGGTCGATGTCCGTGAGGATGTACCCGGCGTCGTGCAGGGCCGTGGTCAGCCCGGCCTCTCCGATCACGTAGGCCGTGCCTCCGGGGTGCTGGTTCTCCAGGAACGTGGCCGTTGCCAGCGCCGAAGTCCAGATGTTCTCGGCGGGCACGTCCAAGCCGATGCGGCCCAGCCGGGCCGACAGGTCCCGAGGTGTGTAGATCGAGTTGTTCGTGAGGACCAGGAACGGCCGCCCCGACTCCCGCAGGCGCTTGATGAAGGCGTCGGCTCCGGGCACCGGGATCCCCTCGTGCATCAGGACGCCGTCCATGTCCGTGAGCCAGGATTCGATGGGCTTGCGCTGGGTCATGGGACAGTCTCCTGCGGGTGCGCGGTATCGACGCTGCGATCATCCCATAGGCGGCAGAAGGCCCTCCGGCCCACCAGGAATGGCCCCCCTCCCACGGACAGGGGTGGGCCGGGCGGTCCGGAGGCGGGGGTACGGCCGGTCCGGAGGCGGGGGCCGGCCGGTCCAGGAGGTGGGGGTGCGGACGGTTCTGATCCTCCGCCGGGCTCACCACGATGGCCGACACCGGCAGATCCCCCTTCGGGCCGTCCGGGGGAGGGTTCCGGGCGGTCCCGGACGGCTTGCCCCCTGCGCTGCTGCGGATGCGGAATGCCCGGGCAGGCGTGAACCTTCCCTCAGGAGGTTTACGATGCGTTCCATATCGCTCACGTTCTGTGCCGCCGCGGTCGTCGCGGCGGTTCTGGTGCCGGCTCCCGCCGCACCGGCCGACACCGGCTCCGGCACCGGTACAGGCTCCGGCACCACATCCGAGTCCGACCGGACGGGCTCGGGCTCCCGCACCACACTCTCGGTGACCCCGCCCTCCGCCGCCCCGGGCGGCGACGTGGCCCTGCGGCTGGACGCCTGTGGGGGCAAGGAGGCGACGGGCACCTCCGACGCCTTCGTCTCCGAGGCGCGCTTCACGGCCGCCACGGACGGGGGTCTCGTCGCGAACGCCCGGATCGGCTCGGACACCACCCCCGGCGACTACGACGTCCGGATCGTCTGCGCGGACGACAAGGGCACCAAGGTGTCCGGCACGGTCACTGTGGCCGCCCGCGACCAGGCCACGCCACTCGCCCCGGTCCGCGCCGGAGGCGGCGCCACCGCCGTCGTCAACGAGCGGGAAGCCCGTCAGGAGGGCCCCGGTGCCGTGCACGCGGTGATCGGTCTGGCCCTGGCCGCCGTCGCGGCCGTCTCCGTCGCGTTCCGCACCGCGCGCCGTCGCCGCCCGGTCGGAGACTGACGTGTCCGACCCCGACCGCCCCGAAGGCCACGGCCGGCTGCTCACCGGAGTCGCCTGGGCCGTCCTGCTGACGGGGCTGTGGCTCTGGGGCCGCGACATCGCTGACGGTTCCGGTGCCGGTTCCGCGCCGACCACCGGCGACATCGCGGCCGTCGGGCGCCCGCTCGGTGTCCCGCTCCCCCCGCCGCACGACCCGATCGAGGGCTCCGCGCCGGAACGGGTCGAGATCCCGTCGATCAGCATTGCGGCGCCCGTGGTCGCCCGCGGCCTGGACACGGACGGGGCCATCGAACCGCCCTCGTTCGACATGCCCCAGACCATCGGCTGGTACGGCAACGGCGCCGAGCCCGGCGCGGAGGGCCCCGCTCTCTTCGTCGGCCACGTCGACACCGAGACCGCACCCGCCGTCTTCTACGGGCTGAGCGCGGTCCGCCCCGGCGCCGAGGTCGAGGTGACCCGCGCGGACGGCACGGTCGCCGAATTCGTCATCGACGACGTCCAGGTCCTCACCCGGGAACGCTTCAACGCGGACAAGGCGTACGGGCCCCGCCAGAAGGGTCGCGCGGAACTCCGGCTGATCACCTGCGGCGGCACCTACGACCGGTCCTCGCGCTCGTACGACGCGAATGTGGTGGTCTCGGCCTACCTGACCGGCGAGAAGTCCGGCGAGAAGTCCGGCGAGTAGCCCGGGGAGAAGTCCTCTGGGTGTCCGGCGAGTTGTCCGGTGGGCAGTCCAGGAGGAGTCCGGCGAGCGGTCCGGGGGAAGCGGCGGCATCTGCGAGGGGGCATCCGGCCCGGTCGGCAGCCCTCGTCACTCGGGGGCGCCGACCGGGCCGGCCCTCGACCGCGGTGGGCGGGCTGCGGGAGTAGCCGGCGCCGACACGGGAGGCCAGGGAGCGATCCCTTCCCGACACTGTAGGCCGGTGAACTGCCCTGGCCCAGAGCATTTCTGACGTACCGTCGATAGCCGGGTGTGGCGCCGCCGGCGGCCGGGCGTACCGGACCTGGCCGGACGGCGTCGCCGAGGGCATCGGCGACCGGCGCGCCACGGTGATCCTGGAACCGGACGCGCTGCTTGCACATCGTCGACGGGTGCACGCCGCAGGAGTTCTGCGAAGAGGGACGTCCAGGAAGTCCCCGTGGCCGTTCGTGACTTTGTAGTCCGGTGACGAACGTGTCGTAGTTGCCGTGCTTGGTCCTCGCGCGGTGTGCGCCCTCGGCCCGGTTCCCGTGCGCGACGCCCTTGCGGGAGAAGTGGTGCACCCCGAGCCGGGTGCAGACCTCCTTCACCGCCGGGTCGTCGCCCTCGTCGAGCAGCCAGACGTGCAGCGTCCCGCGGTGCCGGACGCGGACCGCGGCTTCGAGGGCCCTCGTCACCCTCTCCAGGGGCTCCTCGCCCGGGACGAACGAGGTGAGGAAGGCGACCCGGGCGCCGGTCTCGGGGACGCCCGGGACGGGATCCCGGGCGACCGGCGTCGTGTGTGCGTTCGACAGGACGTTCACGGTGCGGAAGAGCTCGATCAGGCCGATCGGCACTGGGAGCGGGCCGGGTCAGTGGCCCGGCGAGCCGGCTGTGGTGCTCGTAGTCGTATCGGGGCAGCGCCCGCTCCGGACGGTGCCCCGTTCCCCGGTCGTCGGCTGGACGGGTATCCGGAGCCGAGCGGTCCGGGGAGGGGCGTCGTTCTGCTGCCGGGCGCCCGTCGGCGTCGACCTCATGGGTCATCCCCCTGCACGCATGGTCAGTACGTGACTGGTCGGTCGTCTCCGCCGCGGCGATTCCCCGTCGGTCGCCGCGGACGACATCGATGGCGGGCGGCCGTCCGCTCAGACACGGAACGGTGCCCTTCCGGCTGTCTGATGCCGCCCGGGCATCTGTCCCCGGGCGGGGCCCCCACCCCGCGTAGCGGACAATCGGAACTTCCCCCTCTGCATCCCCCAACTGCACGGCTCACCAGCCTGGTTGGGCTGATGACCCTTAGACAGGTTGTCCGACGCAGGCCCCGGCCACAAGGGTTAAACGGGTGGATTGCCCATCAAAAGTGCGATTTTCAGAACCCTTGCGAGAGCGGTGTGCGCAGCTGTATGGGAGGGCCCTCCGCGGCGCCGAGGGTGAAACGGTGGCTGTGGGTCGGCTGTGCGTCACCTGTGGAGCCCCTGAAGGGGGTGGTGCGGCTGCCCGATTCATGAACGAGCAAGACCCCCTCACCTGTGGTGAGGGGGTCTTGACTCTGCGTGCGCCGCCAGGGACTCGAACCCCGGACCCGCTGATTAAGAGTCAGCTGCTCTAACCAACTGAGCTAGCGGCGCCTGCTGACCTGGAGAACTGTACCCGAAGCCGGGGCGTGCTCCTGACCATTTCCGGTCCGTCACGGCCTGTCGGATGGTCGTTTTTTCATTTCTGTCCGTCAAAATGCGATATGTCAGGAGAGTTGAGACACTGGCGCCCGTGCAGATGCGCCGGAAGATCTTGACGAATGCGGAGGGGAAGCGCATGACTTTGCCGGCTTTCGAGGAGTACGTACCCGCCAGCGACTGCGTCTGTGCGGGGTGCGCCGCGCAGCGGCGCGCCGCAGCCGGTGCCTTGCCCGTGCGATACGGAGGCCATCCGGCCGCGCATGGCGCGCGCCGCGCACTGGTGCTGGTCACCGCGGCCGGAGTGGTGCTGGGCACGGGGGTGGCGGATGCGGCGACCGGGCCGGGCGACCGGGCGGCGGATGCGGCCGGGGCCGCCCGTGCGGACGAGACGACGGTGCCGGTGGACCCGGTGGACCCGGTGGACCCGGTGGACCCGGTGGGCGCGGTGGATCCGGTCGCCGCGAGCGGACCGGATGCCCAGGCCGGCGAGGGCGACGAGGACGACGAGGGTGACCCGCTCGCCTGGGCCGATCCGGAACCGGGCAGCCCGCAAGGCCGGCCGGGGCCGCTGCGCGGTACGGGCGCCTCGGGCCCGCCCTCGTCCACGACCGGGTCCGAGCTGCGTGGCACCACCCGGGCCGCGATCATCGACCGCGCGAAGCGGTGGGTGTCCGCGAAGGTTCCGTACAGCATGAGCGCGTACTGGTCCGACGGGTACCGGCAGGACTGCTCCGGCTTCGTGTCGATGGCCTGGAACCTGCGCGGCAACGAGTGGACCGGCAGCCTCGCCGGGTACGGGACGCGGATCGCGCGCAAGGATCTGGAGCCCGGCGACATCCTGCTCTTCCACAACCCCGCCGACCCCACGAAGGGCTCGCACGTCACGATCTTCGGCGGCTGGACCGACGGCACGCACACCCACTACACGGCGTACGAGCAGACCAAGCCCTTCACCCGCAAGCAGACGACGCCCATGGCGTACTGGACCCACTCCGGCGACTACGTCGCGTACCGCTACAAGGGCCTCAACAGCGGAAACGGCGGCGGCCTGGCGGCGACGCCGTTCCCGGGAGCCGCGAAATTCGGGCCCGGCGCAGGCAACGCGTACGTGACCCAGCTCGGGAAGATGCTCGTGGACCGGGGTGGCAAGCGCTTCTACAAGGTCGGCCCCGGGCCGGGCTGGGGCGACGCCGACCGGCGTGCCACCCAGGCGTTCCAGAAGGCCCAGGGCTGGAAGGGCAAGGAGGCGGACGGCATCCCCGGCCCCGACACCTGGCGCCTGCTGACCGGCGGGACCGGCCGCGACATCCCCGCCGCCGGAAGCGGAGGCCCAAGCGGTTCGCACGCTGATTCGAAGTTCCCCGGGCGGGGTTATTTTCGGCCCGGTCAGTCAAACAGCCATGTCGCCGAGCTCGGCAAGCAGTTGGTGAAGAAGGGATTCGGCACGTACTACCGGTCGGGACCGGGGCCCCGGTGGACCGAGGCGGACCGGCGCAACGTCGAGGCCTTCCAACGGGCGCAGGGCTGGCGGGGCGGAGCGGCCGACGGCTACCCCGGGCCGGAGACCTGGCGGCGGCTCTTCGCGTGACAGAGACGGCTCTTCGCGTGACAGAACGGACATGACGGAGGCAGGAATGGGATCCACGGTGTCGGACAGCTCCGGAACCCCGGAACACGGGAGCGCAGGGGAGAGGACGCGGCAGCGGGCAACGGCACGCGACGCCGCGGGGAGAACGGAAGGGGAGACCGCCCCGGGGCCGGGAAACGGCGCGAACCCCGGGGCATCCTCCAACCCGGGGGCATCCTCCAACCCGGGGGCATCGTCGAACCCCGGGGCATCCTCCAATCCGGGGGCATCCTCCAACCCCCGGGCCTCCTCGGGCGCGGTGCCGGACGCGGGTCCGGACTCGGTCGTCGACCTCGTGCTGGACCTGGTCCCGCGGGAGGACGCGCACCGTGCGACCCTCGGCGCGACCTCGGCCTCGGTGTCCCTCCCGGCCGCACCCGCCGCCCGCGACCCGGACGGCGCACCCGTTCCGGACACCGCGACCGTCGCACCTGTAGTGGACACCGCGGCTGCCGCACCCGTGGTGGACGCCGCGGCCGTCCCGCCCGGCCGACGCTCCGGCTCCGTGCCCGGCGCGGTCTTCGACTCCCTCCCGGTCGCCGGGGGCGCCGGGGCCGAGCGGTCCGGCGACGCCCCGTGGGAGGCCGGGCGGCAGCACGCGGCCACCGCCCATGGGCGCACCGCGTCCATCCCCGTCCACCTGCTCTTCCGCGAGGACTCCGAAGGCACCGACGCGGCAGCCCTTCCCGCCGTCGTGGTGCCGCGGGGGACCGCGGGCGCCTGGCCGGCGGCGGGCGGGCGGCGGTCTCCCGTGCCGCGGGTGCGGCAGGTGCGGCCGTCGACGCGACCGGCACCGCTGGGCGATCCCCTGCTCGCCGAGCGCCGGGGGCCCGCGCTGCCCGGCTGGGCGGCACTGCTCACCGCGCTGGCGGGGACCGCCGCCGGTGGTGCTGTCCTCTGGTGGGTCGGCGCGCTGCCCACCGCCGCGCTCGCCCGGCTCGGGATCGGCTCGCGCCCGTACGACGGAATCGGTCTCGGCGCCTGGGCCGCGCTCGCCGCGCTGGTGACGGTGGTGCTCTTCGCACTGGGCGGCCTGAGCCGCGGGCGGGTCGGGTGCGCCTGGGTGCTGACGCTCTTCGGTGAGTACCGGGGAAGTGTGCGGCGGACCGGGCTCATGTGGATCAGCCCCCTGCTGCTGCGCCGCCGGGTCGACGTACGCCTGCGGCACTGGCGCAGCGAGCCGCTCCCCGCCGTGGACGCCAACGGCACGGCGCTGCGTGTCGTCGTCCTCGTCGTCTGGCGGATCAAGGACACCGCGCGCGCGACGCTCGGGGTCGAGGACCACGAGGCATATCTGCGCGAGCAGGTCGAGGCGGCGATGGCCAGGGTCCTGTCGCAACTGCCCGCCGACGCCTTCCACGAGGACGCGCACACCCTGCGCAACGCGGAGGCGGTCGGCGACGCGCTGACCCGGATGCTGAAGGCGGACTGCGAACCCGTCGGCATCGAGGTGTACTCGGCGCAGCCGACCGGAATCGAGTACGCGCCGGAGGTCGCCGCGGCCATGCAGCGCCGCCGGATCGCCGCCATCGACGCCAAGCACCGCGACAGTGTGCTGACCTCGGTGGTCGACGCGGTCGACGACACGGTCAACCGGCTGACCGCGCGGGGGATCGTGGAGCTGGACGACTACGAACGGAAGTCGCTGGTCAAGGACTTGACGGTGGCCTTCTACACCGGACGCAACGGCGGGGAGGGCGCCTGAGTGCCTGTCGGGGCTCTCAGGGGGCGCTCGCGCGGCGAAGCGGAATGCCACTCCCATTGGTCTGGACATGTTCATGCCGCGTCAATAACCTATGGCTTGGTCTAGACCGCAGCATGCGCGCGCAGCAGGGCTCATGGAACCTCCCCCACGTTCTTGAGGAGCGACAGCAATGCGTAAAAGGGCAAGCGCGGCCGTAGTCGGCCTGGCGGTAGCGGGCGTCTCGATGCTCGCGACGAGTACGGCCGGCAGCCACGGCTACACCGACAACCCCATCAGCCGCCAGAAGCTCTGTGCCAACGGCACGGTGACGAACTGCGGCAACATCCAGTGGGAGCCGCAGAGCGTCGAGGGCCCGAAGGGCTTCCCGGCGGCGGGTCCGGCGGACGGTGCGATCTGCTCCGGCGGGCACTCCGAGTTCGGCCAGCTCGATGACCCGCGCGGCGGCAGCTGGCCCGCGACCCAGGTCACCGGGGGCCAGAGCTTCAGCTTCCGCTGGCAGTTCACGGCACGGCACGCCACGACGGACTTCCGCTACTACATCACCAAGAACGGCTGGGATCCCACCAAGCCGCTCACCAGGGCCGACCTGGAATCGCAGCCCTTCATGACGGTGCCGTACGGCGGCCAGCAGCCCCCGGCGACCCTGACCCAGCAGGGCACCATCCCCACCCAGAAGACCGGGAAGCACATCATCCTGAGCGTCTGGACCATCGCGGACACGGCGAACGCGTTCTACGCGTGCTCCGATGTTCAGTTCTGACGTGTAGTCAGTTACCGTGCGGCGCCATGAGGAGCGCAGGCACCGTCGCGGAGCTCGTACAGCGCCAATGGGGCGACCATCGGCCCGGGCTGAGACATGAGGACACCGTCCTCACTCATCACCAGGTCGCCTCGGGCGCAGCCGCGCGGGCCGCGCTCCTGGCGGATCTGCTGCCGGCCGGCAGCGAGCCGCATGTCGGGGTGCTGCTGGACAACACCCCTGAATTTCCTCTCTGGTTGAGCGCGGCGGCCCTGGCCGGGGCCGCCGTCGCCGGGATCAACCCCACCCGGCGCGGCGCCGAACTGGCCCGCGACATCCAGCACACCGACTGCCGCGTCCTGGTCACCGAGCACACCCATCTGCCGCTGCTCGACGGACTGGACCTCCCGGGTGTGCGGGTGCTGGTCACCGGCACCGACGCCTACGCCGGACTGCTCGCCCCGTACGCCGGAGCGGAACCGGGCGACACGGTCCTGGCCGAGATCGGCCCCGCGACCCGGATGCTGCTCTACTTCACCTCGGGTTCGACCGGCGCGCCCAAGGCCGCGATCTGCACCCAGGGGCGGCTGGCCGCGGCCGGACGGTCCCTCGTCGACCACTTCGACGTCCGGCGCGAGGACGTCCACTACATCTGCATGCCGATGTTCCACGGCAACGCGGTGCTCGCCGACTGGGCCCCCGCGCTCGCCGGCGGGGCCGCGGTCGCGCTGCGCCGCCGCTTCTCGGCCTCCGGGTTCCTCGACGACGTACGGGCGCACGGGGCGACGTACTTCACCTACGTCGGCCGCGCCGTGCAGTACCTGCTCGCCACCCCCGAGCGCCCCGACGACCGCGCGCACCCGCTGCGGCTCGGATTCGGTACGGAGGCCGGCGCGGTGGACGCGGCGCGCTTCCAGGAGCGGTTCGGCGTGCGGCTGGTCGAGGGCTACGGCTCCTCCGAGGGCGGCGCGGCGATCCAGCGGACCCCGGGCACCCCGGAGCGCGCGATCGGGAGGGCGGCGGCGCGCGACGACCTCGCGGTCGTCGACCCGCGGACGGGCCAGGAGCGGGCCGCCGCGGTCTTCGACGGGTCCGGAAGACTGGTCAACGGCGCCGAAGCCATAGGGGAACTGGTCAACCGGGGCCGCACACCCTTCGAGGGGTACTGGCGCAACGAGGCGGCGGACGAGGACCGGCTGCGCGGCGGCTGGTACTGGACCGGGGACCTGTTCTTCCGTGACGCCGATGGCTACCTCTACTTCGCCGGCCGTACGGACGACCGGCTGCGCGTGGACAGCGAGAACCTGGCGGCAGCCGTGATCGAGAGCATCCTGGCCCGCTGGGCGGACGCGGCGGCCGTGGCGGTGTACGCCGTGCCGGATCCCGTCGCCGGGGACCAGGTGATGGCGGCACTCGCGATGCGGGAGGGCGCCGCCTTCGATCCGGTGTCCTTCGCCGCGTTCCTCGCGGCGCAGCCGGACCTGGGCACGAAGATGGCGCCCCGCTTCGTGCGGATCGTTGCGGCGATGCCGGTGACGGCGACGAACAAGGTGCACCGGGTGCGGCTGCGCAGCGAGGGCTTCTGGTGCGGCGGTCCCGTGTGGTGGCGGGGCGGGGACGGGGCCTACGGTCCGCTCGCGGACGAGCGGCTGACGGCCCTGCTGGGCGAGTACGCGGCACACGGGCGAGAAGGCATGGTGCCCTCGCGGTGACGAGCGTGTTCCGCTCGGCGGGCCGGCTCGGCGTCTGCGCCGCACCGTGCCACGCCGTGCCGCACCGTGACAACGCACTGGGCGGTTCACGTGTGTACGTGAACCGCCCAGTGCGTTGTCTGTGCGCCGCCAGGGACTCGAACCCCGGACCCGCTGATTAAGAGTCAGCTGCTCTAACCAACTGAGCTAGCGGCGCGTGCTGACTCGAAAATAATACCTGCTCCGGAGGGGTGCTGATACCGCCGGACAAATGGCGCCGGTCCGACGATGGGCGGCAAACCGGCACATATGCCCCGGCCGGGGTGTCGGTGTCGGGAGGAGTGCTGGACCCGTACTAGAGAGCGAGCGACAGAAGCACGGGCGCCGCACGCCGGTTCAGCGTGGCCGCCGCCTCGCGCAGGCGGTGCGCGTCCTCCACCGGCAGGGAGAGCGCCAGGCAACCCGCCGACGCCCCGGCGGTGAGGGGGACCGCCGCGCACACCGTGCCCACCGCGTACTCCTGGAGGTCGAGCATCGGGACCGTCGCCGGCTGGCTGTCCAGCTTCGAGAAGAGCACCTTCTCGCTGGTGATCGTCCGGGACGTGAGCCGGGCCGTCTTGTGGCGCGAGAGGTGGTCGCGCCGGCCGTTCCGGTCGAGCTGGGCCAGCAGGCACTTGCCGACCGCCGAGGCGTGCGCGGACGAACGGAAGTCCACCCACTCGTTGACCGCGGGAGTGCGGGGGCCGTCGGCGTACTGGGTGACGCTGACCTCGCCGTCGACGTAGCTGCTGATGTAGACCGCCGCGCCGACCGAATCGCGCAGCTGCGCCAGCACCTGCTGGAGCCTGGTCTCCAGGGCCTGTCGGCGGGCCGCGCCGGAGCCGAGGAGCAGCAAGCAGGAGCCGATGACGTACGCGCCGTCGGTGACCTGCTCGACGTATCCCTCGCGGCGCAGGGTCAGCAGCAAGGAGGTGAGCTGCCCGAGAGGCACTCCCGTCTCCCGGGAGATCTGGGTGTCCGTCACGCCGTCGCCGTGCGTGGAGACCGTTTCGAGAACGCGAAGGGCGTGCTGCACCGACTGGAATGGTGCGGTCGGTTCGGGCTTCAGTGTCACGCTTCCCCCACCAGGTTGTGACCGCGAGCTCTGGCACCACGATAGCTGTCAAGGGCCCCGTACGGGGCTGCTGTCGGCGACGCGAGGGGGCGCCCCGGCGTCGTCAGCAGGGGCGCACCCGTGTGGCATATGCCAGCGTCATGGGTGACCGAAGAAGGGCGAGGTCACAGCACCGCGGTGAGGAACTCGCGCGTACGTTCGTGCGCGGGATCGGAGAAGATTTTTTCCGGCGGGCCCGACTCGACCACACGTCCAGCATCGAACATCAGTACCGTCTCCGAGACGTCCCGGGCGAAGTTCATCTCGTGGGTCACGCAGAGCATGGTGATGTCGGTGTTCCTGGCGATGTCGCTCAGCAGTTCCAGTACGCCCGCCACCAGTTCCGGATCGAGCGCGGACGTCACCTCGTCCAGCAACAGGATCTCCGGCCGCATCGCCAGCGCGCGGGCGATCGCCACCCGCTGCTGCTGGCCGCCGGAGAGCTGGGAGGGGTGGGCGTCGACCTTCCCCGAGAGCCCCACCAGGTCGAGCAGTTCGCGGGCGCGGGACTCCGCCTCGTCGCGGTCCATGCCCAGCACGTTCACCGGGGCCTCGGTGATGTTCTGCAGCACCTTCATGTTGGGGAAGAGGTTGAACTGCTGGAAGACCATGCCGATCTTCTTCCGGGCCTCGCGCAGATGCTTCTCGGTCGCGGGCCGCAGCGAGCCGTCGGGCGCCTTGATGTGGGACAGCGGGGAGCCGTCCACCCAGATGACCCCGTCGCTGACCTTCTCCAGCGTCATCAGCAGCCGCAGGATGGTGGTCTTGCCCGAGCCGCTGGGCCCGATCAGGGTGACGTGCTCGCCGCGCCGCACCGAGAAGTCCAGCCCGTCGAGGACGACATGGTCGCCGTACCGCTTCACGACCTGGTCGAAGCGGACCAGCGGAGGGCCGGCCTCCGGGGCGGTGCGGACGGGAACGACGTCCTCGGAGGCCGCTGCCGCCGGCTTGCTCAGGGGGAGGGGTTCAGTGGCCAAGGCGCTTCTCCAGCTTTCTCATCAGCAGCGACGTGGGGTAGCTCGCGACCAGGAAGACCAGCCCGGCGAGCGTGAATGCCTCGGTGTACGCGAAGTGGTCGGCACCGTACTTACGGGCTTCGAAGACCATCTCCTGCACCGTGATCACGGCGAGGAACGGGGTCTCCTTGAACATCAAGATCGCGTAGTTGCCGAGGGCGGGCAGCACATTGCGCACCGCCTGCGGAAGGATCACGGCCTGCCAGGTCCGCCGTGGCGAGAGCGAGAGCGCCCGGCAGGCCTCCCACTGGCCCTTCGGCACCCCGTCGATCCCGGCGCGGTACACCTCGGAGGTGTAGGCGGCATAGTGGATGCCCAACACCACGATGCCGATCGTCAGCGGCTCCACCGAAGTGAACAGGGCTGCCGCGCCGACCAGTTGGACGAGCAGCGGGGTGGACCGTACGAACTCCGTCACGAGCCGCACCGGCACCGTGACGTATCTGCTCGGGGCCCGTCCCGCGACGGCGACGGCGAGCCCGAGGACGGCGGCGACGAGCGTGCCGAGCACGGTCGCGAGCAACGTGACCTCGAAACCGCGCAGGAGCAGGGGCAGGGCGTCACCGGCGGCGTTCCAGTCGAAGCCGTTCACCGGGCACCTCCGGCAGTCCGGGTGACGGCTTCCGCGGCGCTGCGGCTGCGCAGCAGGGATCCCCCGCCCGTCCGCAGTCCGAGCCGCCGCTTGGCGCTCCGCTCCAGCAGGTTCATCAGCAGGGTCAGCGCGTAGGACAGGACGAAGTAGGCGACCAGCAGGGTCACGTACGCGGTGAGCGTCTCACCGGTGCGGTCACGCAGCTGCTGGATCACGGTCATCAGATCGGCCGCGGAGATCAGCCACAGCAGCGGCGTGCACTTCAGCAGCTGGATCAGCAGATTGGTGAAGGACGGGATCATCTGCACCCAGGCCTGGGGAAGGATCACCTTCCGCATCCGGTGCAGCGGCGACATGTTGAGCGCGACGGCGGCCTCGTACTGGGCGCGCGGCACGGAGTTGATCGCTCCGCGCACCACTTCGGCGCCGTACGCACCGTAGTTGAGGCCGAAGGCGACGACGCCGCAGAGCAGCGGCGTCAGTTCGTACCCCGTCAGCGGTGGCATCGCGTAGTAGAACCAGAAGAGCTGGATGTAGAGAGAGGTGCCGCGGAAGAACTCCACGACGACGCGTGACACACCGCGCAGCACCAGCAGTCGGCTGATCGACATCAGACCGAGGACGAACGACAGGAACAGGGCGAACAGCGCGCCGAGGGCGGTGGCCTGGAGGGTCACCCACAGGCCGGAGCGCAGTTGCGGCAGATCGTCGAAGAAGGCGGAGAAGAAATCACTCATGCGGTGCGTTCCGTCCCTGTCAGCCCTTGCACAGATCGGCCGTCTTCAGAGTGGCCGGGGGAAGCTCGGTGGCCCCGAAGCCGTACTCCTGGAGCAGACTCACATAGCGCGAGCTGTCCGAGACGATCTTCTTCAGCTCGCGGTTGAAGGCGTCCCGCAGATCCTCGTTGCCCTTGCGGAAGACGGCGCCGCCGGGGCTGTACTGCTTCGTGCCGTCGATCTCCGGCAGGAAGGCCTCGGTGACCTCGGTCCCGGGGTTCGTCTTCGCCAGCCAGCGCAGCGAGATCCCGGTGAGCAGGAACGCGTCGATCCGGCCGCCCTTGACCGCGTCGGCACCGTCCTGCGGCTTCTGCAGCGACTTGATCCGGTCCGCGGCGATGCCGGCGCCCTCGGCGTACGAGCCCTCGACGGCACCCGACATCACGCCGAGGGTGATCCCGGCTGCCTTCGCCGATGCCAGATCGGTGACCTTCTTCGGGTTGCCCTTCTTCACCATCAGCGCGGTCGGCGAGATGAACTCGGGCTCGGAGAAGATGGCGTTGGCGCAGCGCTCCGGCGTGATCGCCATGCCGGCGCTGACCACGTCGTACTTGCCCGCCTGAAGCCCGGGGATCAGACCGTCCCACTCGGAGAGGGTGGGCTTCAGCTCGTCGATGCCGAGCGCCTTGAAGATCTCCCGGTGCAAGGTGGGTGCCTCGCCCTTGAGCTGCTTGCCCTCCAGATAGCCGTACGGGGCCTCGTTGGCGTACGCGACCCGGACGAAGCCCTGCTTGCGAAGCTTGTCGAGGGCTCCCGCCCCGTCCGTCGAACCGGCGTCGGTCTTGCTGCAGGCGGAGAGCAGTCCGGGCACGACCAGCAGGCCACCCACGGCCGCCGATCGGTTCAGAAAGCCGCGGCGGGACAGGTTCGGGAAGTCAGCCATGGTTCGCAATCTCCTGGAGGGGTCGAACAGTCCGGACAGGGGAGGCGCCTGCCCGATCCCGCACACCTATGCAGGAAATGGCCTTCTGTGACCAAAGGGTGATGGGAGCGTGATGTTCCCGTGTCCGGTCGCGGTCGGGGTGCGGCGGCCGGAACGCGGGGCGAACAACCCTGGTGAGAACGGGTGGTGACGAGTCATCAGTCCAACATGTCCTGCATTGCCTGATGAAGTGGCCATCCGTACCGGTCTGTCGGTGTCACTCGTCCCGGTCCCGGACGGGGACGTACCCACGCCGCATGTCCACCACGTTCGGCAACGGCTCCCCAGCCACCCAGAGTTCGTACATCTCCACGAACTGCTCGCCCAGCCGGTCCCGCCAGCCCGCCGTGTCGCCGCTCATGTGCGGCGACACGATCAGGTCCGGTACGCCCCAGAGCGGGCTCGACGGCCCCAGCGGCTCCTGCTCGAAGACGTCGAGCGCCGCGCCCGCGATCCAGCGCCCGCGCAGCGCGGCGACCAGATCGGGCTCGACGACCACCGGGCCACGCCCCACATTGATGAAGCGGGCCGACGGCTGCATCAGCCCGAAGAAACGCGCGTCGAACATGCCGCGGGTGGACTCCGTCAGCGGCGTCGCGCAGATCACCCAGTCGGCCATGGAGGCCAGCCGGTCCAGGTCCGCCACACCGTGGATGGTGCGCCGCGCCCGGCGTCCCACCAGTGCCACCTGTACCCCGAGGCCGATCAGCAGCCGGGTGATCTCCCGTCCGATCGGGCCCGCGCCGACGACCACCGCCCGACTGCCCGCGACCTGCGTGCTCTCCCGGTGGCGCCACTGCCGCCGGTGCTGGAGCTCCAGCGTGCCCGGGAGGTCCTTGGCGAACGCCAGCACCAGGCCCGCCACGTACTCGGCGATCGGCCGCTCGAAGATGCCCCGCGCGTTGGTCACCACCGTGTCGGAGGCCGACAGCTCCGGGCAGAGCAGCCGGTCCACGCCCGCGCTCGCCGTGTGCACCCATGACGGACGCGGTCCGTCACCGGGCCAGGCGGCCCGCACCGCGTCCGAGCTGAAGTCCCACACCAGCAGTACGTCGGCGTCCGGGAGCTGCGCCGCGAGTCCGGCCCCGTCCGTGTACCGGACACGGGCCCGGCCGGTCAGCCGGCCGAGACGCGGCGACGGGTCGGTGTCCAGGACGAGCAGGGTGGGCTCTGGCATGAGGGGCGGTCGCTCCGCTGCGTCTGGGGAGGTGCGGCGTGACCACGCTCGCACCCGCCCCGGCCTTCGTCAACACGTCGCGGTGAGGTGGCGGCGGATGGGGGAATACTGGAAGAGACGGGCGAAATCGGCCAGGGTGCGGTGCCTTCCGGGGCCACCCGGCTCCCGGACGTCCGACGCGTGCGGGGCCTCCTGGGGCCGTCCGGTTTCCCGGGTGCCCGACCGGACACCCGCAGACACAGGACCGGAGACCCGCAGACACAGGACCGGAGACCCGCAGGCACAGAACGGGACACCCGCGGACACAGGAAGGGTGGACATGACGACCCTCGGCTTTCTCTACCCGGGTCACCACTTCGCGGAGGACGACTTCCCGAGGATGGAGATCCTGCTCGACGCCGTCAGACTGGTCGTGAACCACACCGAAGTCGACGAGGACGTCTACGAGGCCGACGCCCTGGTCCGGGCCGGCGCGTCCGAACGTCTGGCCGCCGGGGTGGCGGAGCTGCAGCGCGCCGGTGTGGAGTCCGTCGTCTGGGCGAGCAGCGGCGGCAGCTTCCTGTACGGCTGGGAGGGCGCCCAGGAACAGATCGCCGCCCTGGCGCGGGCGGCGGGCGTGCCCGCCTCCAGTACGTCCTTCGGCTTCGTGCACGCGGTCCAGGAGCTGGGAGCCGTCCGTGCCGCCGTCGCCACGACCTATCCCGAGCGCATCGCCACCGCGTTCACCGCCTTTCTCCGGTCCGCGGGCATCGAGGTGGCCGCCACCCGCGCCGCCGGTCTCGCCTCCGCCGCCGAGGCGGCCGCCTGGGGCCCGGACGAGGTGAAGGAGCTGGTCACGGCCGCGGACCGGCCGGAGGCCGACGTGATGCTGCTGCCCGACACCGCCCTGCACACCGTCTCGCTCGTGACGGAACTGGAGAGGCTTCTCGGCAAGCCGGTCCTCACCGGGAACCAGGTCACGGTCCGGGAGGGCCTGCGACTGGCGGACCGCCGGGCCTGGTCCCCGAGGCTCGGCAGGATCTTCGCCGAGCGCGAGGCGCCCCCGGCCCCGGTGGCCAGGTGGGGCGAGGGCCGCGCGTACGCGCACAGCGGCAAGAGGGGGCGGCCCGGCAGGTAGATCCGTTCCGGCCGCCGCCCGTGAACCGGGCGGCCGGGGGTTCGGCGGCGAACCGCGGGCGGGCGGGGGCAGCGGGGAATAAGGCGAACCGCGGGCGGGGACAGCGGGGAATAAGCGGAGACCACCTCCTGTTCTGCCCCTGGAACCATGAGCCGGACGTACGCGCATCACCGGAGAGGCCAGGACGTGGACGAGATTCGAGGCGACGAGATCCATGGCGGGACGGACGAGATCCGTGGCAGGGCGGAGGGAGCGGCTCCCGTTCCGCTCTCCGTGCTGGATCTGGTGACCGTGGGCCAGGGGCGCACCGCCACACAGGCCCTGCGCACCAGCGTGGACATCGCGCGGCTTGCCGAGCGCCGCGGATTCCACCGCTACTGGGTCGCCGAACACCACTCGATGCCCGGCGTCGCCTCCTCCTCGCCCGCCGTGATCCTCGCCCACCTCGCCGCGCACACCACGCGCGTCAGGCTCGGCTCCGGCGGCGTGATGTTGCCCAATCACGCGCCGCTCGTCATCGCCGAACAGTTCGGCACCCTCCAGGCCATGGCCCCCGGCCGCATCGACCTCGGCCTCGGGCGCGCCCCCGGCACCGACGGCGCGACGGCAGCCGCCCTGCGGCGGACGGACCGGCTGGGCGAGGGCGCCGACGATTTCCCGCAGCAGCTCGCCGAGCTGACCCGGTTCCTGGACGACGACTTCCCCGACGGCCACCCCTACGCCCGCATCCACGCGGTTCCCGGCCCGGTCCAGGCCACCGCCGAAGGAGGGGTCCAGTCCCCGGCCCGCCCGCCGATCTGGCTCCTCGGCTCCTCCGGCTTCAGCGCCCGGCTGGCCGGTGTGCTGGGCCTGCCGTTCGCCTTCGCCCACCACTTCTCGGCCCAGAACACGGTGCCGGCTCTCGATCTGTACCGGGAGTCCTTCCGGCCGTCCGCGGTGCTCGACGCCCCGTACGCCATGATCGGTGCCTCGGCCCTGGCCGCCGACGACGCAGACGAGGCCCGCCGCCAGGTGCTCTCCGGAGCCCTGTCCATGGTCCGCCTGCGCACCGGGCGTCCCGGCCTCGTTCCCACACCCGAGGAGGCGGAGGCGTACTCCTTCAGCCCCATGGAGCGGGAGTTCGTCGACAGCTGGCTGGTCAACATCATCCACGGCACGGCGGACGAGGTCCGTGCGGGCCTCGACGACCTGGCCAAGCGCACCGGCGCCGACGAACTGATGATCACCGCCAACGCCCACGGCGGCGAGGCCCGGCAGCGCAGCTACGAACTGATCGCGGACGCGTACGGGATGCCGACGGCCTGAGACCGGCCGTCGGCGCGTCGGCCGGCGTGTCGGTCGGCGTGTCCGCAGGCGCGGCTGCCCGCGCGTCGCGGACACGTCCGCCGACACGTCACGTCCGTTTGTCACGTCCGTCGACGTTGTCCGTGCGCGTCCGCCGGCCCGTCCGTGGCCGCGTCCGCCGGGGTCTCAGACCTTCAGGCTGCCGCCGCCGATCAGCTCGGCGATCCGCTCCGGGGCCACCGCCCGTGAGTACAGCCAGCCCTGACCGGTGTCGCAGCCGATCCTGCGCAGCCTCTCCGCCTGCCCGGCCGTCTCCACGCACTCCGCGGTCACGGTCAGGCCCAGGCGGTGCGCCAGTTCCACCATCGCCTCGACGATCGTCTCGTCCGCGGGGCTCGGCCGCTCGCCGTCGTCGTACCGGAAGCCGCGGACGAACGAGCCGTCCAGCTTCAGCACGGAGACCGGCAGCCGGCTCAGATACGCGAGGTTCGAGTAACCGGTCCCGAAGTCGTCGATGGCGATCCGCACGCCCATGTCGCTGAGGGCCCGAAGCGCCTGGAGCGGACGGCCCGCCGAGCCCATCACGGCGGACTCGGTCAACTCCAGTTGCAGCAGCCCGGGAGCCAGGCCCGTCTCGGCGAGGATCTCCGCGACATCGGTGACCAGGTCGGAGTCCCAGACCTGCCGTACGGCGACATTGACGCTGATGAACAGCGGCGGTTCGGCCGGGTGGTCGAGCTGCCAGCGCCGGGCCTGACGGCAGGCGGACCGCAGCACCCACCGGCCGAGCTGGACGATCGATCCGTCCTCCTCGGCGATCGCGACGAACCGATTGGGCGAGAGCATGCCGAACTGCGGGTGGTTCCAGCGGACCAGCGCCTCCACTCCGCGTACGACACCGTCGGCCATGCCGACCAGCGGCTGGTACTCGATGGTGAACTCGCCGCGCTCGACGGCGGGCCGCAGATTCGACGAGAGTGTCTGCCGGGTCATCCGGTGGGCGTTGCGCTCCGGGTCGAAGACCGTCCAGCGGCCCTTGCCGTCGGCCTTCGCCCAGTACAGCGTGGTGTCGGCGGCCTGCATCAGACCGGTCGCCGACGTGCCGTCCACCGGCCGCTCCACGACCCCGATCGAGGCCGAGACGGAGAGCCGCTGCCCGCCCAGGTCGAAGGGTTTCTGCAGCGCGGTGAGGACCGAGCGGGCCAGGTCGGTGACCGCTTGGGTACCGGGGGAGTCCTCGATCAGGATCGCGAACTCGTCGCCGCCCAGGCGCGCCACGAGAGGAGAACCGGAGCGGTGCGGGCCGTCCTGCGCCACACACTCGACGAGCCGTGCGCCGACGGCGGCGAGCAGCCGGTCGCCGGTCGGGTGGCCCATCGTGTCGTTGACGGCCTTGAAGCCGTCGAGATCGAGATAGCAGAGCCCGATCCGGCCGTGCCGGGGGACGCCCTCGTCATGGTGCGGCGGGTTCTCCAGGATGGCCGAGAGCCGTTCGAAGAACAGCGTCCGGTTGGGCAGCCGGGTCACCGGGTCGTGCATCTGGAGGTGGCGCAGCCGCTTCTGCAGCTCACGCCGGTCGCTGACGTCCGCGACGGAGAGCAGCACCCGGCCGGGCCCGGGGCCGTCGGCCCGTCCCGCCTCCGTTTCGGGCATCGGTACGACGGTGATCTCGGCCCACAGCGAGCGCCCCTCGGGGTGCTTGAGCTTGCGGGTGCACCGGAAGCGTGAACGGCGTCGGTGCAGCACCTCGCGGTACGCGCGCCAGGTGCGGCCGTCCGCCACGAGGTCGAGCAGATCGGCTGCCGACTGGGTGACCAGCGCCGCGGCGGAGAAGCCGAGGAGGCTGCCGAGGGCGTCGTTGGCGGCGACGACCAGGCCCTCGTGGTCGACGACGGCCATCGGGAGCGTGGCGGCGCGGAAGGCGGCCCGGTAGCCGTGCGAGCCGGATCCCTCGGTTCCGACCGGGGGCCACGGATGGTGACGCTCCGTGATTGACGGTCTGGTGGAATGAGCGGCTGTGCCCGCCGCGCGCCCCGGCCCTTCGGAGGTACCGCTCACCGCTCGCTCCCGCCGTGCAGTTCTGTCCTGAACAGGTGTGGCCGGACTGGCCCGCCGCGCGGGGTGCCGTCGTCGGAGGCGGTAACCACGCGGGAAAGCCTGGTGAAGCATAGAGGCTGGGGCGTCGGCCGTTCCAGCGCCGGAGCCTTCCGCGCCCCGCGTTCGCCCCACTTGGGTCAGTGTCATGGCGATCTGAATTGCCCGTGACTGATCGTTTCTGAGTGATTCAGTTCCCTCACGATTCCCTGGTGATTGATTGTGACTGTCCGTGAGGGTGAATGTCTCGGCGACCCGCTGACTCGACTGGGGCAGCTCAGCAGGACGAAAGACGTGAAGCGCCACAGGGTGGGTGAGGTGACCGCGTCTCGCACCCGGAGGTAGATGTGCCGCGCCAGCACGGAACCGGGGGAGTGGAGAGGCCGAGCCTGCGCGGCATGGCCGCCGCCGTGACCTCCCTGCTGGCACTCGCCGCCACCTCCCTGGTCGCCGGGCCCGCCGTGGCGGCCACCGGTGACGCGGGTCCGTGCGCACTGCCGCGGACCGAGGCGCACCACTCGCTCGGCGTGGAGGACTGGAACGAGGCATATCCCCGCCCGGACCACTCCCTCGACGCGGTCATGATCTTCGTGTCCTTCCCGGACCACCGCCCCACTGTTCCCCCCGGAGAACTCGCCGCCGACTACTTCCCCACCACCACCCAGTTCTTCCAGCGCGCCTCGTACGGGAAGTTCACCCTGCGCCCGCACCCGTTGCAGCAGTGGATCCAGATGCCGAAGGCGTCCGCCTGGTACGGCATACAGCGCGACTGGAACAACGAGCGGCGCAGCGCGTATCTGCGCGACGCCATCGCCGTGGCCGATCCGAAGGTCGACTTCTCCCGCTTCGGCATCGTCTACCTGGTCGCCGACCCGGACGCCCCGGGCGTCGACTCCGACGCCACCAAGGTCGTCAACTTCGATCAGCCGCTGCGCGCCGACGGTACGGACATCCGGCGCGTCGTCACCGTCTTCGAGCAGCACCCGCCGGACCACAACGTGCTGGCCCATGAGACCGGGCACGTCTTCGACCTGCCGGACCTCTATCACCGGCCGTCCGACGGCAAGGGTGACTGGGACACCTACGTCGGCGACTGGGACGTCATGGGCAGCCAGTTCGGCCTCGCGCCGGACCTCTTCGGCTGGCACAAATGGAAGCTGGGCTGGCTGGACCTCAAGCAGGTGGTGTGCGTCCAGCGCAGCCGGGACGTCACCCTGGAGCCGATGGCCGCCGTACCCGCGCACGGGGCCTCCATCGGCACCAGGCTCGCGGTGATCAGGACCGGCGAGGACAGCGCCGTGGCCATCGAGGCCCGCAGTGCGACCGGCAACGACCGGACGACCTGCACCGAAGGCATCCTGCTCTACCGGGTGCGCAGCGAAGTCCCGTCCGGCGGCGGCCCGGTCGAGGTCATCGACACCCACCCCCGCACCGACGCCTGCTGGGACCGGTCCGTCTACGCCCCGCTCGCGGACGCCCCGCTGCGGGTCGGCGAGACGTACAGCATCCCCGGCGCGCACGCCAGGATCGAGGTCGCCGGCCGGACACCGTCGGGTGCCTGGACGGTCCGGATCACCACCGGAACGTAGGCCGGGCACCTCGCCCCACGCACACGGGAAGGCGCGAAGGCTCTCGGCAGGCGCGGGCCCTCCGCCCGTACGAAGGAACCACGAAGAAGCCCCCTCACCTGGGTGAGGGGGCTTCTTCCGTCTGTGCGCCGCCAGGGACTCGAACCCCGGACCCGCTGATTAAGAGTCAGCTGCTCTAACCAACTGAGCTAGCGGCGCCTGCTGACGTCCTAGACATTAGCACCCTGATCGGCGGGAGGAAAAATCGGATTCCGGGCCGCCGACGAGGGTGACGGCCTGGTGACCCGTACACAGGCCCAGAGCAGCACGTCCGGGCCCGGCAGCCAGGGGGTGCGGGTGTCCGGCGCGACCACCCAGCGCGGGCCGGGGGCCGAAGGGGTGCAGGTCAGTGCCGGTACGGTCACCGCGTCCCCGGTGCCGTGGCAGAGCAGGGGCGGAACCTTGCCGTCGCCGCGGTCCCGCTCCAACGGGTCTGCGCCGGCCCGTGGTTCGAGGCCGCCGCCCCACTCCTCCCAGTCGAGCAGTGACGGCAGCCGCTGGGCCGTGCCGGGTGAGGCGAAGAGCAGCATCCGCCCGCGGTGGGTGGCGACGGGGCCGGATCCGGGGCCGTCCGTCCACAGGTGTTCCAGCATCCGGCGCCCGAAGAGGGTCGGCACGTTCACCACGTCGAAGGCGGAACCGCACGGCAGTACCCCCGGAGAGGAGGGGTGGGCCTCCCACTGGGCCAGCGTGCTGCGCGGATAGGCCGCGGCGCCCGCGAGCCAGGCGGCACCGGCCGCCGTGACCCGGTCCGCCCGGTTCCCGGCCCGGTCCCACAGGAGGGCGAAGACGCCGGCGCCGTGGTGGGGGCCGACCCCATGATGCGGGTGTGCTCTGTCTGGCAGCCGTGCGCTCATGTGCACACATCTACCGGGTGTGAGCGACCGGATTCCGAGAGTTGCGGGAAATCGGGACAGGGCGGGGCCGGGAGGCGTATCTTGCGCCCCCGGCATATGCCAACGGTGGTACCCGCTGTCTGTACGTCCGTATTCGCCGTGGGGCCGGTGCGGCGTGGGGGACGGGACCGGTGCGGTGTGCGGGACGGGGCCGGTGCCGGTGCCGCGGTCAGGGTGTGGAGCCGCCCAGCAGACCGCGGCCGAACTCGACCATCTTCTTGGCATAGTCCTCGGTCCACTCCGCACGCTGTGCGATGTCCGCGGTCGTCAGCCGGTCGAACCGGCGCGGATCGGCGAGCTGGGCGGCGGCCATCGCCTGGAACTCCACCGCGCGATCGGTCGCGGCACGGAACGCCAGGGTCAGCTCGGTGGCGCGGGCCAGCAGCTCTCCCGGATCCTCCATCGACTCCAGGTCGAAGAAGTGCTCGGGATCGGCGACCGCCGCCGACGGCTCGACGAGCAGAGGTGCGGGGCGCAGCCGCTGCTGCTCGTTCCGCTCGGGTTGTGCCATGTGGTGTTTCCTCCTTCGGCGGGCCTTCCAGCCACCCTCCATTCTCCAACGCCGCGCAAGTGCGTCGCGTGGATGCCACGGAACGTGGTGCACCGGCCGGTTGCGCCCGCCCGCACACCTCGCGCACCTCGCACACGAGGGGCAGCGCGCGGGCAGCACAGGGCGACGGACCATCGAAGGGACTCCTCGCACCTGCGGTGGCATAGTGGGGCCTCGCTGCCGCGCGGTCCGGCACCGGGCCGCACAGGTTCGAGAGCCGGGCGATCCACATCCGCACGCCGTACGCCGTGGCCGGTAGTGCCGTACCCCGTGACTCATTGGGCGCGCGATCGGAGAGCGACGGATGCCGAGTGGACTCATCGCGCTGGCTCTCGGCGGCTTCGGTATCGGCCTGACCGAGTTCCTGATCGCCGGGCTGCTGCCGCAGGTGGCGTCGAGTTTCGCGGTGTCCGAGGCGGCAGCGGGCTGGCTGATCTCCGGGTACGCGTTGAGTGTCGCGATCGGCGCGATCGTGCTGACCGCGGCGACGGCCCGGCTGCCCCGCAAAGGGATCCTGGTCGGCCTGGTGGCGTTGTTCGTCATCGGCAACCTGTTGTCCGCGACCGCGCCGAACTATTCGGTGATGCTGCTCGGACGGATCGTCGCGGCGCTGTGCCACGGTTCGTTCTTCGGTATCGGCTCGCTCGTCGCCCGCGGTCTGGTCGCGCCGGAGAGGAAGTCCCGCGCGGTGGCGGTCATGTTCGCCGGGCTGACGGTGGCGAACGTGCTGGGCGTGCCGTTCGGCGCGCTGGTCGGTGAACGCTGGGGCTGGAGAGCGTCCTTCTGGGCCGTCACCGGAATCGGCGTGCTCGCGCTGGCGGGAATCATCGCTCTCGTCCCGGGCCGGGCGGGCGAGACACGTCCGTCGGCCGTGACGGGTTCCTCCGGACCGGTACCGCCCAGCGGTCTGCGGGCGCAGTTTCGCGCGTTCCGGTCGTGGCAGGTCTGGCTGACCCTGGTGGCCACCGCGCTCAGCTATGGCGGGATGTTCGGTGCGTTCAGCTATATCGCCTACACGTTCACCGAGGTCGGCGGCTTCTCCTCGGCGGATGTCGTCTGGTTGCTGATGGTGTACGGCGTCGGTCTGGTCGCCGGGAATCTGATCGGCGGGCGGGCGGCCGACCGCGACCGTGACCGCGCCCTGGTCCTCGCTCTGCTCGGACTCACCGTCACCCTGGCCGTGTTCGGTCTGCTGGCGGGCAGCGCCATCGCGTCGGTGATACTGGTGTTCCTGATGGGGCTGTCCGGGTTCGCCAGTGTGCCCGGCATGATCACCCGCGTCACGGACTTCGCCCACGGGGCGGCACTGGCCGCCAGCGCCAACGTGTCCGCGTCCAATGTCGGCAACGCCCTCGGCGCCTGGCTCGGGGGCCTGGCCATCACCGCGGGCCTCGGCTACACCGCCCCGCTCTACGTCGGCGCCGGCATCGCCCTGACGTCCGTCGTCGTCATGGCCGTTGCCGCACACCGAGCCAAGTCGCCCGCGCGGCAGACCGGCCACTCCATGTGAACGAATGCCGGTCAGCACGCCGATGCCGGTCGAGAGCGCGGACAGCGGACCGGGCACGCGCTCCGTGCACGACCGGGCCGCCCCGGACCCCGGGCCCGATGGGGCGTCAGGGACGCCAGGACACGCGGTGGGCCTGCAAGTGGTCCCACGTGGTGAACATGGCGTCCCAGCCGTCCGGGAACTTCACCGTGACCCCCAGTTGCACCGGTTCCGTCGACGGGTGTTCGTCCAGCAGCTCCGCGACACCCGCCCGGCACACCATGATGCAGGCGTGCCGGTGACGCGAGGCCAGGACGCACAGCCGGCCCGTCTCCAGATGGAACGCCGTGGCGTCCGGGCGGCCGGACAGCGGGTGCAGAACCACCGTCACATCGAACTCGCGGCCCTGGAGCCGGTTCGCCGTGTCCACCGCCACGCCCGTCACACCCAGCTCCGCGAGCGCCGCCCGTACCGCCGCCGCCTGGTCGCGGTGGGCGGTGCCGACCGCGATCCGGTCCGCCGTCACCGGAACCGGACCGGGGGAGCGCTCGCTCGTCGCCACGCCGCCCCGGTCCAGGAGCCGGCGGACCACCAGGGCCACCGCCCGCACCGCCTCCGGATCGGTGCGCGGGGTGTGCCGGGCCGGGAGTTCGAGCAGACCCCAGCCGGACTCCGCGGCCTCGTCCAGCACCCTGTCCGGAGCCGAGCCGTCGGACGCGACACCGAACGACAGCCGCCGGTCCCCGTGGTCCGTACCGCTGCGGAAGGGGGTGTACGGGTAGAACGCGTCCGAGACGAGCGGCGCGGCGGAGGCGGGCAGCCGCCACGACACCGGCAGCCGGTGCTGCGGCAGCCCGGGATTGTGGGCGAGCAGGGTGGAGACGGCGCTCGCCGACGGGTCGTAACTCAGCCCCGCCCACTGGTCCGCACCCACGATCGAGAACGGGTCCAACTGGCCCGGGTCGCCGACGAACAGAGCCCGTTCGAAGAGACCGGCGACGGCCAGCAGTGCGTCCGAACGCATCTGGTACGCCTCGTCGACGATCGCGTGACCCCACGGCTCGACGTTCTGCACGTGCGCCCACTTGGCGGCCGTCGAGATGACGACGTCGAGCCCGGCGAGATCCGAGACCTTGGCCGACTTCCGCACGTTGGCCAGGCCGTCCAGCACCGGGTCGTACGGGTCGGAGTCGCTGCTGTGCAACCGGCCGACCGGCAGCTCGGGGTCCTTCTCGGCCAGCCGCATCACCAGGTCGTCGACCTGTGCGTTGGTCTGCGCGACCACCATCAACGGGTGTCCGGCCGCCGCGAGTTCGCGTGCGGCGCGCACCACGAGCGTCGACTTGCCGGCGCCCGGCGGGGAGTCCACCACGATGCCGCGTGACGTACCGCCCAGGGTGTCGGCGAGGATCGCGTCGGTCGCCCGCGCGGCCAGGGCGCCCGGGTCGGATACGGCCGTCACAGAAGGTCCTCCGGAGTCAGGGGATCGGGGCTCTCGGCCCGTGCGGCGGCGGTGCCCGGCGGCCCGCCGTGCGTCCAGGGCGTCTCCTCGGGGTCCGGCAGCTTCGGGCCCCCGCGCTGCACGTGCTCGAAGAGCGTCCAGGCGAACCGGTCGCCCGGCTCGGGCACCGAACCCGGGGCCGGCTCCTTGCCCCGGCCCATCCGGTCGGTGATCCGCAGCACCAGCGAGATCGCGTCCCCGTCGTCCGGCTCCGCCGCGTACGCCACGAACTCGGCGGTCTGCGGCTTGCCGTCCAGCGAGCGGTACACCTTGGTGCGCTCGCCGAGCTGCGGGCGCTCGTCCGTGCGGACCGTGACCAGCGGGCGGGGGGACGGGCGCTTCGACTCGCTGTACGCCATCTCCACCTCCGTCACCTCCGCGACGAACGCCTCACCGGCCAGCCGCCGCCCGGCCAGCACCAGCGGATCGTCCAGCGCCTCCTGCGCGTCCAGCTGCGCCTGTGCGGTCTCGCGCGAGGCCAGCTTCTGCGCCGCCGTCACCGCGTCGTCCCGGCGCGGCTGCGGCGGCTCGCCGGAGCGCACCCGGTCGCGGTGACCGGTGAACGACCAGCGGTCCCTGGTCCAGCGGTCCTCGGTCCGGGCACCCTCGGGCAGCTCCCGCAGCACATCGAGCCCCCGCCACACCGCGTCCCAGGTCGGCCGCATCACCCGGGCCAGCAGTGCCCTGATCTCCCGCTCCGCGGCGGTCAGCTCCGCGAGCCGGGCATCGGCCGCCAGACCGTCCTCGGCCGCCGCGAGCGAGCTGCGCGCCCGGTCGTACTTCTCGATGGCGGGCGCCAGCAGCCGGTTGTCGAACGCCGGGTCCGTGGCCGGGCCGGCAGGAGGGCAGAGCAACTGCCCCTCGCCGTCCCTCTCCAGCTCCGCCCGGAGTGCGGCCCGCGCCCCGGACCCGCCCGCCGGGGAGTCCACCCAGGCCAGCAGCGCGCCCAGATGCTGATCCTCCAGGCTGCTCTGCCCGGTCGCCCAGTGCCGGTTCAGCAGATCCGTCGCGGCCAGCAGGAGTGCGGAGCCCGGCACCCTGGCCCGCTCCCCGTAGTGCGTCAGCCAGCGGCCCAGCAGCGGGACGCGGGGCGGGGCGGGATACGGGGTGTCGGGATCGTCCTCGGCCGTGCGCCTGAACCGCATGGAACGGCCGAGCAGCCGCACGAAATCGATGCCCGCCCGGCTCGGCACGATCAACTGCGGTGCGTCCGCGCACAGCTCGACGTCGACCTTGACCTTCTTCCCGGTCTGCGGATCGGTCTCGCTCCGCTCGGCGGGCTCGACGACATCCTCGTACGCCTCGATGTGCGGCAGCACCGCCTCGGCCAGCTCGGCGAGGAACGTGAACCGCAGGTCCCGGTCGCGCGGCTGCGGAACGGCCAGCAGACGGGGCGCGTCCCGGTCGGTTCCGACGAGCGCGCCCAGGGGAGCGCCCGCCTCACCGGCGGTGGTCAGCGGCACCAGGACGAGGGGCCGGTCGGTGAGATGGCGGTGCCTGACCGTCGCCATCGGCTGGGCCCGGCCGCTCTCCACGGCCTCCAGCCGGGCCAGGGTGCTGATCAGTGACATGCCGCGCCGCCCTCCAGCGCCTCGGCGCGCAGCGACGCCGCGCGCCGCAGGGCCGCGACCGTGGGATCGGCCGGGTCGCCCTCCTTGCCCGTGGCGGCGGCCAGCACCGCACCCACCGTCGTCAGTCCGCCGAGCTCGCCCCGCACGCTCCGCCCCAGCGTCTCCACCGCGCCCGCCGTGCGGGCCTTCGCCCGGCAGTGGAAGGCCAGCTCGCAGGCGGCCAGGCACTCCGGGGCGTACGCCGCGTCGACCGACCCGACCGCCGCGTCCAACTGCTGCGGGGAGCACTCCGGATCAAAGGTGGTGCCCTCGGGCAGGGACGCCACGATGTCCTCGAAGAGGGTCAGCCTGGTCAGCTGGCGCCGGGTGACCGCACGCTGCTTGCGCACGTCGACGACCGAGGCGGTGGGCAGATTGGAGAAGTCCTTCGGGCAGACCAGCAGCACGCGGTGGCCGACCCGCGCGCCCTCGGTCCGCTCCGCGACCCGCTCCAGCGCCAGGACGTAGACGGCCGACTGCCGGGCCGCCGCACCGACCTTCGCCGCGTCGGCGGAACCGTCGACCATGGGGAAGGACTTGATCTCGATGACCGTCCAGGTGCCGTCGGGATGCACCACCACCGCATCCGGCTCCAGATAGGTGGGGGAGCCCGCCACCTCCAGGGCCAGCATCGGGTGGTCCAGCAGCGCCCAGCCACCCGCCTCGGTCGCCTCCCGCAGAGCCAGCGCCGTACGGGCCGCACGGCCCTCGGGACCGGCCGCGGTCAGATCGGGCACCAGGACCTCGCCCGGAGCCCCGGCATCGCCGCCGAAGTGCTCGGACAGCAGCCGCAACAGTTCCGTACCGCCGTCGGCCTTCACCCTGGCCTCGAAGGCGTTGCCCCGGACGAGAGCGAACTGCGACTGGCCGAAAGGGGCCGGTGAACCGAGCGCGGCGGCCAGCGCGCCCTTGTCCACCCCGGCGCCGTCCAGCAGGGCGCGGCGGCGGCAGCCCGGGTTGGCGGCGAGGGCGGCCAGCGCGCGGGCATCCAGCGGACGCGGCGCGACGGCCGGGCCGCGCAGCTCAGCGAGCCGCTGCCGGAGTGTCGTCCCCCGCTGCTCCTGCCCCTGCGCGGGCAGTGGCGCCGGCCCGGGGCGCGCGGCCGGCCGGGACGTCTGCGTCGGCCGATGCCGCGGCATCGATGGAATCTGCGGAGGTGGTCCGCTGGCCAGGGATTCGCTCACCCGCCGAAGTCTCGCATCCGGTACTGACAACCGGGGACTCCGTGACCCCGGCGAACCGCGGGAAGCGGGCCGCGATCCGGTTCCTGACCCGGTCGGCGACGCGCATCACCGGTCCGGCCAGCAGGGCTCCGGCGCCCATCACGGCAGCGCCCGCGACCGCGTCGAGGAAGTAGTGGTTGGCCGTGCCCATCACCACGAGCGTGGTGATCAGGGGATAGGCGATGCCCAGGGCCCGGACGAGCGGGTGCCGGGCGTGGCGCCAGATCAGGATTCCGCACCAGAGCGCCCAGCCGACGTGCAGGCTCGGCATCGCCGCGTACTGGTTCGTCAGTCCGCCCATGCCGCGCGGAGCACTCGCCTCGGTGCCCCACCAGCCGTAGGAGCTGTACTGCGCCATCGTGTCGACGAAGCCGTGGGCGGCGTCGAGCAGCCGGGGCGGGCAGGTCGGCAGCATGGTGAAGCCGATCAGGCCGAGCAGTGTCGAGGTCATCAGCCAGGTGCGGGCCCTGCGGTACACCGCCTCGCGGCGGCGGAACAGCCAGATCAGCACGACCGGGGTGACCACGTAGTGCAGGGACGCGTACGCGAAGTCGGCGGGTATGCCTATGGAGGAGTGGGCGGTCAGCAGCCGGTTGAGCGGGTGCTCGAAGTTGATGTGGAGCGTCTTCTCCAGGTGCAGGATGCGCAGGCCGTGGTCGACGGCCGTGGACACATCCCCGCGCACCACCAGCCGGCCCGCCGAGTAGGCTGCGTACACGAGAGCCAGCAAGGGCAGCTCGGTCCACCAACGGGGCCGCAGGCGCGGCACGTGCGCGGTGCTGGCAAGCTGCATCCGGAAGCTCTCCATCATGTGTTCATGCGACCGACGGCGGGCGTTCAACCGTACGGTGCGGGTCGGTCGTGATTCCCCCGGGGGTGCCTGTCGGATACCCCGTGTGTGTACGGAATTCTCCGCGCAGTGAGGGACGCCGGATCGGCCCCGGGGGTTGCCTTCGGAAGACGTGCGCGATGATGGGAAAAGCGGACGATCTGTTTCCTGTTTCGATCGTCGGCCTCACATCTCAGTTCAGTCTCAGGGAGAGCCGTCATGGCACCGCGTATCCTGCTCGCCCGGCACGGCCAGACGGAGTGGTCCGTCCGGGGCAATCACACCGGCAGGACGGACATTCCGCTGCTCGACACCGGCCGTGCGGGCGCCAAGCTCCTCGGTGAGCGGCTGCATCGCAAGCCGTGGGCGGACCTGCCGGGCCTGGAGGTCCGCACCAGTCCGCTGCTGCGGGCCAAGGAGACCTGCGACATCGCGGGCTTCGCGGACCGGGCCGAGCCGTGGGACGCGCTGCTGGAGTGGGACTACGGGGCGTACGAGGGGATGACCCCGGCGCAGATCAAGGCGGACCGTCCCGACTGGTTCATCTGGCGTGACGGGGTGCCCGAGGGGGAGACCCTGGCCGAGCTGTCCGCCCGCGCCGACGAGGTCGTCGCCTGGGCCCGCTCGGCCGACCGCGACGTCCTGGTCTTCGCCCACGGCCACATCCTGCGGGCGCTGGGCGCGCGGTGGCTCGGCGAGGACGTGTCGTTCGCGGCGCGCATCCGACTCGAACCGACGTCGCTGTCGGTGCTGGGCTGGGCCTACGGTGCGCCCGCGGTGGAACGCTGGAACGACACGGGGCACCTGGAGCAGTAGACCGGGCGGCGGCTGGCGGCCCTGGGGGCCCCTGGCAGCCGCGGCCGGTCCGTCGGTCCGCCGGTGCGCGGGACTCGGTCGGCCCCGTGGGGGCTATGCCTGAGAGGACTCCGCGTACCGCTCCAGGAATTCCCGCACCTCTTCCGTGCCCCGTCGCGGTGCCAGTACGTCCGCCGCCTCCGCCAGCATGGCCCGGATGCGCGTCGACCGGACCCGGTCCAGCAGGTCCAGCACCTGGTGGCCCGCCGTCGCCGCCTCCGCGGACCGGCCCGCCCGGGCGAGGTCCCAGGTCAGCTCGGCCCGGTACAGCGCGAGGTTCCGGGTGAAGTGCGGGTCCTGGAGCCGCGTCGCCCGCAGTGCGTGGCGGGCCGCCCGGGACCAGTCGCCCAGCGCCGACCAGCACTGCGCCTCCAGCATCTCCAGCTCCGCCTCCCGGAAGAAGGTCATCCACTCCGGATCGGCGTCCGACGGGCCGCGCCCGAACGCGGTGTGCGCCCGGCCGAGCGCCCGTTCACAGCCCGTACGGTCCCCGAGTCCCGCCCGGCCCCCGGCCTCCCGCAGGGCGAGCAGGGCCAGCAGCCGCGGCGAGCCCAGCGGCCGCGCCGCCCGCTGCCCTGCCTCCGCCGCGCGTACGGACTCGCGGGGCCGCCCCGTGTCCCTGGCCAGGAACGACGTGTTGCAGAACGCGTGCGCCTCCAGAGCCCCGTCACCCGCCAGCCGGGCCGTGGCCAGGGCCTCCGCATAGTGCGAGCGGGCGTCCTCGAACCGGCCCGAGTCATGGGCCAGCCAGCCCACCGAGATGGCCAGTTCGCCCGCCCCGGCGTGCAACCGGTCGGAAGTGGAGCGCTTGGCCACGGCCCCGGAGTCCAGCAGCGTGTACGCCGCCCGCAGCGGTTGGGACGCCCGGCGGTACAGGCTGTCACCGCCGTGCCGGTCGTCGAGCAGCCGGATCTGCCGCACCGCCTTCTCGACGGCGTTCACCTCGGCATCGCCGACCTGGTGCCGGGCGGGCGGGACGGCGGCGGCGGTGCCGCCGAGGCCGAGACCCAGGGTTGCGGCGGCCATCGTGGTGGTGCCGCTCGTCATGAATACGCGACGCAGCACGTCGCTCTCCTCGTCGGTGTCGCTCTGGAGCGTAGGGGGCGGTGGGGGCGGTGGGGCTTCGGCGGCGGTCCGTGGCCCCCGCCCGCGTACCGTTTCGCGCGGTGAGAAGCCCAGGCCCGCCAGGGTGGTGCCGGGGAACATGTGCAGGAAGACCCGCTCGTACGCGTAGTTGGGGCAGCGGATCTCGCCGGACTCCACGCGTCCGATGTACCGGGCGTCGCACGCGACCTGCTCGCCGATCTCACGGGCGGACCTGCGTACCGCGGCAGCGAACTCCCCGGCGGAGCGCGGTCCGCGCAGCCGCCGGAAGGCGAGGTTGGGAACTGCCCCTGACGACACCATGGCTGAGCCCTCTCTGGTGCAGCCGGGCTCCTGCTTCCGGTGTCCCGGCGAGCAAGAACGTACCGGGTGTGGCGCATCGCACATGCGGCGTTTGCCAACAAAGGGGATATCTCGCCCGCGATCCGCCATGAACTGCCACCCTTTGCGGCGGCGTGGCACCGTAGCCCTTGACGCCCTCGGCGCGTTGGTCCCTGTGGAGGCGGAATCCGGCTCCGCCCGGCGATGAGAGGAGAGGTCCCTTGTTGCACCTCGGCACGGAGGCCGACTCGCGGACGACTGCGACCACCCCGGCCGCGACGGGGGGCACGGCGCCCGCGGAAGGCCACGGCGCCGTACCCTGCGACCTGGTGACCGTCCCGGCCCGCCAGGGGCTGGAAGCCGTGGACATCCTGCGCCGGGGCGCCGACCAGGAGGCCGTCGGGCCCGTCCTGCACGACGGCGCCTGCGACACCCTCGGCTTCCTGGTGCCTCCGGGGACCGCCGCGGCGTGGGACGTACCGGGCAGCGCCTGTACCCAGACCGACGGCCGCGGGCTGCGCATCCCCGCCGAGCCGCCCGTCACCGGCAGCGGCTGGCTGCTGCCGCCCGAGGAGGACGCCCCGGTCACCGACCCGGCCGTGCTGCGGGCCGCCCTCGACCAGGCGGCCCGGCTGATCGAGGCGGCCGACAGCTGCCGCTGACCACGAGCGCCGCCGCGCGCCCCCGCCGCACCCAGCCGGCGCGCCCATAATGGGCTGGTGGCCGGAATCCTCCGGCACGGCCGGTTCCGTACCGGTCCGGAGCGATGAGCAGTGAGCAGGCGCGAGCAGCAGTGGCACGTCGAGGAGCGTCGAGCAAGGGTGCGGGCGACCGTAAGCGGTCCGGCGGCAGGGCTGAACGCGGCGCCGGACGCGGGGCCGAGTCCCTTGTCGAACAGGTGGACGGCTCTCTCGCCGAGTTGGTGCCGGACCGGGAGCGCCCACGTGCCTGGACGCTGACGCTCGACGGCGCCCCGCAGTCCCATGTGGACCTGGACGACCCCACTCATCTGTCGTTCGAGTACCAGCGCAGGATCGGCCACATCGCCGATCTCGTCGCGCCCCCCGGTCAGCCCCTGCACGTCGTGCACCTGGGCGGCGGCGCCTTCACGCTCGCCCGCTACATCGCCGCGACCCGGCCCCGCTCCACGCAGCAGATCGTCGAAATAGACGCCGCGCTCGTCCAGTTGGTCCGCCGGGAGCTGCCGCTGGACCCGCAGGCCAGGATCCGGGTCCGTGCCACGGACGCCCGCGCCGGCCTCGGGAAGACGCAGGACGGCTGGGCGGATCTCGTCATCGCCGATGTCTTCAGCGGGGCCCGTACCCCCGCACACCTCACCAGCACCGAGTTCCTTGCCGAGGTCCGCCGGGTCCTGAAGCCCGGCGGGAGCTACGTGGCCAACCTCGCGGACGGTCCGCCGCTGACCCATCTGCGCGGCCAGATCGCGACCGCGGCCACGGTCTTCCCGGAACTGGCGCTCGCCGCCGACCCGACCGTGTGGCGCGGACGCCGCTTCGGCAACGCGGTGCTGCTCGCCTCGGACGCGCCGCTGAAGGTCGCCGAGCTGACCCGCCGGGTCGCGACGGACCCGCACCCCGGACGCGTCGAACACGGGCGGGCGCTCGCCGACTTCACCGGCGGCGCGGCTGCGGTGCGCGACGCCGACGCGCGACCGTCACCGGCACCACCGCCCTCGGCGTTCGGCTGAGGCCCCAGGTCCCAGGCCCCAGGCCGCAGACCTCAAGCCCCCAAGCCGCAGACCTCAAGTCGCAGGCCCCAAGCCACAAGCCCCGGGCCCAAGCCCCAGGCCCCGATCAGACGATGTCGACCTGGGGTGGATGGTCGTTCCAGGTGCAGAAGACCGACACGGTGGTGCCGTCGTCCTGACTGAAGTTCACCCGGATCCAGGTCGAGTTCGTCCACACCTGCATCGACCAGTCGGGCGCCGGTGTCGCCGAGACCAGCTTCGCCCGGTCGTCGCCCAACTCGAAGACGACCCGGCCGCCGTCCGTTCCGTAACTCCGCACCGTGCCCCGGCGCGAGGCGGAGGGGGCCGGTGAAGGGCTGCCGACCGCCGGGGTGCCGGACGGCTGCCGGGAGGACGGGGGCGCGGACGGTTCCGGGGTGTCACGCGGGGCGTCGTCGGCGTCCGTGGGTGACGGCGACGGCGGTGGTTCGGGGCGCCGGGTCGAGGACGACAGCCCGTCGACGGGCATCCGGTCACCCCGTACGCCCGCCGAGATCGGCACGGCGCGCGGCGGCACGTACGCGGTGCCCGCCAGGACCGTGTGCACGCCCCACCACGACAGCGTGGCCGCCGCCCCGGTGGCGAGCGTCCACGCGAGCACGTGTACGAGTCCTCGTCGCATCCGGCACATCCTGCACCACCGGACCCGGTGCCGTCCTCGTACCCCCGGAGACAGGACTGCGGGCCTCCGGATGGCGTACGGTGCCGCCCATGCCCAGTGTGCTCGTGGTCGAGGACGACCAGTTCGTGCGTTCCGCCCTCATCCGGCACCTGACCGAGGCCTCCCACACGGTACGGAGTGTCGGCACCGCGCTCGAAGCGCTGCGCGAAGTCGCCCACTTCCGCTTCGACGTGGTCATCCTCGATCTCGGCCTGCCCGATCTCGACGGCGGCGAGGCGCTGAAGATGCTGCGCGGCGTCACCGACGTACCCGTGATCGTCGCGACGGCCCGGGACGACGAGAGCGAGATCGTCCGGCTGCTCAACGACGGTGCCGACGACTACCTGACCAAGCCGTTCTCGGTGGCGCACCTGTCCGCGCGGATGGCCGCCGTGCTGCGCCGCTCGCGCGCGGCCGGGAGCGAGGCCGGGCCGCCGCGCGCCATCCGGGTCGGCGGGCTCTCCATCGATCCGCTGCGTCGCCGGGCCGAGCTGGACGGTACCGAACTCGACCTCACCCGACGCGAGTTCGACCTGTTGACCTTCCTCGCCGGGCGGCCCGGAGTCGTCGTCCCGCGCAAGGAGCTCCTGGCCCAGGTCTGGCAGCAGTCCTACGGCGACGACCAGACCATCGACGTCCATCTCTCCTGGCTGCGCAGAAAGCTGGGCGAGACGGCCGCCAGGCCGCGCTATCTGCACACGTTGCGCGGCGTGGGCGTGAAACTCCAGCCGCCCGAGGCGCGATCGCCCGATCCGGAGCGGCCCGCATGAGATGGGCGCTGGTCAAGGTCTGTCTGGCCGTGACCGCGATGGTCGTGGTCGCCTTCGCCGTTCCGCTCGGTCTCGTCGTCGAGGAGATGGCCCGCGACCGGGCCTTCTCCGACGCCGAGCGGCAGGCCGCCACCATCGGCCCGACCCTCTCGATCACCACTGACCGCACCGAACTCGAAACGGCCGTGCTCACCACCGAACCGGGCGGCGCGGGCCGGATGGCCGTGCACGTCCCCGCCGCCGAGGAGCCGGACAGCCGCCCGCTGGAGATCGGTACCCGGCGCGCCACCCGCGCGGACCTGGAGACCGTGCGGAGGTCGGGACGCGCCTCGATCAGCGAGGTGGCGGGCGGCTCCGCGCTGCTCCAGCCGACCGCGCTCGGCTCCGGGGGCATCGCCGTCGTCGAGGTGTTCGTGCCCGAGGACGAGGTCTCACACGGGGTCGCCACCGCCTGGCTGGTGCTGGCGGGCGTCGGCATCGCGCTGATCGTCGGGTCCGTCGCGGTCGCCGACCGGCTCGGCGTGCGGATGGTGCAGCCCGCCAGACGGCTCGCGGACGCCGCCCACGACCTGGGCGAGGGGCGACTGGGGACCAGGGTGCCGGAGGAGGGGCCGGCCGAACTGCGGTCGGCCGCCACCGCGTTCAACTCCATGGCCGACCAGGTCGTGCAACTCCTCGCCAGTGAGCGGGAGTTGGCTGCCGACCTCTCGCACCGGCTGCGCACCCCGCTCACCGTGCTCCGGCTCAACGCCGCGTCGCTCGGCGAGGGCCCCGCCGCCGAGCAGACCCGGGCCGCGGTGGAGCAGTTGGAGCAGGAGGTCGACATCATCATCAGGACCGCGCGCGAACAGCGCCCGCAGTCCCAGGGCGTCGGCGGTGGGCCCGGCGCCGGCTGCGACGTCTCCGAAGTGATCCGGGAGCGGATGGACTTCTGGTCGGCGCTCGCCGAGGACGAGGGTCGCGAGGCGCGCCTCGCGGGAGTGGAGCGTACGGTACGCGTCCCGGTCGCGCGGCCCGAACTGGCCGCGGCTCTGGACGCGTTGCTCGGCAACGTCTTCCGGCACACCCCGGAGGGGACTGCCTTCGCCGTCGATGTGCACCACAGCGGTGACGCCGTGATCGTGCTGGTCTCGGACGCGGGTGGCGGCATCGCCGACCCGGAGGCGGCCCTGGCCCGCGGCGGCAGCGGCCGGAGCGGTGCGGGAGGCGCCAAGGGTGCGGGAGACACCAAGAGGGCGGTAGACGCGAAGGGGGTGGGAGGCGCGAACGGTACGGGGGGTGCGGAGACGGCGGGGGGAACGAAGGTGGCGGGAGGTGCGAAGGCGGCGGTGGGATCCACCGGGCTCGGCCTCGACATCGTCCGCCGGGTCGCGGAGTCCACCGGCGGCGATGTGCGGATCGGACGCTCGGTGCTCGGAGGCGCGGAGATACGCGTCTGGATCGGCCTCGGCGGCCGGCGGCAGGAGCGGGGTCGGGGTGGTCACCGGGTGGGGCGGCGGCGACGTGGGGCGATCCGTCGGAACGTAGCGCTCCGATTCCGGTCAGGGTCGCGCCCGCACCTTTAACCAGCGCCGATGCGCCCCTTAAGGCAGTCCTAAGGACGTCAACCCAGGTCCGAATAAGGTCATTTGCCGGATTGTCTGCCGCTAGCGTGCTCCCGCATCTCCGCATCTCCGCATCCCCACTCCCGCAGGACAGAGGCAGGCACGCGATGGGCACCAGCACGCACCGGCGCACGGCGAGCACCAGGACCAAGGCGATCGGCGCGGTCGTCGCCGCGGCCGTCATCGGCGGGGCGGTCTTCGCCCTCACCGGGACGGCCCAGGCCGCCTCGGTGGGCGCCGCGTACACCAGGACCAGCGGCTGGACCGGTGGTTACACCGGGCAGTACGTCATCACCAACGACACCGACCAGGTGCAGACGGACTGGACACTCGCGTTCGACCTGCCCGCGGGTACGGAACTCAGCTCCCTCTGGAACGGTGAGCACGCCGTCAGCGGCGGCCATGTCGTCGTGAAGCCCGCGAGCTGGAACAAGGAGCTGGCGCCCGGCGCGTCGGTCACCGTCGGCTTCGTCACGACCTCGGACGGCACGGCCGCCGACCCGACCGGATGCCTCATCAACGACGCCGCGTGCTCCGCGGACACCGGCGCCACACCGGAACCGACCGGCCGCCCCACCGAGACGGCGCCCCCCACCCCGACCCCCACCCCGACCGCCTCCTCGACGCCGCAGCCGACCGGGACCGCCACGGCCACCCCCACCCCCACGCACACAGGGACCGGTGACGGCGGCGCGGCGAGCGGTGCGGGCTTCGCCCCGTACGTCGACACCTCGCTGTACCCGGCCTACGACCTCCTCGACACCGCCACCAGGACCGGTGTGAAGGAGTTCAACCTCGCCTTCATCACCGCCGGCACCGGCTGCACCCCGCTCTGGGGCGGCGTCACCGCACTCGGCGACGACCACGTCGCCTCCCAGATCGGCACGCTGCGCGCCGAGGGCGGCGACGTCCGGGTCTCCTTCGGCGGGGCGGCCGGGGCCGAACTGGCCCTGCGGTGCTCCTCCGCGTCCGACCTCGCCGCGGCGTACGGCAAGGTCATCGACACGTACAAGCTCACCAAGGTCGACTTCGACATCGAAGGCGGCGCACTGCCTGACACGGCGGCCAACTCACGCCGCTCCCAGGCCATCGCACAGCTCCAGAAGTCCCACCCCGGCCTCGATGTCTCCTTCACCCTGCCGGTCATGCCCGAGGGGCTGACCCAGCCGGGCGTCGACCTGATCGCCGACGCCGCCAAGAACGGCGTCGAGGTCGGCGCGGTCAACATCATGGCGATGGACTACGGCTCCTCGTACGGCGGCGACATGGGAACGTACGCTATCCAGGCGGCCACCGCCACACAGGCCCAGGTCAAGGGCGTGCTCGGGCTCGCGGACGCCGCAGCGTGGAAGGCCGTCGCCGTCACGCCGATGATCGGTGTCAACGACGTCAGCACCGAGGTCTTCACGGTCGAGGACGCCGGCCAACTGGTGGAGTTCGCCCGGCAGAAGGGGCTCGGTCGGCTGGCGATGTGGTCGGGCACCCGCGACAAGGAGTGCGCGGGCGGTCCGAAGCCGAGCGCCGACGCCTCGTGCAGCTCCATCGCTCAGGAACCGCTCGCGTTCACGAAGGCGTTCGGCGCGTACGAGTAACCACCCGCCCACCGCGTATCCGGCCCACCCCGCGCATCCCATCCACCCCACGGATCCCGCCCACCCCACGGATCCTGCCCACCCCACGGATCCTGCCCACCCCACGGATCCCGCCCGCCCCCACTGCGGACCACCACGGACCAACCGCCCCCCGCGCATCCCGGCCGGCCCCCACGCACCCACCCCGGCCGGGATGCGCGCCCCCATGTGCCCGTGCGGACGTCCCCTCGTGCGCGTCTGAACGGGCCCCCTACCCCGCCCGGTTCACCGCCGGGAGCACGGCCGGGATCGAGGCCGTGAGGACCGACGTGTCCTGGCCCGCCCCCCAGTGCCGCCCCCAGTGCCACCCCGCCCCCCAGTGCCGCCCCCAGTGCCGCCCCGCCCGTCATCCCGCCCCGCCCGTCATCCGGCCCCGCCCGTCATCCGGCCCCTCGGTACCCCCATCCAGTCACCCCCGCCGCCCCCTGGCGGCGGTGACGGCTTCGGAGAAAGAAGGCGGATGCGGCCCCGACCGCCCCCGTCGCGCGATGCCCCGTTCACCTTCCGGCGGGCCGTCCGGAGTGAATCGGGGATGACCAAGATCGCTCCCGGGGCCGGACAGAAATCTGGCCCGGGGGTGGCGGATCGGTGAGGCCGACGGGGCGACTGTTTGTCAACAACGCCCTGAGCTGGGCTTTTACGGAACGGCGTGCACCCTCGGGTGAGGTCCGCAGGATATGGCAAGACCTGTGCGGGACACGGTCTCGTGACTTGCAGGACACACTCGGGCAACGGAAGCGTCTTCAACTCTTGACACCCGCCCCCTCAAGGCAGCAACCTTCCGACATCGACGCATGGGAGCGCTCCCACATCGGGCGGGATTTTCCTCGTTCGAACGGCACTACCCGTGTTCTCCCCCCAGAACCCATGGGCACCCGCACTCACCAGCGCGTATGCCGCACCGTCAGAACGCCAGTCCCACCCTGGAACAAGGAGTAGTGGAATGCGTATCACCCGCACCGTCGCCGGACGGAGCCGCAGAGCCGCGGTTCTGGCCACCACGGGCCTGTCAGCCGCAGCTCTGTTGCTGACCGGCTGCAGCAGCGATTCGGATTCGTCGGACGACACGAGTTCCGATGCGAACGGGAAGATAACGCTGACCGTCGCCGACTTCGGGCAGTTCGGCTACAAGGAAGCCGGTCTCTTCGAGAAGTACCACGAGCTGAACCCGAACATCACGGTCAAGGAAGACACCACCGCCGACGAGAAGGTCTACTACCCCAAGCTGCTCCAGCAGCTGAACTCCGGCAGCGGTCTCGCCGACGTCCAGGGTCTTGAGGTCGGCCGGATCAAGGAGATCGTCGACACCAAGGCGGACTCCTTCGCCGACCTCAGCAAGGTGATCGACGTCAACGAGTGGGTCTCCTGGAAGGAGAAGCAGGCCACCACGTCCAGCGGCGCGGTGATCGGCGCGGGTACCGACATCGGCCCGATGTCCCTCTGCTACAACACCGAACTCTTCGAGAAGGCCGGCCTGCCGACCGACCGCGAAGAGGTCGCCAAGAAGATCGCCGGGGGCTGGGAGGACTACCTCAAGCTCGGTGAGGAGTACAAGAAGAAGGCCCCGAAGGGGACGTACTTCATGGACTCCGCGAGCGCGATGTTCAACGCCGTGGTGAGCTCGAACGCGAAGCAGTACTACGACGAGAGCGGCAAGCCGATCTACAAGGACAGCTCCAGCGTCAAGCAGGGCTGGGACCTGGCCGCCGAGGCCGCGGACAAGAAGCTGACCCAGGGCCTGGCCCAGTTCAGCGACCCGTGGAAGGCCGCCCTGCGCAAGGGCACGGCCGCCACCGTGGCCTGCCCCGCGTGGATGGCCGGTCAGATCTCGGTCAACGCCGGTGACGCCAACAAGGGCAAGTGGAACATCACCACCGCTCCCGGTGCGACCGCAGCCAACTGGGGTGGCTCGTTCCTCGCCGTGCCCAAGTCCGGCAAGCACGTCGACGAGGCCACCAAGCTCGTCAAGTGGCTGACCGCGCCCGAGCAGCAGGCCGCCGTCTTCAAGGCGATCGGCAGCTTCCCGTCCAACAAGGGCGCGTACGACCTGCCCGACGTGAAGGACGCGAAGCTGGAGTACTTCAACGACGCGCCGATCGGCCAGATCTACGCCGACGAGGCCAAGTCGATCCCCGAGACCGTCCTCGGCCCGAAGGACGGCGTGATCAAGGACACCATCTCCACCCAGATCAACAACATGGAGCAGCGCGGCACCAGCCCGGATGACGCGTGGAAGGCGGCGACCAACGCGATCGACAAGGCGATCGGCTGACCGTCGCCGGTGCGGGCGGCTCCCGGAGCCGCCCGCACCGGCACGCTCGCGGGCCCGCACCCGGGCCCGCCCCGGCTGTTTCGTGGAAGCCACCCACGCACACCACCCACGCACATCAGGCACCCACACCAGCCACCCACGCCCCGGGCGACCCCAGCCCCTTACCCGGGCGATCGATCGAAGTACCCGGCAACCCAGCAACGCAGGGAAGGACTCCCGCCCGTGGCCACCTCGACTCCCACCCGGGACGCATACGCCCCGCCACCCGGCGGCTCCCCGAAGACATCGGCGGGCTCCCACCGCAGAACATGGCGGAGCCGGCTGTGGCGGTTCGACGACAAGGCTTCGCCGTACGCCTACATAGCCCCGTTCTTCCTCGTCTTCGGCGCCTTCGGCCTCTATCCGCTGATCTACACCGGATGGATCGCCCTGCACCGGGTGGAGATGACCGGCCTGAACCAGATGGAGTGGGTCGGCTGGGACAACTTCGACAGGATCCTGCACGACTCCGAGTTCTGGACGGCCGTCGGGAACACCTTCCTCATCGGGGTCATGTCGACGGTCCCGCAGCTGCTGGTCGCCCTCGGCCTGGCCCACCTGCTGAACTACAAGCTGCGGGCCAGCACCTTCTGGCGGACGGTGATCCTCACCCCGTACGCCACCTCCGTGGCATCCGCGGCCCTCGTCTTCGCCCTGGTCTTCCGGGCCGACGGCGGCCTGCTCAACTGGGCGCTGGACTTCATCGGCCTCGGCGACACCAACTGGGCCAACGGCCACTGGACGTCGAAGATCGCGATCTCCGTCATCGTGATCTGGCGCTGGACCGGCTACAACACCCTGATCTACCTGGCCGCCATGCAGGCGGTACCGTCCGATCTGTACGAGGCGGCATCGCTCGACGGCGCCTCGCGCTGGCAGCAGTTCCGCAAGGTGACCATCCCCTCGCTGCGGCCCACGATCCTCTTCACGATCGTCATCTCGACCATCGGCTCCATGCAGCTGTTCGGTGAGCCCCTGCTGCTGGAGGGCGGCACGCTCGGCGCCACCGGCGGCAACGAGAATCAGTACGAGACGCTCAGCGTCTACCTCTACAACTACGGCTGGAATCTCGGGCACCTCGGTCCGGCCGCCGCAGTGGCCTGGGCGATGCTCGCCCTCCTGCTGCTCATCGCCGCGGTCAACTGGCTCATCGGCCGCTTCGTACGCAAATCCGCGGTCTGACCGGGAGCGATTTCCATGACCATGACCAGCCCCACCCAAGCCCCGGCCCTCGTCCCGCAGCCGGCCCACCGGGCGCCGCGGCGCCCGTCCCGCTTCAGGCCGGGCGCGGGCAAGCAGTTGCAGGGCGGCCCGTTCGCCTACATCGCCCTGACCGTCGTCGGTATCGGCTCGCTCCTGCCGCTCTACTGGACCCTGGTGGCCGCGTCCCACACCCAGGACGAAGTGCTCGCCACCACACCGCCGTTCCTGCCCGGCGGCCGGCTGCTGGACAACCTCGACGCCGCCTGGAACCAGGCTCACCTCGGCAAGGCGATCCTCAACAGCTTCATCGTCTCCACCTGCATCACGGCGGCGACGCTCTTCTTCTGCACCCTGGCCGGCTACGCCTTCGCCAAGATGCGCTTCCGGGGCCGCGGCGCCCTGATGACCGGAGTCATCGCCACCCTGACGATCCCGCCGCAGCTCAGCGTCGTCCCGCTGTTCATGCTGATGTCCGACATCGGCTGGGGCGGAAAGCTGGAGTCGGTGATCTTCCCGACCCTGGTGAGCGCCTTCGGGGTGTTCTTCATGCGGCAGTACCTGAGCGAGGCGCTGCCCTACGAACTCGTCGAGGCCGCCAAGGTCGACGGCGCGAGCAACTTCCGCATCGTGCGGAGCGTGGTGCTCCCCGTGGCCCGCCCCGCGATGATGGTGCTCGGGATGCTCACCTTCGTGCAGGCGTGGAACGACTTCTTCTGGCCCTACCTCGCCCTCAACCAGCAGAACCCCACGATCCAGGTGGCCCTCGGCCAGCTGAGTGCCTCCTACACCCCCGACCAGAGCATCGTGATGGCCGGTGCGCTGATCAGCACACTGCCGCTGCTCGTGGTCTTCGTGATCTTCGGCAAGCAGATCGTCGGAGGGATCATGTCCGGCGCCGTCAAGGGGTGACACCGAGTCACCCGCCCCCTCCGGATGTCCCGTACGGCCTGCTTCCCTGACCGCAGGCCGTACGGGCCCCGGAGTTCCACCTTTATCCGTCCCTGTTCGTCCACCCCTGGGAGCGCTCCCGCATGACTGCCGTACGACCCGACATCGCCCCGAAGCAGGCGCCCGAGGCAGCGGACTTTCCGACCGGATTCGTCTGGGGGGCGGCGACCGCCGCCTACCAGGTCGAGGGCGCCGCCGCCGAGGACGGCCGCACCCCTTCCATCTGGGACACCTTCAGCCGCACTCCGGGCAAGGTCCGCAACGGTGACACCGGAGACATCGCCGCCGACCATTACCACCGCTACCGCGACGACGTGGCGCTGATGAAGGAGCTCGGCCTGAAGGCCTACCGCTTCTCCATCTCCTGGTCCCGGGTGCAGCCCACCGGCCGCGGCCCGGCCGTCGAACGCGGACTGGACTTCTACCGCAAGCTCGTCGACGAACTCCTCGAAGCGGGTATCGCGCCCGTCGCGACCCTCTACCACTGGGACCTGCCCCAGGAGCTGGAGGACGCCGGCGGCTGGCCCCAGCGGGAGACCACCGACCGTTTCGCCGATTACGCCGCCATCATGGCCGGTGCCCTCGGCGACCGCGTCGACACCTGGACCACGTTCAACGAGCCGTGGTGCTCCGCCTTCCTCGGTTACGGCTCCGGCGTGCACGCCCCCGGCCGTACCGAACCGGCGTCCGCCCTGCGTGCGGCCCACCACCTCAACCTTGCCCACGGCCGCGCGCTGGAGGTCCTGCGCGACCGCATCCCCGCCACCGCGCAGACCTCGGTCACGCTCAACCTCCACCAGGTCCGCCCGCTGACCGACAGCGACGCCGACGCGGACGCCGCACGCCGGATCGACGCGGTGGGCAACCGGGTCTTCACCGGCCCGATGCTGCACGGCGCGTACCCCGAGGACCTGATCGCCGACACCGGGCACCTGGTCGACTGGTCGAAGCTCGTCCACGACGGCGACCTGGCCGCCATCTCCCGACCGGTCGACGTCCTGGGCATCAACTACTACACGCCGACGCTGGTCTCCGCGCCCACCGGCGACTCCACCGCCGCGCGCGACGACGGCCACGGCAACAGCGACTACTCCCCGTGGCCCGGCTCCGAGAACGTTGCCTTCCACCTCGCCGAGGGCAAGCCGCGCACGGCGATGAACTGGGCGATCGACCCCAACGGGCTGTACAACCTGCTCATGGACGTCGCCCGGGACAACCCCGGCATGCCGCTGATGGTCACCGAGAACGGTGCGGCCTTCGACGACTACGTCTCGCCCGAGGGCCGGGTCGAGGACCCCGAGCGGATCGCCTACCTGCGAGGCCACCTCGGCGCCGTGCAGCGGGCCGTGGCCGACGGGGCGGACGTACGCGGCTACTTCCTCTGGTCCCTGATGGACAACTTCGAGTGGGCGTACGGATACTCCAAGCGCTTCGGTGCCGTGTACGTCGACTACGCCACCCAGGCCCGCATCCCCAAGGCGAGCGCGCACTGGTACGCCGACGTCATCCGCCGTCACGCACTGCCCCCGGTCACCGACCTCGGCTGACCCCGGACACCCTCCCGAGACCCGGCCTCCCGTGCCGGGTCTCCGTCATTTCCGCCCCGCACCGGGGGCCGCGGAGCCCCGATCAACATCGTCATAGGATGGGAGCGCTCCCATTTTTGGTGGTGGGGAGTGACCGCCGGGGCCGGACGGTGTCAAGGGATCCAGCGCCAGGACTTGGTTCGGTTATCCGACTGTGAGAAATTGACCGCAAACGGGAGGCAGTCATGGCGGCAGCGCGAGTACGGAGCGGCGGGCGGCCCACGCTCGAAGAAGTCGCGGCACGGGCGGGGGTGGGACGGGGCACGGCTTCGCGCGTCATCAACGGCTCTCCCCGGGTCAGCGCGCACACGCGCGAGGCGGTGGAGGCGGCCGTCGCCGAACTGGGATACGTACCGAACCGGGCGGCCCGCGCGCTCGCCGGCAACCGCACGGACGCCATCGCCCTCGTCGTGCCCGAGCCGGAGACCCGCTTCTTCGCCGAGCCGTACTTCTCCGACATCGTCCGCGGTGTCGGCGCGGCGCTCGCCGACACCGACATGCAACTGCTGCTGACCCTCGTCGGCAACGACCGCGAACGCCGCAGGCTGGCCCAGTATTTGACCGCGCACCGCGTCGACGGCGTACTGCTGGTCTCCGTCCATGCCGACGACCCGCTGCCGGACCTGCTGGAGCAACTCGGCATGCCGGCCGTGATGAGCGGCCGCAGATCCGTCTCCGAACCGCTCGCCTCGGTCGACTCGGACAACTTCGAGGGCGCCCGCGCAGCCGTCGGACACCTGGTCTCCCGGGGCCGCCGCGCCATCGCCACGATAACCGGGCGCCTCGACGTCTACGGGGCGCAGCGTCGCCTCGACGGCTACCGCAAGGGAGTCCTCGCGGCCGGTCTCGAACCGGACGAGCGCCTGATCGCCTCCGGCGACTTCACCGAGGAGGGCGGCGCCCGCGCCATGCGTGAACTGCTCGCCCGCCGCCCCGACATCGACGCGGTCTTCGCCGCGTCCGACGTCATGGCCGTGGGAGCCCGTCAGGTACTCCGCGAGGCCGGCCGGCGCATCCCGGACGACGTGGCCCTCATCGGCTTCGACGACTCGGTCGTCGCCCGCCACATGGACCCGGCGCTCACCAGCGTGCGCCAGCCGATCGAGGAAATGGGCCGCATGATGGCCCGCGTCCTGCTCCAGGAGATCGCCGAAGAGAACGAGGAGCGCCCGCAGATCGTGCTCCCCACGGAACTGATCGTCCGCGACTCCTCGTGACGACAGCCTCCGCGCGGGACGACGGGACGGAGGCCCCTACGACCGCCCGCTCCAATCCGGCGAGGTCGGCAGCATGGGCACGGGCCGGGAGGATCACTTCTACAGAGGTGGGGCCTCCCGTGCGGGTGCGGGGGTAGTTGGCCCAAGCACCCCCGAAATTTCGCAGGTGGGGACCATCCCCGCGCGTACGGGGAGCAGGCTGATTCACCTGCGGTGATACAGGCCACGTGCTCGGAAACCCATGACTTTCACCGAATCGGACATTACCGGACAGGAGTCTGTGGCGTCGGCGTTCGGAGAAAGTTCAGCCGCGGTCGGGTACGGCGTCCCGTGCGGCCCAGTTCTCGGATGGCAACCAAGCGCCTGAGTAGGCAGCTCATGCTGTCTCCTCAGCCTGCGGGGGCTGGCAAGCAGCACGTGCACGCATTCGGTCGGCCCTGGTCTCCTGTAACCACACCAAATCGGCGAGGATGTCGTCGATCCTGCCTTGCAGTCCACGGATATGAGCCGGACAACCGTAGGTCGCACCAACGGGCTCAAGGTCGCGTTCTGTGCCGCACGTGATGCAGTGCGGGGCCCGGGTCATTGACGGCCCTTCCGCCAGGCGCGGCCGAGTCGGACGGCGGTCGGACATGAGGCCCCCAACCGGCAGTCGGCACAGACGAGGGTGTGTCCGAGCCAGGTGCGGTAGGCGGATTCGGTCGCGGGCGGTTTCTTTGACAGCTTGATCATGCATGGTCCTTCCAGCAGCGGAAACAGCAGCGAGGGAACCACCGGGGCGACGCGCTGAACGCGTGGATGGGCCGTGGGCCGAGGTTGTGGGCCGCCGTGTTCGACAAGGGTGCGTTACACCAGACACAACGGGCGCCGCGCTGCTGGGCATCGGACAGCAGCGCCAGATCAGGCACGGGTTTCTCAACAGCGAGAGGCGCGGTCGACTTCGGGCTGGTGACAGGCGTGCAACCACAGGAGACGATCGTCCATACCCGGCTCTGCCCCGGCAGGGTGATGACTCCGGCCGGGACGAGACTGCGAGTCATGGCACCGCAGTGCCAGCAGGCCTCGCCGTGGAGGCGAGCAATGCTTACCTGTCCCTCGACGAGCACCGGGGTGGTCATGGGCCCCTCCTCTGCCTGTGTGATGTGGACAGGTACATCGTGCAGGCTGAGAAGGGGCGCAACTGCTACAACCGGTAGCAGTCCGTCAGACGGCGCCGACCCAGTGAGCGAAGTGCGACAAGGCTTCGGCATCGCAACGGTGGAAGCGCCGCAGGCTTGCGGCGACTTCCCGTGCCCACGGATGCTCGCGGGTGTGCTGCGGCGCCGCAGCACGGGCCACTTTGAGGCTCTTGAACGCGTCCGCCCGGAGCCCGGCCCAGTCCTGCGCGCGGGCCAATTCGATGTAGAAACCGCTGCGACGTTCGGCTGGCAGATCGGCAGGCGGATTCCACTCGGTGGCGACACGGAGCGCACGGTCCACGTGGTCCGGGCCGAGGCTGACGGCGACGGAGACCTCGTGGATGCGGACGGATTCCGGGCCGAACGCGGTGCCCAAGTAGATTCCTTCGCGGGCGACTTGGTCGCCGAGTTTGCGGGCGAGCTTGAGGTGGGCATCGGCGGAGCCGACGTTCGCGTCGCGCCCTGCGATGACGGCGGCTCGCATGTGAAGGGCGCCACGAGCAGCGGTCGCCGTGCGGGACGACGGCGCGGGGGCTGCTTCGATCGCCTGCTCCAAAGCAGCGAGGCCGACAGCGTGGGCACGGGCCGCGAAAAACACCTCGGTGCGCACGTATGCCGTGGCTGCCTGGACAAGAGGGTCTGCGGCTCGGTCTGCGGCCCAGCGCATCAAGCCGATCAGCCGGGCGGACAGGTCGCGTTCGCCGTACTTGAAGGCGATGGCATCAGCGGTGCGGGCAGCGGCAGCCAGCATCCGGGCGGCTCTCTGGTGCTCCGTGCCGCGCGCGGTGTGGACGTGACGGATAGCGTCTCGGAGAATTCCGGGAATCTCCGCCGCGATCCGGCCGTACTGGGCGCCGAGCCTCCAGGCCACCGCTGTACCGATCACGTCGGCCAGCTCGTCAGGCGTACGGGCCGGAAGGCCCTGCGGAATGTCGTATCCGGCGATCGCCCGCGACAAGGCGGGGAGAGCGCGGTGGACACGTCGCTCAGTGCCGACGTACCCAGCGCGCAGCTGAGTTGCATCGACCTCCAACGCGGCGGCGATCGCTTCGAGTACGTCGTCGCTCGGCCGCCTCGCGCCACGCTCGACGGAGCGGATAGTCGCGTAGGAGACGTGGGACGCAGCGGCGAGACCGGTTTGGGTGAGGCGGCGCGCGCGGCGGCGGGCAGCGATTCGCTCACCGACCTCGTGTGGGGAGTCGGCGGACATAACCGCACCGTACTCGCACGGTGACGATGCGGGTACGGATTCGGGATCAGCGGCTATCCGTCGATGAGGTGGGTCAGGTCCATGAGCGAATCGACCACCCAGTCCGCTCTCTCCCGTACCTGCGGGTCGTCTGCCCACAAATGCCCCCACGGTCCGCGGCGGAGGTGCGCCGCACGAAGCCCGGCCCGCGCGGCCGGGAAGGTGTCGTTCATCGGGTGGTCACCGACATAGACGGTGTCCTGCGCCGGCGCCTGTGACGCGTTGAGGACCCGCGCGAAGAAGTCGGGCGCCGGCTTGGCGCACCCCCATTCTCCGGAGGTGGCGACGAAGTCCGCCGGCAGATCCAGAGCCCGGAGCAACTGCCCAGCCTTGACGGTCTGGTTGCCCGCGACGACGACCCGTACCCCGAGCCTCCGCAGTGTGCCGAGCGCGGGTCGCACGTCCTCGTACAGGTCGGTCTCGTCGAGGGCTTCACCGAGACCGGCGGCTTCCCGGGCGGCGTACTCGGCCGCGATGTCGATGTCCGGCTTCAGAAGGCGGAGGGCTTCGGCATTGTCGAGACCCTGCGCGGTCACAGCGCCGACGAGCGCGGACAGGGTGTGTCTGGGGACGTCCAACCAGTCGGCCCAGGAGGCCCAGTAGCGGTCGTCACGCACAAGGGTCTCACCGATGTCGAGCACGATCGTTTTAATCACACTCCGACCCTATGAGCGGACAGGCGTGGTCTCGACATCGGTGATCACAGATCAGCACACACGCCGAGCCGATCGGGCGGTCCCGGTACGAGATCGAGTGCGAGGAAAGCGCGCCGCTTGGTATTCGTTCGAGGCCGACGACTGACCTCGCACGCATGAAAGTGCTCTGGGGTCTGCCGAAGGCGGAAGAGCAATCCCCGCACCCACGGGGAGCGGGCTGATTGGTCTGCGGTGATGTCGGTCACATGCGCGGAAGCCCCTGACCGTCACCGAATCGGACATTACCGGACAGGGGTCGGCAGTGTCGGCGTTCTGGAGAAAGTCCAGCCGCGGCAGCGGGGCGGGCGCCCCTGGTCCCGCCGTGTTCCCAAGGTCCCGGACATGATGAAGGGCTGACCTGTGAGAACAGGTCAGCCCTTCATCATTCAGGGTGAGTAACGGGACTCGAACCCGCGACATCCTGGACCACAACCAGGTGCTCTACCATCTGAGCTATACCCACCATGCCCGGTCTTTTTCTGACCGGCCGAGAAAAAGTGTACAGGGTCCTGGAGGGTGCTCGCGCCCCCATTGTCCAGCCGCTGATCGCGCCCCCCGAAAGGCCTATGACCAGCGGCTTCGCGACGTCCTACGGCTTGGGCGGCGCGACGCGTGCCGCGATGGCCTTGGCGCGCTCCGAGTCCGGGCCGGGCTGCGGCACGAAGACCGCCTCGCGGTAGTAGCGCAGCTCCGTGATGGAGTCACGGATATCGGCGAGTGCCCGATGGTTGCCGTTTTTGTCCGGACTGTTGAAGTACGCCCTCGGGTACCAGCGGCGCGCCAGTTCCTTGACCGAGGACACATCGACGATCCGGTAGTGGAGATAGCTCTCCAGGGCCGACATGTCCCGCGCCAGGAAACCGCGGTCGGTGGAGACCGAGTTTCCGCAGAGCGGGGCCTTGCCGGGCTCCTTGACATGCTCGCGGACGTAGGCCAGCACCTGGGCCTCGGCGTCGGCCAGGGTGGTGCCCTCGGCCAGCTCGTCGAGGAGGCCCGAGGCGGTGTGCATCTGGCGCACCACCTCGGGCATCGTCTCCAGGGCCGCGTCCGGCGGGCGGATCACGATGTCCACCCCGTCGCCGAGCACGTTCAACTCCGAGTCGGTGACCAGTGCGGCCACCTCGATGAGTGCGTCTTCCGTCAACGAGAGCCCGGTCATCTCGCAGTCGATCCACACCATGCGGTCGTTCATGGGCCCCAGCCTACGGGGCGCTCCGTTGACCCGGCAGGGTCGGGCGCCCGGTGGTGTACGCGTCGGAGCCCGTCCTGCCGTACTCCGGCGGCCCCGCCCCGAGCGCCGCCGACGTGACGACCTGCGGCCCCGGCGGAGTGGCCGTGGCCGCGGCACGCCGGCTTCCCGAGGTGCTCTGCGACGGCACGGCCGACTCGATCGCCGGAGCGATGGCCTCCGCACCACCGACACCGCCCCCGCCCGCCTGCGGACGGCGGGCCCGGTAGGCGGCCCGGTACGCGGCGGGGGAGGAGCCCAGCTGGCGTCGGAAGTGTCCGCGCAGCGCGACCGGCGAGCGGAAGCCGCAGCGGCCCGCGACCTCGTCGACCGAGTACTCGGACGTCTCCAGCAGCCGCTGCGCCTGCAGCACCCGCTGGGTGATCAGCCACTGGAGTGGTGCGCTGCCGGTGAGCGAGCGGAACCTGCGGTCGAAGGTCCGCCTGCTCATGTAGGCGCGCGCGCGGCCAGCGTCTCCACGTCGAACTGCTCGTGGAGATGCTCCAGTGCCCAGGCCACGACCTCGGCGAGCGGGTCGGCGCCGATCTCTTCCGGTAAAGACCTGTCGAGGTAGCGCTCCTGGCCGCCACTGCGCCGCGGCGGCACGACGAGCCGACGGGCCAGTGCTCCGGCGGCCTCCGTGCCGTGGTCCGTGCGGACTATGTGCAGGCAGAGATCGATCCCGGCCGCCGTGCCGGCGGAGGTGAGCACGTCACCGTCGTCGACGAAGAGCTCGCGCGGGTCGACGTGCACCGACGGATAGCGCTTGGCCAGCGTCGGTGCGTACATCCAGTGTGTGGTCGCCGGGCGGCCGTCCAGCAGCCCGGCGGCGGCGAGCACGAACGCGCCCGTGCACAGCCCGACGATGCGGGCCCCTTCTTCGTGGGCGCGGCGCAGCGCTTCCAGTGCCTCGGCGGGCGGCGGCGAGGTGATCGAACGCCACGCGGGCACCACGACGGTGCCTGCCCTGCTGATCGCATCCAGCCCGTAGGGCGCGGTCAGTTCGAGTCCCCCGGTGGTCCGCAGCGGCCCCTCTTCCCCGCCGCAGACGAGGAGTCGGTAGCGCGGAACTCCCGCGTCCTGGCGGTCGATTCCGAAGACGGAGAGCGGGATCGAGCTCTCGAAGATGGGGCCGCCGCTGAACAGCAGTACGGCGACGATTTCCCGTCGTCGTCGTCCACTGAGCTTCCGTACAGCCTCCGTTGCGGCGGCGGAGTCCTGGCTCATGACGCTAAGCCCCCCTCGGTGTTCGCGTCTCCCTGGTCCTTACGGGCCTGTCGCTCCTGCACTTTTCCCCTCGGTCCTGCATGAGTCCCCGTCTTCGATACCCAAGATCGAATCTACTGCGTCCCGTGGTGCCGGCGTGACAAGTTCACCAACCGGCGTTATGTCGACAAGGCAACTTGGCGGGAAGCGTTCGATCACGAAGGGTTTCACTCGTCGGCCGTGCAGGGAAGTGCGCCTCGCCTTGATGGCCCGTCCCCGTCGGGTGGAAGCGTACCGTGCGGTCTCTTCCTGCCTGGTGGCAAGGGGGTTGATCGGCCAATTCGGTAAGGAGGTGACAGGGGGGTGAAGTTGGCTGAAAATAGACGGTTGTGCATACGTGATTTGGTCATTCGACCGGCGCACAACCCCGATGTGCGGCTGCTTCTTTGCGCCCCTCGGCAGGTTGAGCGGCCGATCGCGTGGAAGGCCGCGGCGGCGCCGGCGGGTGCCGGGGCGTCGTCCGGCGGGCCGGTGTCGCTCCGCGGCCGGGCGGACGGTTCCGGGCGGGGCGGGCGGGCCGCGGCGGGCGCGGCGTGACTCCTGGGGGTCGGTCATCGGTCCGGCGGTCGACGGCGCGGCGGTGACCCGCCCCGGGGTGCGGGGCCCCGGGGCGTGGCGGAGCGGAGGGCGGATGCGGCCCCTTCCGGTCGCCCAGCGGGGCCGTCAGGCCCCCTCTGCGTCGATGTACGGCGCAACCGGCATTGCCATACGGGTCCGCCTCGGGCATGCTCCGTGAAACGTCGCACGCGCTTTGCGTGGGTCTGGGCAGTGGAGGAGTGGCGCCGTACCCTTGGGGGTAAGGGGTTGGGAAGATGATTCCCGGACACCGCAACACCGCCCGTAGACACACCTTCCCCACGTCGCTCTCCTCACGAGGACTCTCTTCGCCGAGACACCGATGGCCGGTCACGAAATCCCCGAACCCGCCGACCGCAAGCAGGTAGCCGACCCCATGTCGGACCCGCAGGCGGTCGAAGAAACACGTCATTCCTGCGATCCCGCGTTCCGGCACGGGGTCGTGGTCGGCTTCGACGGCTCGACCTCCAGTGAGCGCGCCCTCGCATACGCCATCGGCATGGCCCGAAGATCAGGTTCCGGCCTGATCATCGTCCATGTCGCCAATCGGCTGCCGACCACGGTCTGGGCGGGCTGTGAACCGCCCGTCTTCGTCGATGTGCCCGATCACCGCACGGAGGTGCTCGGCCTGGAGCTCGCCTGCGCGGACTACCTCTCCGAGGTTCCCTGGGTGCTCGTCGAGCGCGGCGGGGACATCTGCCACGAGCTGGAGGAGGTCGGCCGGGAGTACTCGGCCGACGCCATCGTCGTCGGGTCCACACACGGCATCGTCGGCCGCATCTTCGGCTCGGTGGCGGGGCGTCTCGCACGGCGCGCCCAGCGCCCGGTCGTCGTCATTCCCTGACCTTTCACCATTCCGAACGCCCCTGCCGTCACACCCCTTCTTCCCGCGCCCCCTCACCCCTCGCGCCCCCTTCGCCCCCCGCACTCCTGTTGCCCGCGTCGCCCCTCTCCTCGCCCGCGTGGCCTCCGGTCATCCCTGTCGTCGCCGTCACCCCCGCCATCTCCGTCATCTCCGGCACCCCCGTCACTCTTGGTGTCGGTTGCGACGCTCCGTGGCCGACATGGCGTCAACTCGTCTGTGGAAACCGGCAATCTCGATGCGCAGAGGTGGATTGTGCGCTTGTGAAGGGTACATAAGGGTCACTGGGAGAGCGGGATCACCGCATGTGGAGGGAGCCCGCCGTGGACAATGACGTCTCTGCGGGAAGCGCCGGCACCGCTGCCCTCGGCCATCTCGCCCTGGGTCTCACGCTGTTGGCGTTCGGTATCGGTCACACCGGGGTCGTGGACGGTGTGACGGCGGCCGACGCCGTCTCGCTCGCGCAGGGGACGTACGCGCTGCTGTTCCTCGCCCTGCTGCTCCTGGGCGTCGGGCAGTTCGCCGACAGCGGGAGCCTGGGGTGGGCGGGCGGCCGGCTTGCCACGGTGTCCGGTCCTGCCGCCCGGTACGGAGCGACGGCCGCGCCGGCCCACTGGCTTACGGCGCTGCCGGCCGAGGAGTGACGGCCACCGGCTGAGGCAGCGGCCGGGCCGGTGCGCCAAGGGGAGGCACCGGCCCCCACGGGAGCGGCCCCGTACCCGCGGTGGCGGTGGGTACGGGGCCGCTCTGCCGGGGACGGCCCGCGCGAGACGTGAGAACGCCTACGAGACGTGAGAACGCCTACTCGACGGTGACGGACTTCGCCAGGTTGCGCGGCTTGTCGATGTCGCGGCCCATGGCCAGCGCCGTGTGGTACGCGAAGAGCTGGAGCGGGATGCCCATCAGGATCGGGTCCAGCTCGTTCTCGTTCTTCGGCACGACGATGGTGTGGTCGGCCTTCTCCTGCACCTGGTGGGCCACGGCGAGGATGCGGCCCTCGCGGGCCTTGATCTCCTCCAGCGCGGCGCGGTTCTTCTCCAGCAGGTCGTCGTCCGGCACGATCGCGACCGTCGGCATGGCGGGCTCGATCAGGGCCAGCGGCCCGTGCTTCAGCTCGGAGGCGGGGTACGCCTCCGCGTGGATGTACGAGACCTCCTTGAGCTTCAGCGAGGCCTCCCGGGCGACGGGGTAGCCCCGCACCCGGCCGATGAACATCATCGACTTGGCGTCCGCGTACTCCGCGGCCAGCTTCTTGATCTCGTCCTCGTTCGCCAGGATCTCGCTGATCTGGGCGGGCAGCCTGCGCAGTCCCTCGATGATCCGCTTGCCGTCGGCGACCGACAGGTCCCGGATCCGGCCCAGGTGCAGGGCGAGCAGGGCGAACGCGACGACCGTGTTCGTGAAGCACTTGGTGGAGACGACGCAGACCTCGGGACCGGCGTGCACGTACGTACCGCCGTCGGCCTCCCGGGCGATCGCCGACCCCACCACGTTGACGACCCCGAGCACCCGGGCACCCTTGCGCTTGAGCTCCTGGACGGCGGCCAGCACGTCGTACGTCTCACCGGACTGGGAGACCGCGACGTACAGGGTGTCGGGGTCGACGACCGGGTTGCGGTAGCGGAACTCGGAGGCGGGCTCGGCGTCCGCCGGGATGCGGGCCAGCTCCTCGATCAGCTGTGCGCCGATCTGACCCGCGTGGTACGAGGTGCCGCAGCCGAGGATCTTGATCCGGCGGACTCCGCGCGCCTCGCGGGCGTCCAGGTTGAGACCGCCGAGGTGCACGGTGGCGAACCGGTCGTCGATCCTCCCGCGGAGCACCCGGTCGACGGCGTCCGCCTGCTCGGAGATCTCCTTGTGCATGTACGTCTCGTGGCCGCCCATGTCGTACGACTCGGCCTCCCACTCCACGGTGGTGGGCGTGGCCGTCGTGGACGAGCCCTCCGTCGTGTACGTGCGGAAGTCGTCGGCCTTGAGCGTGGCCATCTCGCCGTCGTCGAGCGTGACGACCTGGCGGGTGTGGGCGACCAGCGCGGCGACGTCGGAGGCGACGAACATCTCCTTCTCGCCGATGCCGAGCACGACCGGGGAGCCGTTGCGGGCGACCACGATGCGGTCGTTGAAGTCGGCGTGCAGGACGGCGATGCCGTACGTGCCCTCGACCGAGCGCAGCGCCTCGCGGACCTTCTCCTCCAGGGTCTCGGCCTGGGCGCGGGCGATCAGGTGGACCAGCACCTCGGTGTCGGTCTCCGAGAGGAAGACGATGCCGTCGGCGACGAGCTTCGCGCGGAGCTCGGAGGCGTTGTCGATGATGCCGTTGTGGACGACGGCGACCTTCTGGTCGGCGTCCAGGTGCGGGTGCGCGTTCTCGTCGCTCGGGGCGCCGTGGGTCGCCCAGCGGGTGTGGGCGATACCGGTGGTGCCGGCGAAGCGCTTGGGAATACGGGCCTCCAGCTCGCGGACCCGGCCCTTCGCCTTGACCGTCTTCAGGGCGGCGGGCTTCCCGGCCGACGCCTTGCCGGTGATGACGATGCCCGCGGAGTCATAGCCCCGGTACTCCAGCCGCTGCAGCCCTTCCAGCAGCAGCGGAGCCACATCACGCCTACCGATATATCCGACGATTCCGCACATAAAGTCTCTGCCCCTCCATCGACGTACCTGTGGTGCCCGTTGTTCAGCCGTAGACGATGCGGCGCAGCTGGCGGAGCGAGAGCTCCGGCGGCGCGACCGCCCGGTGCGGCAGCTCGGCCGCGATCCGCTCGAAGATCTCCGGGTTCACCAGGCCGCCGGACTGCAGTTCACGGTGGCGGCGGCGGACGAAGTCGTCGGTCGTCTCGTCGAAGTACGCCAGCACGTCAAGGATCACCCGGGCGGCTTCGCCGCGCTGGAGCGCGGTGCTGCGCACCAGGTGATCGATGAGGTCGTCATGCGACGAGCGGCGTTCGGGCACGCGTCGATACTGCGGTGGACGGGGCGCTTACGCAACAATTCTGCCCGATATCGGGCAGGAGTGGGTGTGATTGCGCTCTCGGACGGGTCCGGAGCGCGTTCCGTGGGCAGGCCGGGGAGCGGGCGGGAAGCAGACGGGGCGCGGGCGGGAAGCAGGCGAGGCACGGGCGAGGTACGGGCGGGGCGCGGCGTGGAGTGCCGCGCGCCCGGCCGTCGGAGGTCCGGGTGTCGTCGCGCCGGGTTGTTTCCGCCACGAGGGAGATTTTCCCGGCCGGATAAGGGGGAGGTGGTCTGCATCTCGACCGTGCGTAGGTCTGTCGACACGCATGGTGAGGTTCGGACAGGAGATCCGCAGGTGTGAACCCGTTGAAAGGGACCGGCTTGTGAGACCGCACAGGACACAGCGCACCGCCCTTCCCCGTCTTCTCGGCTCGCTGCTGCTCGTCACAGCGGCCGGCATCTCCGGTGTCGGCACGGCATCGGCGACGCAGGCGGCGAGCAGCGACCCGGCCGCCGCCCCCTCACCCCGTCCCCTCGGGCAGATACTGCCCGCGCCCGCCGAGGCGAAGCCCGGCGGCTCTCCGTACACCATCACCGCGCGCACCCGGATCCGTGTCGAGGGCGACTCCCGCGAGGCCCGGAGGATCGGCGACTACCTGGCGGGCGTGCTGCGCCCGTCCACGGGATACGCCCTGCCGGTCACCGGCCGCGGTGGCGACGGCATCCGGCTCCGGCTCGATCCACACGACCGCGGGGCGGGCGCCGAGGGCTACACCCTGACGTCGGGCCGCGGCTCCGTCACCATCACCGCACGCGGCCCGGCAGGGCTCTTCCACGGCGTCCAGACGCTGCGTCAGCTGCTTCCGGCCGACGTGGAGAAGAACAGCCGTCAGAAGGGCCCGTGGAAGGTCGCGGGAGGCACGATCAGGGACGCGCCGCGCTACGCGTACCGCAGCGCGATGCTGGACGTCTCCCGGCACTTCTTCTCCGTCGCCGAGGTCAAGCGCTACATCGACCAGCTGGCCCTATACAAGATGAACACGCTGCATCTCCATCTCTCCGACGACCAGGGCTGGCGGATCGCCATCGACTCCTGGCCGCGGCTCGCCACGTACGGCGGGCAGACGGAGGTCGGCGGCACACCGGGCGGCCACTACACGAAGAGCGACTACAAGGAGATCGTCCGGTACGCCTCCTCCCGCTATCTGGAGGTCGTCCCGGAGATCGATCTGCCGGGCCACACCAACGCGGCACTCGCCTCGTACGCGGAGCTGAACTGCGACGGTGTCGCGCCGCCGCTCTACACCGGCACGAGCGTCGGTTTCAGCTCGCTGTGCGTCCCGAAGGCCGTCACGTACGACTTCGTGGACGACGTGGTGCGGGAGCTGGCCGCGCTCACTCCCGGCCGCTACCTCCACATCGGCGGCGACGAGGCGCACTCCACCAGCCACGACGACTACGTGGCCTTCATGGACAAGGCGCAGGCCGTCGTCGGCAGGTACGGCAAGACGGTGATCGGCTGGCACCAGCTGACCGGGGGCACGCCGGTGAAGGGCGCGATCGCCCAGTACTGGGGCTACGACCGGACGGGCGCGGCCGAGCGCGAGCAGGTGGTGGCCGCTGCCGTGAACGGCACGAAGCTCGTGCTGTCCCCGGCGGACCGGAGCTACCTCGACATGAAGTACGACAAGGACACGAAGCTGGGCCTGGCGTGGGCCGGTTACGTCTCCGTCCGGCGCGCGTACGACTGGAACCCGGCGACGTACCTGGACGGCGCCCCGCAGGAGGCGGTCCTCGGCGTCGAGGCACCGCTCTGGTCGGAGACCCTGACCGACAGCGACGCGATCGAACAGATGGCCTTCCCCAGGCTGCCCGGGGTGGCGGAGCTGGGTTGGTCGCCCGCGTCCACGCACGACTGGGACGCGTACAAGGTGCGGCTGGGCGCGCAGGGGCCGAGGCTCTCGGCGCTCGGCGTGAACTACTACCGCGCGCCCGAGGTTCCCTGGGCCGCGCGGTGAGGTGACCGGTGCCGCCCGCCGACCGCGGTGTTCGCGGTCGCCGGACGGCACCGGCGCCCCGGGACGGCTGCCCGGAACCGCACGGCGCCGGCGTCCCGTGCGGCGCCGGCGTCCCGTGCGGCGCCGGCGTCCCGTGCGGCGCCGGCGTCCCGTGCGGCGCCGGCGTCCCGTGCGGCGCCGGCGTCCCGGTCCGTCCGGGGCGCCGGTCCGTCCGGGGCGCAGGGGCAGCGGCCTGGTGGCGCTGGGACAGCGGCCTAGAACCGTGCGATCGGGTTCTTCAGCGTGCCGACCAGCTGCAGTGCGCCCGAGGGGTCGGTCAGGTCGACCATCTGCTTGTTGTTCCGCAGTTGCAGCCGGTTGAGGCAGGACAGCGCGAACTCCTCGGCGAACATGTCGTACTGCTTGAACTTCTCGGCGAGGTACGGCACCGACTCCTGGTACCCGGTGACGCACTCGGCGACCGTCTGCCAGAACGCCTCCTCGTCGAGTACGCCCTCGTGCGCCAGCCCCGCCCCCAGGAAGCGCAGGAAGCAGTCGAAGACGTCGGTGAGGACCGAGAGCAGTTTCATGTCCTCGGGGACCTCGGCCCGGATCCGCTCGACCTGCGGCGGCAGCACCGCGTCGGGATCCATGACCGCGATCTCCTCGGCGATGTCCTTGAAGACCGTGCGCCGTACGACCCCGTCCTCGACGACCAGGATGACGTTCTCGCCGTGCGGCATGAACACCAGGTCGTAGGCGTAGAAGCTGTGCAGCACCGGCACCAGGTACGCGTCCAGGTAATGCCGCAGCCACACCGCGGGCGCCAGACCCGACTCGGCGATCAGCGCGGCGGCGACGGACGCGCCCTCGTGGTCGGTGTGGAGCAGCGAGGCCATGGTCGCGACCCGCTCGCCGGGGGCCAGGCCCGGGACGGGGCTCTCCCGCCACAGCGCCGCCAGCATTTTCAGGTACGGGGAGCCCTTGGCGGTGGCCGCCTCGTACGTCCGGTGGTGGTAGCCGACGGCCGCCCGCTCGCGGATGATCGAGAAGCGGGCCTCGCGCAGCACCTCGTCGCGCCCGATCAGCTCGGCCAGCCAGTCGTTGATCGCGGGTGTGGCCTCCATGTACGCGGCGGAGAGTCCGCGCATGAAGCCCATGTTGAGGACGGACAGTGCCGTTTTGACGTAGTGCCGGTCCGGGTTGCTGGTGTTGAAGAAGGTGCGGATGGACTGCTGAGCCAGGTAGGTGTCGTCGCCCTCGCCCAGGCAGACGAGGTGTCGCTGCGCGAGTTCCCCGGCGAAGGTGACGGCCAGTCTGTTCCACCACTGCCAGGGGTGGACGGGGATCAGCAGGTAGTCGTCGAGGTCGAGTCCGAGGCCCGTCATGGTGGCCGCGAACCGGCCCAGAGTCTCCCCGCCCAGCTCGTCCTCGATCAGCGACGCGTAGTCGAGCCCGGTGCCCGCCGTGAAGGTGGCGCGGTCGCGGCGGGCGGCGAGCCAGACCAGACGGATGTCGGCCGCCGCCTCGGGGGCGTACGCACGGTATTCGTCCACGCCGAAGCCGAGCCGTCCGTTGTTGGCGACGAAGCAGGGGTGGCCCTCGGTCATGCCGGTCTCGATCGCCTGGAACCCGGCACGGACCAGCTCCGCGGAGGTGGTGGGCGGCTTCGTCAGCTTGTACGCGGTGCCGGCCAGTGTGGAGGTGATCTCCTCCAGGTAGACCGGCAGGATCTCCGCCGAGAGGCCGAGCGTGGAGCGCAGTTCGACGAAGAACTCTCCGGCGTCCAGGGGGAGTTCTGACCCGTACCGGTGGCGGGTGATGGAGTCGGCCTCGACCTGCCAGTGGTCGAGGGCGAAGAGCCGCGCGGTGAAGCGGTACTCGGTGGCCGCGTCGTCGCTGCGGACCGAGTAGTGCCCGTCGCCGAGCGGCGCCGGGACCAGCAGGCGCTCGTGGCTGAACTCGGCGAGCGCCTTGCGGATCAGTAGCCGGTTGGCGGTGGCCCAGCGCTCGGGGGTGAGATGGGCGACGTCGGCGAGGAGGGAGGTCATCGGGCACCCCCACCGGTCGCCGCGGTGAACTGCTCCCGCGTACAGGCGCTGAGCAGGGCGTTCTTCTCGGGCTTGGCGATCTCGCCCAGGACCTCGAAGCCGACCGCCTTGTTGAGGGCGTGCACCGCGCTGTTGCGTACGTCGGGTTCGACGACGACCCGGCGTACGGACGGGTCGGCGAACAGCTCTCCCATCACGGCGGTGATCACGGCGAGCGTGAAGCCGTGCAGCGGGGTGTCGGTGGGGGCGACCAGGAAGTGCATCCCGATGTCGCCGGGCTCGGCCTCGTACAGGCCCTTGAGCTCGACCTCGGCGGGGTCGTACCGCTCCATCAGGAAGGCGGGCCTCCCGTCGTGCAGTCCGATGAAGGCCTCGTGGTGCGGGTGGGCGGCGATCGCCATGTACTCCCGCTCGACGTCCTCCAGCCGGGCGTCGCCCATCAGCCAGAAGGCGGCCTTGGGGTGGGTGACCCAGCCGTGCACCAGCTCGGCGTCGGAGGAGAGGTCGAGGGCGCGGACGGAGAACGTGCCGAGGACGGCGTCGGCGGCCCCCGGGTGGTCGTGCGGCAGGTCCTGCGGGTGGTGCGGTTGGTCCTGCGCGTGGTCGTGCGCGTGGTCCTGGGCGTGGCCCTGCGGGCTCGTGCGGCTCATACGGCGAACTCCTGGAAGGCTATGGACTTCTCGACGGGGTAGTACTCGCGACCGAGCAGTTCGCCGATGATGTACGCGTTGCGGTAGGCGCCCATGCCCAGGTCGGGCGAGGTGACCGAGTGGGTGTGCGTGCCCGCGTTCTGCAGGAAGACACCGTGCCCGGTGGTGTCGATGGAGTAGTTGCGGGCCACGTCGAAGCGGCCGCGGCCGTCCCGGCGCAGCCGGTCGTGGATGCCCTTGAGGAACGCCGGCGGGCGGTAGCGGTAGCCGGTGGCGAGGATCAGCCCCTCGGTGGTGAGGGTGTAGTCCTTGCCCTGCTCCTCCTGGCGCAGACCCAGCGTGTACGTACCGCTGCTCTCCTCGTAACGCGCGGTTTCGAGCGAGGAGTTGGTGAGCAGCCGGGTCGCGACGGGGCCGGGCAGGTTCTTCTGGTAGAGCAGGTCGAAGATCGCGTCGATCAGCGTGCCGTCGATGCCCTTGAAGAGGCCCTTCTGTCCGGACTCCAGCCGGTAGCGGGTCTCCTCGGGCAGGGCGTGGAAGTAGTCGACGTACTCCGGCGAGGTCATCTCCAGCGTCAGCTTGGTGTACTCCAGCGGGAAGAACCGCGGCGAGCGCGTCACCCAGTTGAGCCGGTAGCCGTGCACGTCGATCTCGGAGAGCAGGTCGTAGTAGATCTCCGCCGCGCTCTGCCCGCTGCCGACGAGGGTGATGGACTCCTTCGCCTGGAGTGCGGCCTTTCCTTCCAGGTAGCGGGAGTTGTGCAGGTAGTCGCCGCCCAGGTCCTGGCAGGCGTCCGGGATGTACGGGGGAGTGCCGGTGCCGAGGACGAGCCGGGGGGCCCGGAAGACGCCGCCGGTGGAGGTGCTGACGGTGTAGAGCGCCGCGTCCTCGTCGTACGTGACCGACTCGACGGCCGTGTCGAAGTGGATGCTGCCGAGTTTGGCGGCGGCCCAGCGGCAGTAGTCGTTGTACTCGGTCCGCAGCGGGTAGAAGTTCTCCCGGATGTAGAAGGAGTACAGGCGCCCGCGTTCCTTCAGGTAGTTCAGGAAGGAGTACGGCGAGGTCGGGTCGGCCATCGTGACCAGGTCCGACATGAAGGGCGTCTGGAGGTGGGCCCCGTCGAGGAACATTCCGGAGTGCCATGAGAAGTCGGACTTGGACTCCAGGAACACCCCGTTCAGCTCGTCGATCGGCTCGGTCAGACAGGCGAGCCCGAGGTTGAAGGGGCCGAGCCCGATACCGATGAAGTCATGGGGTTCAGGAAGCGCGGTCAAGGGAGTCTCCCAGGTACTGCTCGGCGTGGCCGGCGATCAGGTCGAGTACCGCGGAGATGTCCTGCGCGGTCGTTTCGGGGTTGAGGAGGGTGAACTTCAGGTACTGGCGGCTGCCGACCTTCGTACCGGCGACCACGGCCTCGCCGGAGGCGAAGAGCGCCTTGCGGGCGTGGAGATTGGCCCGGTCGGTCTCGGCGGGCGCGGTGATGCCGGTCGGGATGTAGCGGAACACGAGCGTGGACAGCTGGGGCTCGACGACGACGTCGAAACGCGGATCGGTGGCGAGCAGCCGCCAGCCCTCGGCGGCCAGGTCGCAGACCTCGTCGAAGAGCTCGCCGATGCCGTCCGCGCCCATGACGCGCAGCGTCATCCACAGTTTCAGGGCGTCGAATCTGCGGGTGGTCTGGAGCGACTTGTCCACCTGGTTGGGGATGCGCTCGGCGGTCATCCGCTGCGGGTTGAGGTATTCGGCGTGGTACGTGGCATGGCGCAGAGTTGCCCGGTCGCGGACCAGTACGGCGGATGAACTCACCGGCTGGAAGAAGGACTTGTGGTAGTCCACGGTGACCGAGTCGGCGTGCTCGATGCCGTCGAGGAGGGGGCGGCGCGTGCGGGAGGCCAGCAGCCCGCAGCCGTACGCGGCGTCGACGTGCAGCCAGGTGGAGAACTGCTCGCACAGTGCGGCGATCTCGGGCAGCGGGTCGATGGAACCGAAGTCGGTCGTGCCCGCGGTGGCGACGACCGCCATCGGGACGGCACCCTCGGCGACGCACTGCTCCAGCGCGCGGGCCAGGGCCACGGTCTGCATGCGCTTGTTGTGGTCGACGGGGACGGCGACGACCGAGTCCGGTCCGAGACCGAGGAGTTTCGCCGACTTCTGCACGCTGAAGTGGCTGCATTCGGAGGTGAAGATGCGCAGCCGTGTGAAGTGGCGCGGCGAGGTCTTGGACTCCTCGCGGGCGAGCAGCAGGGCCTGGAGGTTGGACTGGGTGCCGCCGCTGGTGAAGATGCCGTCGGCGGCCGGACCGAGCCCGATCCGCGCCGCGGTCCAGTCGATCAGGCGCCGCTCGATGAGAGTGCCGCCCACACTCTGGTCCCAGGTGTCCAACGAGGAGTTGACGGCCGAGAGCACGGCTTCGCCGAGGACGGCGGGGATGACGACCGGGCAGTTGAGGTGGCCCAGGTAGCGGGGGTGGTGGAAGTAGACGGCGTCGCGGAGGTAGACGCGGTCGAGCTCGTCGAGGGCGGCGGACGCGTCGCCCAGGGGCCGGTCCAGATCGATCGCGTCCACGACAGGAGCCAGCTCGTCGACGGAGACCCCGGTGAACGGCCGTTCCGTGGCGGCGAGTTTCGCTGCGACCCGTTCGACTCCTGCGGTCACGGAGCGTCGGTAATGCTCCGCGGTCGTGTCGTTGAGCAGGTGCGAACGCATGAAGGGGTCCTCCCGGATGCGGGGAAACTTCATCGGCCCTCAGGGCAGGAAGAGGGGCGAGAGCCGATGTCGAAGTTAGGGTAGCCTAACCTAACTTTCTGTCGAGCCTCCCCTACTCCTGAGCGCGGAGGTTGTCCGATTCGTATGTGCGTGTGGCCGCTTTCGGCCGGTGGGTCGTGCGGGGGCCACCGGGGAGCGGCCCGCGCCCCGGTGGGCGCGACGGGCCGCCGCATGCCCGGGGGGCGACGGCTGTGCCGGCGGCCGGGTCGGTGGCCCGTGCAACGACGGTGGTCCGTGTGACGGCGGCGGCCCGACGGCCCGCGTGCTGGTGGCTGGTGGCCGGCCGGTGACCCGGGGGTCGGTGGCTGGTCGGTGCCCCGTGTGCCGGTGGCTGGCCGCCTGCTACGCCTGTGCGCCCGCCGTCGCCGCCTCGCGTGCCTGCTCCTCGCTCATGCCTCGGCGCCAGTAGCCGACGAACGTCACGCGTCTGCGGTCGAACCGGCGCTCCTGTACGAGGTGGTGGCGCAGCGCCCGTACCTGCGACGACTCTCCCGCGATCCAGACGTACGGCCTCCCTTCGGGCAGTTGTGCCGCCCGGACGGCCTCCACTGCGGTGGGCGCGCCCTCGTCCTTCACGAGCCAGGTGATCCGGGCCTGGGCCGCGGTGTTGAGGGCCTGGCGGTCCTCGATGTGCTGGATCTCCAGCCAGACTCGGGCCTTTGTGCCGGCCGGCAGCCACTCCAGGGCGGCGGACGCGGCGGGCAGTGCGGTCTCGTCGGCCCAGATCAGCACCCAGTCCGTGTCCTCGGGAGGGCGGAAGCGGACGGCCGTGTTGTCCTCGACGGCCGGGCCCAGCGCCTTCAGCGGATCGCCGGGGGAGGCGGCTGCGGCCCAGCGGCAGGCGGGCCCGCCGTCCCCGTGCAGGGCGAAGTCGATGTCGATCTCGGTCGCCCCGTCGGGGGTGCTGCGCTGGGCGCGCACGGTGTACGAGCGCATGACGGCCCGTACGTTGTCCGGAAGCGAGCGCCAGGCGGCGAACCAATTGCCGCCCTCATCGACCGGAACGACTGGTTCCGGCTGGCCGGGGTGCGGCAGGAACAGCGACAGGCTCTGGTCGCGCCCCCCGGCGGCGAAGCCGTCGAGCCCCGGGCCGCCGAAGGTGACCCGGAGCATGGAGGGCCCGAGTCTCCGGGTGCGCAGGACGGCCAGATCGAAGAACTGGAAGGGGGCGATGGGGGGTGCGACGGATGTCGTCATGCGGGGGCTCCTCCCGGGAACCGGAGGCGTAGCCGGAGACCGGCCGCCGGTGCGTTCGAAGGAAGGTTAGCCTAACCTCATCGTTCAATCGAGGGGCCCCGGGGGGCCGTTCACCGGATGAGCACCCCGCCGCCCACGGCCCGGGCCCGCAGGGCGGCCGCGGTGATGTTGGCCAGCCGGGCCACCACGTGGTCCTGCCGGTCGCCGCCACCTCCGGCGAGTACCGCGGCGTCCCGGCGCAGCAGCGCGCACTCGTCGAGGAAGTCGTCGACGTCCTCCGGCTCCACGTGCGGATTGCCGGTGGCCGGCTCAGGGAAGAACCGGGCGCCGAGCGCCCGTGCGGCATCCGATCCCCACAGGGAGGTCCGGCAGATCTCGGTCCCGGCCAGGTTGCCGCCGTCCTCGGGGTCGTCGAGGAGAGGTGACTGACAGTCCTCGTCGTACGTGAACGTATGCACCGTCAGCGTCACGCCCCGAACTCCTCGCGGCAGCGGTCGAGCCCCTCGATGCTCACCTCGACGGCCCGGCACTCCTTCCAGCGGGCACGGTCCAGCCGCAGCCGCTGCAGAGTGACGGGCGCACCCCGTACCGCGGCGACCTCCAGCCCGTCCGGCAGATATCCGAGCCGGCGCGAGACGCTCAGCGAGCGCGGGTTGTCGATCATGGCGGCCGAGACCGCGCTCCGGGCCCCGAGCCCCGCGAAGGCGAGATGCAGGGCGGCGGCCCGCATCTCGGTGCCGATGCCCCGACCCTGATGGGCCAGACCCAGCCACGACCCGCTGCTGACCTCACGGGTCACGGCGAAGTCCTTCGCCGTCATGTCCTGACGTCCGACCACCTTGCCCTCGTGCAGCACGGCGAGGCTCAGCGCCCAGTCCTGTACCGACCAGTCGGCGACGGTGGCCAGCACGTGCTGGAACACGGCCCTGCCGCGCTCGGTGGGCGGCACGTCGGTCCAGGGGACCGTGAACGGCATGGCGTCCGGAGCGTGCACCCCCTCGGCGGCGACCGACGCGAGATCGTCCAGCAACTCCAGGTCCGGAACCCGCAGTTCCAGACGGGGCGTGCGGAGGCGGAGCCCGTACAGGGGCCAGTGCTGCGGCTTCATGTACGGACTCTTGCGGAACATCCGGTGCGCGTCGAGCTATTTAGTGGTCATCCCAATGGGTTACCGCGACGTCGACGGTGTCCCAGCAGGGCGGTCGTCCGGCCCGTGCTGAAGGGGCGACCGGTCGTCGGGTCGGGGATGCCGTTCCGAGAAGGCTCTGTACACCCGGCAGTTGATCTCGGTCAGCGCAAGGAGGGGGCCGTAGAACTTGCTCAGCTGACGGTTCACGCGCGTCAGGCGCTCCTGGCGTGGTGTGAGCCGCAGACTGTTCAGATACGTCACGAGATACCCGGAAAGCGCCAGCACGACGGTGATAATCGCAGCACCCATGGGCCGCCACACCAAGTGGTCGGCTCCGGAAGTGGCAGCCAGGGCTATCGGGCATGCGGTGGCAACGGGCACGGACACCTCTCGACCGCTGGGCGTGGCCTGGCAGAACTACGTATTTCTGCGAGGCATATGCGTCGACATGTGCCTGCAGAGCGCTGTGCGGTAGAGCGGCCCGGTCCACGCAGTCGGCCCTTGAGGGGAGACCGGGGGACCGGGCGCCCGATGTTCGACTCAGGCGCCGCCTTCAGGCGTGCCCAGGGGCGGCGACGCGAAGATCGAGGAGCTGTTGCGTATGCACGGGCACGTGGTCTTCGGCGAGGCCATCGATGAGGCTTGCCAGCGGAATCGGCTGGTCCAGCACGAGTGCGTCATTGGACAGGAGGAGCGACGGCACTGGAACCGAGGCGGCTTCCTCGTTGAGCTGATCGGCGATGTCGCACAGGACGGTGGCCTGGCTCCGGACATGATCAATCAGGTCCGCCCGACCTGAGTGCTCGGTGATGATCCGGTCAAGGTTCCAGGTGTCGAGGGAGATCCGGTTGTCGAAGGTGGGCCGCGAGCCGGCGACGATGTCCAGAGCAACGGCTGCGATCGAGGCGTCGACGCTGAGGAGATGGGCCAGTATCTGGTCGGCGTTCCATCCTCCATCGTCCGCGTCGCCGAGGTCGGGGATGGCCGCCGCGTCGAGCAACCTGCCGTAGGCGCTGCGAAGTACTGTCGTGTCCATAGCGTGCCTCCTTCATTCGGGGCGTGTCGAACTCGAATCCCGCTCCGCTGCCTCAGCGACGCGTTTGATGTTCGCCAACCTCCGGTCCCAGTAGGCCGTGAGCGAGGTCATCCACCGTGCCGTCGTGTCCAGCGCCGCGGGCCGCACTGCATACCGCACCTCGCGTCCGACCCGGCCGCCGGAAACCAGCCCGGCGGAATCCAGGACGGCGAGGTGCTTGACCACCGCCTGCCGCGAGACGGGAAGCCGTTCGGCGAGGGTCGTGGCAGTGGCCTCGCCCTGTGCGGCGAGCAGGTCAAGCAGTTGACGTCGCGTCGGGTCGGCCAGCGCACCGAGGACGCTGTCGACGACCTCGGCGACGCCGGGACGTTCTTCCGTCACGTGGAGGGCTGTTCGGCGCGTGTCTTGAGCGCGCCGAGCTCCAGGGGCCAGCCTTCGGTGTGGTCCTTCAGGTTCTGGCTGCGCAGCTCCTCGGACCCGGCCAGCGCCGCGAACCCGCTCTCGACGACGCGCAGCCGCGTCTGGTCGCCTTCCGGGGTCAACGTGAACTCCACGAGGGTGCTGTTGTCCTCGCGCAGCTCTTCTCCGGGGAACGCGCTGGTCCAGCGATACGCCAAATACGTGGGCGGCTCGACCTTCTCCACGCGCACCGGAAAGTCGCCGTGCTCGGCGTTCCTCGCCATCATCGACTCGCCTTCCTTGGCCACGGTGCCGGGCAGGCTCGCCTTGTCGGCCACCCAGAACCCGGGTTGGGCCACCAGCGACCAGACCCCCTCCAGGGGTGCTGCGATCAGGGTTTCGCGTTCGATCCGGTCCTCGCTCATGAGGAACTCCTTCACCGTCACCATCGGATGCAACCCCAGAGTTGCACGTCGACCACCTAGGTGCAACCCAAAGGTTGCACCTGGGTGGTCATCGTTGGTTGGTGATGACGGAGAGGGGCTGGGTGAGGGCCGTAAGGCTGCTCAAATACCGTAATGATCGCGTCCCACCAGCGGTCGGCGCGCCTGCGTACCTCGCCCACGGGACCAACCGCCGCGTCAACCCCCGAAGGACTTCCGCAGCTAACCACTAAGGGCTGTCCCCTGCCCCGTCAGAAGTGCCGGAGAGGGGAAGGCGGCGGGCCGGGCGCGACGAGATGATCGCCCGCCCGGCCCACCCCGCCTCCTGTCACACCGGCAGGCCCAAATCCCTCGCGATCAGCATCCGTTGTACCTCGCTCGTGCCCTCACCGATCTCCAGGATCTTGGAGTCGCGCCACATCCGGGCCACCGGGTACTCGTTCATGAAGCCGTAGCCGCCGTGGATCTGGGTCGCCTCGCGGGCGTTGTCCACCGCGACCGTCGACGAGTACAGCTTCGCGATCGCCGCCTGCTTCTTGAACGGCTCGCCCGCGATCAGGCGTGATGCCGCGTCGCGCCAGCCGATGCGGGCCATGTGGGCCCGCATGTCCATGTCCGCGATCTTGAACTGGATGGCCTGGTTGGCACCGATCGGCCTGCCGAAGGCGTGGCGCTCCTTGGCGTACTTCACCGACTCGTCCACACAGCCCTGCGCCAGGCCCGTGGACAGGGCGGCGATGGCGATCCGCCCCTCGTCCAGGATGCGCAGGAACTGGGCGTAGCCGCAGCCCTCCTCGCCCAGCAGGTTCTCCAGCGGGACGCGGACGTCGGTGAAGGACAGTTCGCGGGTGTCCGAGGCGTTCCAGCCGACCTTGGAGTACGGGGCGGCGACCGTGAAACCGGGGGTGCCGGACGGCACGATGATCGCGGAGATGAGCGGGTTGCCGTTCTCCTTGCGGCCGGTCACCGCCGTGACCGTGACCAGTTCCGTGATGTCCGTACCGGAGTTGGTGATGAAGCACTTGGAGCCGTTGATCACCCACTCGCCCGCGGCCTCGTCGCGCACCGCCGTCGTGCGGGTGCCCCCCGCGTCCGAGCCGGCGTCCGGCTCGGTGAGGCCGAACGCGCCGAGCGCCTCGCCCGAGCAGAGCTTCGGCAGCCACCGCTCCTTCTGCTCCTGCGTGCCGAAGTGGTAGACCGGCATCGCGCCGAGCGAGACCCCGGCCTCCAGGGTGATCGCCACGGACGAGTCGACCCGGGCCAGCTCCTCCAGGGCGACGCCGAGGGCGAGGTAGTCGCCGCCCATGCCGCCGTACTCCTCCGGGAACGGCAGTCCGAACAGGCCCATCCGTCCCATCTCCCGCACGATCTCGTACGGGAACTCATGGCGCTCGTAGAAGTCGCCGATCTTCGGCGCGATCACCTCGTGCGCGAACTCCTCGACGGTGCGGCGGAGTTCCTCGTGCTCGGCGGACAGCCGGTGGTTGGGGGACATGGCAGGTGTCACTCCTTGTGGGACTGTGTCGACCGCACCGCGAGCGCGCGGACGGTACGGGACGGGCTGGGTCGGCCCAGCTGTTCGGCGAGCCACACGCTGGTGGCGGTGAGCGCGTCGAGGTCGACCCCGGTCTCGATGCCGAGGCCTTCGAGCATCCACACGAGATCTTCGGTGGCGAGGTTTCCGGTCGCGCTCTTCGCGTACGGACAGCCGCCGAGGCCGCCCGCCGAGGCGTCCACGGTGGTCACACCGTGCTGGAGCGCGGCAAGGGTGTTGGAGAGGGCCTGCCCGTACGTGTCGTGGAAGTGCACACCGATGGTGTTGGTGTGCACACCCTCCTCGTTCAGCTCGGAGAGCAGGTCCTGCACGTGGCCGGGCGTGGCGACGCCGATGGTGTCGCCGAGGGAGAGTTCGTCGCAGCCGAGGTCCATCAGCGCCTTGGCGACCCGGACGACCCGGTGGACGGCGACGGGCCCCTCCCACGGATCGCCGAAGCACATCGACAGGTAGCCGCGCACATGCACCTTCTCGGCCTTGGCCCGGGCGACGACGGGCTCGAACATGGCGAGCGACTCGTCGACGGTGCGGTTGAGGTTGCGCGCGGCGAACGTCTCCGTCGCCGAGCCGAACACGGCGATCCGGCGGGCGCCGAGCGCCAGGGCCCGGTCCAGGCCGCGTTCGTTCGGTACGAGCACGGGCAGATCGACGCCCCGGATGTCGGCGAGGCGGGGGAACAGGTCCTCCGCGTCGGCCAGTTGGGGCACCCACTTCGGGTGCACGAAGCTGGTCGCCTCGATGGTGGTCAGGCCCGACGCGGCGAGGCGGTGGATGAACTCCGCCTTCACCGCGGTCGGTACGACGGCCTTCTCGTTCTGCAGCCCGTCGCGGGCGCCGACCTCATGGATGCGTACCCGCGGGGGCAGGTCCTGGGCGGGCACGGTCATCGGCAGGGTGCGGGGTGTCATGCGCCCTCCCCGGGAGCCGGGGCGGGAGCCACCACGGCCAGGATCTGGTCCATGGCGACCGTGGCACCGGCGGTGACATCCAGCTCGGTCACCGTTCCGGCGTGCGGGGCGGAGATGACGTGTTCCATCTTCATCGCCTCCACGACGAGCAGACTCTGACCGGCCACGACCTCGTCGCCGACCGCGACCTTCACGACGGTGACGGTCCCGGGCATGGGCGCGGCGAGGGTGTCCGCCCCGGAGCGGGCGGCGCCGGCCAGCGACGCCTCGACCGGGTCGTGGTCCTGGACGTGCCACGTGTCGCCGTCCCGGCCGAGCCAGACACCCTCCGGGGACGCGGCGTGGGTGAACGTGTGGGTGATACCGGCCAGTTCGAGGACGAGGCGGCGCGGGGACAGCTCGATCAGCCTGGCCGTTTCCCTGCCGCCGGGCATCGGGGCCAGCGGACCGCAGGCGCCCGTCGCGGGCTCCGGCGGCTGCGCGCCCTCCCCGACGTGGCCGAACGTCAGCTCGGTGCCCGCCGGGCAGGACCGCAGCGAGACCTGCACCGGGTCACGACCCGGCAGCCGGAAATCGCGCACGGTACGGGCCGGGGTGCCGCCCAGCCGCCAGCCGCTCGGCACGGAGAACGGATCCACCCAGCCGGCGGCGTCCGCGGGGGAGGCGCCCGCCGAGGACTGCCGCAGCAGCGCCGCCGCCGCGTACACCTCCTCGGGCACGCCCTCCGGCACCAGTCCGGCCACCTCGCGCTCCACCAGCCCGGTGTCCAGATCGCCCGCCGCCACCGCCGGGTGGGCGAGCAGCCGGCGCAGGAAACCGGCGTTCGTCGGGACGCCGAGAATCACCGTGTCCGCGAGCGCCGCGCGCAGCCTGCGCAGGGCGGAGGCGCGGTCGGGGCCGTACGCGATGACCTTCGACAGCATCGGGTCGTACAGACTGCCGACCTCGCCGCCCGTGCCGAGCCCGGAGTCCGTCCGCACGCCGTCGCCCTGCGGCTCGTGCAGTGCGAGCACCCTGCCGCCGGCCGGCAGGAAGCCGCGGGACGGGTCCTCCGCGCAGATCCGGGCCTCGATCGCATGGCCGGAGAGCGTGATGTCCTGCTGCCCGTAGGGCAGGCGCTCGCCCACCGCGACCCTGAGCTGCCACTCCACCAGATCCAGGCCGGTGATCAGTTCGGTCACCGGGTGCTCGACCTGGAGGCGGGTGTTCATCTCCATGAAGTAGTACGAGGCGGGGTCGTTGCCCGGGACGATGAACTCCACCGTGCCCGCGCCGACGTAACCGCAGCTGCGGGCCGCCTGGACGGCCGCCGCGCCCATTGCCGCGCGGGTCTCCTCGTCGAGCAGGACGGACGGCGCCTCCTCGATGATCTTCTGGTGGCGGCGCTGGAGCGAGCACTCGCGCTCACCGAGGTGGATCACGTTGCCGTGGGTGTCGGCCAGCACCTGGATCTCGATGTGACGGGGGCGGTCGATCCACCGCTCCACGAGCAGCGTGTCGTCGCCGAACGAGGCGCGGGCCTCGCGCCGGGCGGCCGCGATCTCGTCCGCGAGCAGCGCCGCGTCGCGCACCAGCCGCATGCCCTTGCCGCCGCCTCCCGCCGACGGCTTCAGCAGTACCGGCGTCCCGATCTCGCGGGCCGCGGTGTCCAGCTGGGCATCGGTGAGCCCGCTTCCGGCCGAGCCCGGCACCACCGGAACCCCGGCCGCCGCGACCGTCTCCTTGGCGCGGATCTTGTCGCCCATCAACGCGATGGCCGATGCGGGCGGGCCGATGAAGGTCAGCCCCGCCTCGGCGCACGCCCGCGCGAAGCCCGCGTTCTCGGCGAGGAAGCCGTACCCGGGGTGGACGGCCTGCGCGCCGGTGCGACGGGCCGCGTCCAGCAGGGCGGGCACGCTCAGATAGCTCATCGAGGCGGGCGCGGGGCCGATCCGTACCGCCGTGTCGGCCTCGCGTACGTGCCGGGCGTCCGCGTCCGCGTCGCTGAAGACGGCGACCGAGCGGACGCCGAGCTCGCGCAGCGTACGGATGACACGTACCGCGATCTCGCCGCGGTTGGCGACGAGAACGGTGTCGAACATCGTCATCTGTTCCTCACATCCGGAAGACGCCGAAGCCGCCGTCGCTCAAGGGGGCGTTGGCACACGCGGTCAGGGCGAGCCCCAGCACCTGCCGGGTCTCCATCGGGTCGATCACGCCGTCGTCCCAGAGGCGGGCCGTGGCGTAGTAGGCGTTGCCCTGGGTCTCGTACTGCTCGCGGATCGGGGCCTTGAAGGCCTCCTCGTCCGCCGCGCTCCAGTCGTCGCCCAGCTGGTCGCGCTTGACCGTCGCGAGGACGGACGCGGCCTGCTCGCCGCCCATGACGGAGATCTTCGCGTTGGGCCACATCCACAGGAAGCGCGGCGAATAGGCCCGGCCGCACATGGAGTAGTTGCCCGCGCCGTACGACCCGCCGATCACGACGGTCAGCTTCGGCACCCGGGTGCAGGCGACCGCCGTCACCATCTTGGCGCCGTGCTTGGCGATGCCGCCTGCCTCGTAGTCCCGCCCCACCATGAAGCCCGAGATGTTCTGCAGGAAGAGGAGCGGGATGCCGCGCTGGTCGCACAGCTCGATGAAGTGGGCGCCCTTCTGGGCGGACTCGGAGAACAGGATGCCGTTGTTCGCGACGATCCCGACGGGATGGCCGTGGATCCGGGCGAAGCCGGTGATCAGCGTCGTGCCGTACTCCGCCTTGAACTCGGCGAACCGGGAGCCGTCGACCACCCGGGCGATGACCTCCCGTACGTCGTACGGTGTGCGGGAGTCCACCGGGACGGCCCCGTACAGCCCGGCGGCATCGACCTTCGGCTCCTCGGCCGGCCGCACCGACCACGGAAGCGGCCCGCGCTCCGGCAGGGTGGCGACGATGTTCCGCACGATCCGCAGCGCGTGCGCGTCGTCCTCCGCGAGATGGTCGGTCACCCCGGACGTACGGGAGTGCACCTCGCCGCCGCCGAGTTCCTCGGCCGTCACGACCTCGCCGGTCGCGGCCTTCACCAGCGGCGGGCCGCCCAGAAAGATCGTGCCCTGACCGCGGACGATCACGGCCTCGTCGCTCATCGCGGGGACGTACGCCCCGCCCGCGGTGCACGAGCCCAGCACCGCCGCGATCTGCGGGATCCCGGCGCCCGACATCCGGGCCTGGTTGTAGAAGATCCGCCCGAAGTGCTCCCGGTCCGGAAAGACCTCGTCCTGCATCGGCAGGAACGCGCCGCCCGAGTCGACGAGATACAGGCAGGGAAGCCGGTTCTCCAGCGCCACCTCCTGGGCGCGGAGGTGTTTCTTCACGGTCATCGGGTAGTACGTGCCGCCCTTGACGGTCGCGTCATTGGCGACGATCACGCACTCCCGGCCGCTGACCCGGCCGATCCCGGCGATCACCCCGGCGGCCGGGGCGGCGCCCCCGTACAGCCCCTCGGCCGCCAGCGGGGCCAGCTCCAGAAAGGGGGAGCCGGGGTCGAGCAGGGTGTCGACCCGGTCCCTGGGCAGCAGCTTGCCGCGCGCCACATGCCGGGCGCGGGCCCTCTCACCCCCGCCCAGCCTGGCCGTGGCGAGCCGCTTGCGCAGCTCGTCGGCGAGCGCGTGATGCGCCGCCTCGTTGGCCTGCCAGGCCTCGGAGGCGGGATCGGCCGCGCTCGCCAGCACCGGTGCCTGCTGCATCGTGTCGAGCCCCCTTGCCCGTACCGCAGTAGTTAATAAGCGTTAACAACTCCTTCAGGTTAACGACCGCTAACCCGCCTGTCTAGAATGATTCCTCATGAGCCCCCATGCCGCCGCCCGCGTCGCGGCCCCCACCCGCCGCGAGCAGATCCTCAGAGAGGCCGCCCGCCTCTTTGCCGAGCGCGGCTTCCACGGCGTCGGTGTCGACGAGATAGGGGCCGCCGTCGGTATCAGCGGTCCCGGTCTCTACCGGCACTTCCCCGGCAAGGACGCGATGCTCGCCGAGCTGCTGGTCGGCATCAGCGAGCGCCTGCTGGCGGGCGGCCGGCTGCGCGTGTCGGAGGACGCGGCCTGCGGGAACAGCTCCCCGCAGGCCCTGCTCGACGCGCTCATCGAGGGCCATATCGACTTCGCCCTCGACGACCGCCCCCTGATCACCCTCCACGACCGCGAGCTGGACCGCCTCCGGGAGGCCGACCGCAAGCGGGTCCGGCAGCTCCAGCGGCAGTACGTCGAGGTGTGGGTCGCGGTGGTCCGCGAGCTGTATCCGGACCTGGTCGAGCCCGAGGCCCGCGCGGCCGTCCACGCCGTCTTCGGGCTGCTGAACTCGACCCCGCACCTGGGCCGCCCCGGCGCGCAGCCGGACCGCGCGGACACGGCGGCGCTGCTGCACCGGCTGGCGCGCGGGGCGCTGGAGGCGGCGGCCCGCGCCTGAGCCGGCCGCACGGGTTCTCCGCGATGTCCCTCCGCGATGTCCCTCCGCGTTGTCCCGGGTGCGTACGTCCGGCCCGTCGGACCGGAGCGTCGTCGCCGGGCCCGCGCATGTTCACGGGCCCGGTGCGCGGTCTGCCGCACCGCGGACTCCGAACGCTCCACCGTCTGCGCTAGTCCTGGGCGCTGCTCAGCGTGTACGCGTGGTCCTCGGCTCCCGGCACGGTCACCCGCACGTCTTCGCGCCGCCCGACCCTGGCCGCGAGCTGTACGGCCGCCGCCAGGCCCGCGTAACCCGCTCCCGGAATCAGAACGCGGTGCGTGGTCGTCGTGCCGGTCTCCTGCTGTGCGCTCATCGTTCCGTCCCTCTCCACTCGCTGCTGATGACCACCGGATGCCAGCAGGCCGCCCGTTCGTGACATGAGGGCGATGTGGCGCGCGACGCAGTGCGGGCCGTCCTGTCCCGTCCAGTCCCGCTCGCCGTACTCCGGCAACGCCGGCGCGCCGACGGTGCCGAGCGCACGTGCAATTTCTGACAGAATTTTCAGCATATTAATCAGGCGAGCGGGGAGGGGTTTCTCAAATTCCGCCTCGTTTTCTCCGGCGGGCTCCTCCGGTCGGAGTGTCGCGGTGACCCCCAGGCATATGGTTCGACCTGTCGCGCCCACGCCTGATGGGGAATTAAATGAAAACATGTCAGGTTTCGGTCGTCGTTCCCTGTTTCAATGAGGACGAGGTGATCGAGGCATTTCATCGTGCGTTGATCTCCGTGCTCGAACCGACTCGGCGGACATTCGAGATCTGTTATGTCGACGACGGCAGCAGCGATCGGACCAGGGCCCGGATCGGCTCGCTCGCCACCGCGGACCGGCGGGTCCGTTACACCTCCTTCAGCCGTAATTTCGGCAAGGAGGCCGCCATGCTCGCGGGGCTGCGGATGTCCCGCGGCGACGCCGTCGTCCTCATGGACGCCGACCTTCAGCATCCGCCCGAACTGCTGCCCCGCATGCTGGAGTTGCGGCAGCGCGGATACGACCAGGTCGTCGCGCGGCGGGACCGCGCGGGAGAAGGCGCCCTGCGCACCCTGGTCAGCGCCGCCTACTACCGGGCCATGGGCCGGTGCGTCGACGTGGAGGTCGTCGACGGCGAGGGCGACTTCCGGCTGTTGTCCCGCATCGCCGTCGACGCCGTGCTCGCGCTGCCCGAGACCAATCGGTTCTCCAAGGGGATCTTCTCCTGGATCGGCTTCGACACCACCAGCTTCACCTACCGGAACATCGAGCGTGCGGCGGGACGCTCGAAGTGGGGCGGCAGACGCCTGCTCAACTACGGGATCGACGGACTGATCTCGTTCAACAGCCGTCCCCTGCGTCTGGCCATCCACGCCGGTCTCGCGCTCGCGCTGGCGGCACTGGGGTACGCCCTGTGGATCATCGCCCAAGTCGCGCTGCACGGGGTCGGCGTACCCGGTTACACCACCCTGCTGACCGCCGTCGTGGCGCTCGGCGGCATCCAGCTCGCCACGCTCGGCGTCATCGGCGAATATGTGGGACGCATCTACTACGAGGCGAAGCGCCGCCCGCACTACGTGGTGCGCGAGACGAGCGAATCGCCGAGGACCGCCCCGGTCGACCTTCCGGCAGGGCCCCCTTCGGGCCCGTCCGCCCCCGTGGTGAAGAGGCCGTCGGCGGGACGCACCGGATCGACCGCACTCGGGGCATCCAGGTTCCGCACCGTGCGCCAGTTCATCTCTTTCGCGCTGATCGGAGTCATCAACACGGCGGTATATCTCGCGGTATACGTCTCGTTGAACACCTGGATTCCCTATCTGACCGCGCACGTCATCGGATATGCGGTCAGCGTCGTGGGATCGTTCCTTCTCAACTCGTACATCACCTGCCGAACGAAACCGACCTGGCACGCCCTCGTCAGATATCCCCTGTCGAGCGTTGTCAATCTCGTGCTCACCGGCGTGCTGCTCTACCTCGGCGTCAGCGGGCTGGGCATGGACAAGAACATCGCCGCCGTGGCAGCGGGAATCCTCGCCACCCCCTTCTCGTTCCTGCTCGCCCGCTGGGCCATCGACTCCGGCGCCGCCCCGGCCGGGCGGGGCGCAGGGCCGGCCGAGAGCCGCGCCGGACACACCACACCCTGACCACACCGCCTGAACCACTCGACGCGTACGACGCGAGCAACGCACGAAGGGCACCCCTGCGCATGACCACGGACACGTCGAAATCCGCCGACGCCCAGAAGAGGGCCGACGCCCGGAAGAAGGCCGACGCCCGGAAGAAGGCCGACGCCCAGGAGAAGACCGACACCGACGCCGAGAAGAGGGCCGACGCCCAGGAGAAGACCGACACCGATGCCCAGAAGAAGGCCGACGCCCAGGAGAAGACCGACACCGACGCCGAGAAGAGGGCCGACGCCCGGGAGAAGAGCGAGGAATCCCCCCGGCCGGAGGCCCGTCCGGCCCCCGGGGGCCGGTGGGTGACGATCTGGACCGCGGCCCTCACCCTGCTGCCGCTCGCCCTGCTCGGCGCGGCTTTCTGGATCGGCCGTCTGGTCCGCCCGGGTGCGGACGACTGGTGCTTCCTCCCGGTCGTACGCGACGAGGGCGTCTCCGGGATGATCGGGAAGTTCTTCTTCCATGACAACGGACGCGTCGCCAACGCGCTGCTCGTCGTCGCGTACGCGGCCTTCGGCGTCGCCGGCCACATGTGGTTCGCCGTGGTCAGCGGGGTCCTCATGCTGGGCATCCTCTGGGCGCTGATCGCTTCCGCGCTCAAGCGGGCCCGTCTGACCGGGCCGCGCGGACTCGCGCTGCTCGTGGCGGCGATGACGACAGCGGTGTTCCTGCTCGCGACGACCAACATGTACAAGACGTTCTACTGGCCCGCCTCCTCCGTCTCGCACACCGTCGCACCCGTGCTGGCCTGCGCCGCCGTGATTCCCCTGCTGCGGGCACGGACCGGGCGGGGTCGCGGCTTCGCGCTGGTCGTCGCCTATGTGGGCGGGCTCTTCATCGGCACCCTGTCGGAGGAGACGTCCGTCGTCGCGCTCGTCGTGCTGACCACGGCCCTGCTGCTGAGCCGCTGGGTCCTTTCCGGTCCCGGCCGGACCCTTGCGCGGAACTGGTGCCTGCTCGCCTTCGCCGGGGTCGCGGTCGGGGCGATCATCCTGTACCTGTCGCCCGGTGCGCGCGCCCGGCGTGGACGGTTCGGCGCCGACAGCTCGTCCATGGTCACCCCGGAGGCGCTGTCCGCGTCGCTGCGGGCGTTCGGGGAGATCCTGGGGACGATCTTCACGACCTGGCAGTATCTGGGCGCGATCGCCGTCGGCGTCCTGCTGGGCGTCATGGTGCGGGGTGAGCGGGGAGCGGAGGGGCAGCCCCTGCCGCGCAGGCCGCTCCTCCTCCCGGTCGCCGCCGGATTCCTCGCCTTCCTGGTCTCCGGATACCTCTGCGTCGTCATCACCCGACCGGCCTTCGGCGCGAGCGTGGTGACCTCGTCGCGCATCTGGGGCGACTTCCTCCTGCTGTACGTGATGGTCCTGGTCGGCGCCGGGGCCCTGCTGGGACGGGCGCTGCGCGGCCGCGAGCGGAGGATCCCCGCGGTGGCGGCCGTTGCCGCCGGAGCCGTGTGCGCCGCGGTCTGCGTCGGTCTCGCGGTCCCGCTGCGCCAGCTGGAACCGCAGATGGACGCGCGTGCCCAGCGCTGGGACCGCCAGGACCGGTGGCTGAGGGACCAGGCGGCGCACGGCGCCCGCGTGCTTCCGTACACACCCGTTTCGGTCAGCTCGATGCTGGAGCCGTTCGGCAACCACGGCAAGACGCTGTGGCCGGGGCAGTGCGTCGCCCAGTACTACCACCTCAAGAAGATCACGTACTCGACGCAGCTCCCCTGAGCAACCGGTGCGACGGAGCCCCCGTGGCGGCCGGCCTGTCCGTCGCGCACGCTCTCCGCGGCGGCCGGCCTGTCCGTCGCGCACGCTCTCCGTGGCGGCCGGCCTGTCCGTCGCGCACGCTCTCCGCGGCGGTCGGCCTGTCCGTCGTGCAAGACACCCGGCACACTGCGCACACCTGACGGCACAATGGGTTCATGCCGATACCCAGCCGTGCCGCCCTCGTCGAACACCTCGTCCGTACGCGCATCGCCGGAAACGTCGCCACACCCCGCGACAACAACCTCTCCCACTACCGCAAGCTCGCCAACGGCGACCGCCACTACTGGCTGGGTCTGGAGCTCGGGGACCGGTGGCGCGACGAGCAGGACGTACTCGCCGTGATGGCCGAGCGCTGCGGCGTCAGCGACGACCCGGAGCACCGGTTCGGGCAGGACACCATCGACCCGGAGCTGACGGTCGACGCCCTGGAGCGGATGGCGGCACGGCTGCGGAAGGCGGCGGCGGGGGCGCAACGGGTGCTGTTCGCGACGGGGCACCCGGGCGGCCTCCTCGATGTGCACCGGCAGACCGCTCAGGCGCTGCGGGCGGCCGGATGCGAGATTGTACGGATTCCGTCGGGGCTGGTGGCCGACGAGGGCATGGTGTTCCAGTTCGCGGACGTCGCGGTGCAGGAACGGGGCGCGACGCTCTGGCACACGCACTCGCCCGCTCCGATGGCCGCGATCCTGGACGGCCTGGAGCGGGAGGGCCGGCCGCTGCCCGACCTGGTGGTCGCCGACCACGGGTGGGCGGGATGCGCGGCGCAGCGCGGGCTGGACGCGGTGGGGTACGCGGACTGCAACGACCCGGCGCTGTTCCTCGGCGAGGCGGAGGGCACGCTCCAGGTGGCCGTGCCGCTGGACGACCACGTGCTGGACCCGCGGTTCTACGACCCGCTGACGGACTACCTGCTGGACGCCGCCGGGCTGATCTGAGCCGAACGGGTCGCATCGGCAAAGCGGTCGACTCCCCGGGCGGGAGTGCGGCAAGTCCCGGATGTGCGCGCGTAGTTGCTACGCTGCGCCACGATCGTCGAGCGATATGGGGGGCCGTGTGCCGACACCTGGGCGGCGGACCCGCAGGCGCGGACCGGCGTGGGTGCTCAGCGGTCTGCTCATCCTGCTCGCCCTGTTCCTCCTCCAGGAGCTGGCCGCCGGGCTGTTGCCGGACATCTACAAGGGCTTCGCGGGCGAGAGCCGACGCGCGCTCGTCGCCGGAGCGGTCATCGCCTTCGCCGTGGTGGGCCTGCTCCTCTACATCGTCCATCTGCGCACCCTGGTGCCGGACGACGACGTGCGAGAGGTCACCGCGGAAGAACGGGTCCGGGCCCGCACCGCCCTGCTCCACGCCGTGCGCCGGACCTGGACGGAGGGGGCCGACCGGAGCTGGGAGCGGACGGTACGGGTCGAACTGGGCCTCGCCGAGCACCGGGCGGCGGTGCACGACCCCTGGGGGCCGCCCCGCCTCACCTCCGGCGCGGCGGAGGGCGGAGTGCCGCTGGACGCGGGAACCCGGCTCGTGGACGTCTTCGCCCGCCACCACGGGCAGCTCCTCGTCCTCGGTGCCCCGGGCGCCGGGAAGACCTCACGGATGCTCGAACTGACCGAGGCGCTGATCGAGGCGGCCGACCGGGACGCGACAGCTCCCGCTCCGGCCTTTCTGCTCCTGACGAACTGGCACGGCGAACCGTTCGAGCGATGGGTCCTCGACGAACTCCACAACCGCTACCGCGTCCCCCGGGAAACCGGCCTGGCGCTGCTCCGGAACAACGAGATCGCCCTCGTTCTGGACGGGCTCGACGAGGTCGCCCCGCAGCTGCGCACCCGCTGCGTCCGCGGCATCAACGCACTGCTCTCCGCCGAACAGCATCCGCACTGCCCACTCGCCGTGTCGTGCCGCTCCGCCGACTACGACGCCCTGGACGAGCTGCTCACGGTCAACGGCGCCGTTTCCGTGCAACCTCTTGAGATCGCGGCCGTGCACGCCCTGCTCAACGGCGCGGGCGGACAGTTGCGCGGCCTGGCAGCGGCGGCGGCTGCCGACCCGGTGCTGGCCCGGCTCCTCACGACACCGCTGATGCTGGGCGTCGCCGTCTTCGCGTACGAAGGCGTGGACGAGGACGAGGTGGCGGCCTCCGGAGACACGGAGGAGCGCCGGGGCCGCATCTTCGACGCCTACATCGACCGCATGATCCACCGGGACCGGACCCTGCGGTCCGGGCGGATCGTGCCCGGAGTCCGGGCCGGGGAGGTGCGTGCCGGGGAGGTGCGGGCCGGTCTCCTCCGTTTCGCCCGGATCCTGTCCGTGGTCCATGCGACGGTGTACTACGCGGACGACCCCACCCACATCGTCCTTCAGGCGCCCGAGGACGTGGTCAGGCGACTGCTGCCGCGTTCGATGCACCTGGCGTTCCGGCTGGTGCGGGCGATGAGCGGATACGAGGCGGGAAACCCCGACAGCAGGCCGAACTGGTTCTACGTCTTCCTGCTCCGGTTCTTCCAGTCGGGAGTCCTGGATGTCGTCCCGTTCCTGTTCGTGGTGGCTCCGGAGTACATGACGCGCAGGTTCCTGGACTACGTGACCGACCGGGCGATCCTGCGCCGGGCGGGGAACGGCTACGCCTTCCTGCACAAGACCATCCAGGACCACCTGGCGGCCCAGGCCGGACGCATGTCCGCCCGGGAACTGAGGGCGCTGGCCCGGTCGGACTGAGCCGCGCGCTTCCGGCGCCAGCCCGGTTCCGGCGTCGGCCCGCTTCTGGTGCCGGCCCGGTGCTGACTGCGTTGCTCCGGTCCCGGCGTCGGGTCGAGTGGGCCGGCCCGGGGGCGGCCCCGGGGTCAGCCCCGGGGGACGCGGACCACGCCCTCCTGGATGACGGTGATCGCCAGGCGGCCGTCCTGCGTGTAGATGCGGGCCTGACCGAGCCCGCGCCCGCCGGACGCGGACGGCGACTCCTGGTCGTACAGCAGCCACTCGTCGGCCCGGAAGGGACGGTGGAACCACATCGCGTGGTCCAGGCTCGCGCCGACGACGTCACCGACCGCCCAGCCGCCCCGTCCATGGGCGAGGAGCACCGAGTCGAGCAGTGTCATGTCGGAGACGTACGTCGCCATGCAGACATGCAGCAACGGATCGTCCGCGAGCTTGCCGTTGGTGCGGAACCACACCTGGGAGCGGGGCTCGCGCGGTTCGCCGACCGTGCCGAAGGGCGGGGCGTCCGCATACCGCAGGTCGACGGCGGCCCGCGCCTCGATCAGCCGGTCCACGACCCCCGGATCACTGAAGCGGTCCGCGTACCGGGGCAGCATCTGCTCGGCCGTGGGCAGCGTGTCCGGGTCCGGGGCGGGCGGCATGTCCGCCTGGTGCTCCAGGCCCTCCTCGTACGTCTGGAACGACGCCGAGAGATGGAAGATCGGCTGGCCGTGCTGGACTGCGACGACCCGGCGCGTGGTGAAGGAGCGGCCGTCACGGATGCGGTCGACGCTGTAGACGATCGGCGCGCCCGGGTCGCCCATCCGCAGGAAGTAGGAGTGCAGGGAGTGGGCGGTCCGCTCGGCGGGGACGGTGCGGCCCGCGGCGACCAGGGCCTGGGCCGCGACCTGGCCGCCGAAGACGCGGGGAACGACCGCCGAACGGCTCGTGCCCCGGAAGATGTCCTGCTCGATCTGCTCCAGGTCGAGCAGATCGAGCAGGGAGTCAAGTGCTGCGCTCATGGAGAGAACGTAGCCGTTCCTACAGGCCCATGGACTTGGCGATGATCGACTTCATGACCTCGCTGGTGCCGCCGTAGATGCGGTTGACCCGGTTGTCCGCGTAGAGGCGGGCGATCGGGTACTCGTTCATGTAGCCGTAACCGCCGTGCAGTTGGAGGCAGCGGTCGATCACGCGGTGCGCGACCTCGGTGCAGAACAGCTTCGCGGACGCGGCCTCGGCGGCGGTCAGCTCACCGGCGTCATGGGCCTCGATGGCGCGGTCGCAGACGGCCTCGGCGGCGTCCACCTCGGCCTGGCAGGCGGCCAGCTCGAACTTGGTGTTCTGGAAGGACGCGACGGTCTTGCCGAAGACGGTGCGCTCCTGCACGTAGCCCTGGGCGAACCGGACGGCCGCCTTGGCCTGGGCGTAGGCGCCGACGGCTATACCGAGACGTTCCTGCGGCAGGTTCTGGCCGAGGTAGGAGAAGCCCTTGTTCTCCTCGCCGAGAAGGTCCTCGACCGGCACCTTGACGTCGACGAACGCCAGCTCGGCGGTGTCGGAGGTGCGCAGGCCCAGCTTGTCGAGCTTGCGGCCGACCGAGTAGCCCTCGGACTTGGTGTCGACGACGAGGAGGGAGATGCCGTGCCGCCGGTCGTCCGGCTTCGGCGCGTCCGTACGGGCGCACACGATGACCCGGTCGGCGTGGACGCCACCGGTGATGAACGTCTTGGCGCCGTTGAGGACGTAGTGCGTGCCGTCCTCGGAGAGCTTGGCGGTGGTCTTCATGCCGGCCAGGTCGGAACCGGTGCCCGGCTCGGTCATGGCGATGGCGTACATCGCCTTGCCGCTGACGAAGTCCGGCAGCCAGCGCTTCTTCTGCTCCTCGGTGGCGTACGCCTTGATGTACGGCAGGCAGAGCAGGACGTGCACGCCGGACCCGCCGAAGTTGACGGCGGCACGGGCGCACTCCTCGGAGATGATCGCCTCGAACTTGAAGGACTCGACGCCGGCACCGCCGTACTCCTCCGGCACCTCGATGCCGAATATGCCCAGCTCGGCGAGCTTGTAGTAGAAGTCGCGGGGCACCTGGCCGGCCGCGAACCACTCGTCGTAGACGGGAACGACCTCGGCCTCGATGAAGGCGCGGATGGTCTCCCGGAACGCCTCGTGGTCCTCGTTGAATACCGTACGGCGCACGGGGTGCCTCCTTGATCAGCATCGGGCGGGTATCGGTTGAGCTTCGGCCAGGCTGGCTAAGCGCTTGCTCAGTCCTGGTCAAAAGTTACCCGGCGGTCATCGAGGCTGTCCAGGGTGATGCGTGGCACGCCCGCGCGGAGCGCCCCGCAGGGGCAGGGGCGGGAAGGGCTGTCACAGCCGTCAGGCGGCGCAGTGCCGGATCCGTGCTGTCCGTATGCCTCGGCCGCTTGGCCTCAGGTGGGGAATTCGCCTGCCCAAGACCGCTCCAGGAGAGCGATGGGCAGGTACTCGGACTCCACTTCGACGGGGAAACCCGCGTCGTAGGCGAGGCAGGCGACAGCGAGGGGCGCGAGAGCGACCAGGCCCGTGGCCTGAAGGGCGTTGTCCTCGGTGCTCCAGTACTCCTTGTGCCACTGCAGTGCCTCCGTCAGGGCCCTGTTGAAGCCTGCGTGGTCGTGACGGACCAGGCGGTGGAACATTTCGATCGGAGGGTAGATCAGCTTCGCCACCGTCTCCGGGTCGCCGATGGTGGCTACCTGGGGGTCCGTGCCGTCCATCGCCGCCACCAGCTTCGCGCCCAGGTCCGGGCCGCCGAGCCAGTAGGTCTGGAGCGTCTCCACCCAGGCGTATTCGAACTCGTCGTAGCGCGCACCGGATTCCCGGAGAAGGGACATCGGCACGTGGCACAAGGCCGTCAACCGGTCCCTTTCCCTGCACACCATCGAGAGGTAGAAGGCCGTGAGCCAAGCGCCCGCATGTGTGTACGACTGCGGGCCGGTGGCCCGGAGAGTTCGGTCCTTCTCTGCGATGCGGCAGTGCACGCTCTCCTCGGTGGTGTGCGCCGCGGCGAACACCGCCGAGCCGACCTGCATGGCGTTGACCCAGGCCTGCCAGGTGGGCAGCAGTGCCGCCTCGGTATCCAGCAGGCAGTGTGACTTCGCGAGCGTGAGTGTCAGCCGCAGGGCATCGCCCAGATCGGTGGAGTCGGATTCCAGTCCATCGACCAGCCCTTCCGCGCCTTCGTGGAGTACGGCGAGGCCGGCTGCTGCGTTCCCTGTGGGAAAGGGGTGGCGGGAAACGATGGCGACCAACGCGTTTCTCCTCAGAAAATCTTGAAGTACTCAAGTGTTGCCCCAGCATACGTACCGGGGTTTTCAGTGGCCTGGACGAGAACGTACTGCAGGGTCTTGCTCTTGAGCGCGGCGCGGATCTCCGCGGCGTACTTACCGTCGAGTGGTGTTGTCAGCGCTCGCGACTCCATGTCGGCGAGGATGGTCCTGACGTATTCCAGGGTGCCCTGCTTCACCATGGTGCCGCGGTCGAGGTCTCCATTACCTCTGCGCCAGAGCAGTGTGGCGTTGGGGCCCTTGGCTTCGACGATGACCAGATTGCCGTCCTCGCTCCGCCAGAGCTGATCAAACCTCCTGGATCCATTGGGCGTCTCCGGGAGGTCCGTGACTTCTCGGAAACCTTTGAACTGCTCCTGAAGCAGAATGTGGCGGCGCGAGGCCTCCTCGCCGAGGGCTTCGCCGAGTTTGCTGTTGTTCGAAACCCCTTGGCCGACGCTGTTGTCGAACTTCGTCTGTGCCTCGGTGAGTGCGTCGGCGTGGCCTACTGAGGGGTCGGCTTCGTACTTCTTCTCCGCAGCAGTGAGTTCCATGCCGGCTCGGCGCTTGGCGGACACATCGTCCAGATGCTTGAGGTCGTCCGGGGCGACGGTGGCACGGCCCCGGTTGAGGGGCTCCAGCCGGAACTTCTCTCCGTTCGCATGGGGCAGGTCATCCGCCGCCGTCCAGCCACCGCCCTCCCGTTCGGCGAGCTTGGGCAGGAGCTGGCCGTCGACCATCCGGCGGGCGCTCTGACGACGGCCGATCCCGTCATAGTGCTCCTCGAACCAAGGTCCGCCCTCATTCGCCAGCCGGACGTGTTCCCGTGTGACGGCTGCACGCTGCTCTGGGGTCCGGTCATTGGGGGGCACCTCGCGGGCGGCCTCGTACTCCACGGTGTGTGCTGCTTCTTGGGGCGCCCGGGGCGCTTCATCGCCTGTGCGGGCCGCACCGTCCGTCGCCGACGAGCCTGGGAGCATCTCGCCCGCATGGTCTCGGGTGCCAGAGATCGCGTCGTCGGCCGTGAAGCCGCCTGACGGGCCGTGGCCGCCTCCCGTCGATGGGGCGTCCGGGCGGCCGCCGCTCGTGGTTGGACCGTCGGTGTGGGTTGTGCCGATGGCGAGGTCATTCGGACGGCCCCCTGCAGTGAGCGGAGCGACGTCAGGGTGGATGGAGCCGTCGCTTGAGGTGTTGTCCAACTCGCTGCGGGGCGTATTGCCGCCGGCACGGTTGCCGGGGGTGGTGTCAGGGTGGGCGCTGTTGCCCACCGCGTGCACCGGGGCGGAGGAATCCGAGCGCAGGCGGAAGGCGTCGTCGCCAGGACCGCCGCCGATCAGTTCGCGAACCGGGACCTTGACCGACGCGTCGGCCTTGGGTGTGTTCGCGACCAGTGCGGTGTCCGGAGCTTTCTCAGTTCTGGCGTCGTCGCCGTGCTGGAAGAGGGTGCCGTCTTCTCTGTAAAGATTGCCTTCGCCGTCAGCGTACTTCGCGGGGCTTTCGGCGAAGGGCAGTTTGACGGTGCCTGGGGGCAGGGTGACCGTGCCTTCTGGCAGCTTGATGTTGCCTTCCGAAAGCCTGATCGCGCCCTCTGGTATTACGGCGCCTGGAGGGAGCTGAATCGTTCCGTCTGGAAGCGTGCGCCCGCCGTCGGGCAGACTGAACGCACCCTCGTCGATCTGGGGGATTTCGGTGCGGCCCATGCCTTTGAGTTCGGTCATGACGTCGCTGATCTTCGTCAGGCCTGCGCCCGCGCCTTTGAAGATGTAGGTCATAGGGTCCACGGCCTTGCTTGCCTTGTTCGCGACGGACAGGGCCTTGGCCGTGATGCCTGCCTTCCCGCCGCCTGCCACTGCTCCGCCGGTGCCGCCGGTGAAGGCGGTGGTCAGCACGTTGAAGGTGAGCGTGCCGGCGGCCCGGGAGGGGTTGTTGCCCCATTGGTCCCAGGCCACCATGGCCTTGGCGGTCTCTTTCGTCGCGGTGCGTGAGTCCCTTACCCAGGAGGGGAGGCTGTCGTCGGGGAGCAGCCAGAAGGCGACGTTCGCGCCAGGGGTGACGGTGATCAACCCTGAGGTGGCGAGTTTGGCCAGGCCGTTCCATGCCTGCTTCGCCGCGTCCCAGCCGTCAAAGCCGGTCAGGGTGCCCAGGCCCTTGATGGTGCCCCAGACGCCGTCGACGATGAAGCCCTTGCCGAAGTCGTAGGCGTGCTCCCAGACGTGCCACCAAGGGGTCGACTCCTCGACCGCGTCTCCCCAGGGGAGGCTTTTCGCTTGTTTGAGGGCTTCGGCGTCATAGCCGTACATGCCCTTCCTGGTGGAGCCGTCGTTCGTCTTGAGCGCTTTGCCGTCCACCAGCGCGACGATCGCTGCGTGGCAGGTTCGTTCCACTTCCTGGAAGGCGGCCCAGGCCTCGGCTATCTCGTTGCGGCGACTGTTGTTCTCCTCGACCAGATCGCCGTCCTCACGCCACTTGTCGTCGCCGTCGACCTTGATGCGGAAGGCGACTGCCTCCCGTTTCAGCTCCTTGAGCTTCTCGACCAGAGGGTAGGCGTCATCCGAGTAGGTGCTCAGCGCGCCGGCGATGACGCACAGGTCCGAGCTCAGGGAGAGCCCGGTATCGGCAACGGGTTTGGTGGTGGCGAACAACTGCTCCGCCTCGGGTGCCTTGTAGAAGGCGTGCAGGCCGCCGAAGCTGCTGTGGACGTCTCCGGCGGCCGTGGCGATCTCGGCGCCACGCGTCGACAGTTCCGTCACCTTCGTGTCGAGCAGGGCCAGATCGCCGGTGAATACCGGTACCCCCACCGGGTCGACCGGATCGGTGCCGCTCACTTGTCTCCTTTGGTGTCCCTGAGGAGGTCCAGGCGTACGGACTTCGCCGCGTCCTGGGCGTGCTTGGCCGCCTCCAAGTCACCCTCGACGTACGCATTCGTGGCCCCGGCAGCACCCAGAATGGCCGCCTCGATCCGCTCGGCCGCCGCCTTGAAGTCTTTCTGGCGCCCTTCCAGGTACTCACCCAGCGCCGCGGCAACCGGCCCCATCGCCTGACGCGACAACGGAGCCTTCCCCGGCGCCACCGGACCCTGCAGAGGCGTCGCGGCCTGCGGCCCCGGCACAGCCGTACCAGCCGCTTGAGCTGCCTCCGCCATGTTCGCGACCATCGCGTTCAGAGCCTTCTCCAGGTCCCCGGCATGCGTACCGACGACCTTCAACTGGCCCTGCACCCCCTGTGGCCTGATGTCCCACGCCACCATGAAGAGCTCCCCGTGCGCTGAAGTGATTGAACAGTCGTTCGCGCGTTCACCTTTATCAACCAAGGCATCACTCGTGCAATCAGCAAATCGGCAATCGGCCAGTCTTGGCTGGCTTGTGACGTGGTATGGGGTGTCGCTGTGTAGCCCTCCTGGCGCCTTGTCAGGCGTTTGCAGTTTCGCTGCCTCAGCGCGAACCGCGGGTCCGTCCGTACATCCATGTCATCCAGGTCAGCGTCCAGCAGGGTCGCGCAGCGGGCGGTCCGCTGCGTCGCGGCCCGGTGTGGTGGCTGGGTGAGCGTAGATGTGCGAAAGCCCTTCCCGGGTGCCGGTCGGGAAGGGCTCTTGCGTGTGTCCCCTGTGCGGGGGCTTGGATCACTGGGGCTTGAAGGAGCGGATCTGGTAGTTCCCCTGGAGGTTGCCGCCCTGTCCGGCCGGGGTGGATCCGACCCGGGAGTTGTAGTTGGTGTTCGTGTAGTACTGCACGCGGTGCCCGGTCGCGTTCCATACGGAGCGGACGTTCGTGCCCCGCTGGATGAAGGAACAGTTGTCGGCGGTGTTCGCCCGCTTCTTGTCCGACCACTGGCAACGGGTTCCGCCCCCGTTCCAGTCGCTGTAGATGCAGAAGTATCCGGGGGTGCAGTTGTAGGAAGCCCTGGCGCTCTCGACGGCGGCGCTCCTGGCGGCGGTGTTCTTGGCGGTGGCGGTCTCGGTGGTGGCGTTCTTGGCGGCGGCGTTGTCCGTGGCGCCGGCTGCGGCGGGGCCGGCTGTCAGTCCCAGGGTCAGGGCGATCGAGGTGACGGCGAGCGCGGTGATGCGGTTCATGGCGAAGCTCCTTCGTTCCTTTGCGTGATGAAGCGTGCACGCTTGGTGAGCGTGAGCCTGGCACGGCTGTTACCGCAGGGGGCAGGGCGGAAGGAGCGGCGCCCGAAGCGTGTGTCATGGGTCGGGGCACCCCCGTGCGCACCGGCGCGCACACGGTCGTCGCTCACCTGCCCCGGATCGCGGGGACGTGGCGTGCGACGCGGATCCCGGGGGTGATCGTGGCCGTCGGTTCGTGCGACGGCGTGGCCGACTGCGCGCATCGATCGAAGATCACGCCACGCGCACACCTGTTCATAATGTGACTAATTGAAATATCCCTTTCAGTTGGTGGAATAGCGGGAAATGAGACTGGTGACGGGCCAGGGGCGCCCGACACGCACGGGAAGGGCGGTTCGCCCGGTCCGGCGCATCCGGTTCGACCGACGAAAGCCGCGCACAGGCATCCGCATCGTGCGGGTCCGCGCACACGCATCCGCATCCTGCGGTTCGTGCACACGCATCCGCATCCTGCGGTTCGTGCACACGCATCCGCATCTCCGTGGATCCGTGCACACGCATCCGCATCCTGCGGATCTGCGGGCGGCGCAGAGCAGACCAAGGGCTTCTCCCGACACGCGAACGAGTCCGCGGCGGCATGCCGCGATCCGTGAGACGCCCTGCCGTGCCCGACACCACACGACACACGGAGGTCCCATGCTGGGGGTGGAGCACTCGGAAGCGAGCTGGGTACAGGTGAACCTGGCTCCCCGGCCGCGTTCATGGCCGCGTCTGTACGACTGGCTCGCCGTCACCGCGCACGACCTCCTCGACGCGCACACCGCGAGCGCCTTCTTCTTCATGCACAAGCCACCCGGCCTGCGGGTGCGCTTCCAGGCGCCCACGGCCCACCGCACCGCTTCCCTGCGGGCCGAACTCATGGACCGGGCAGCGAAGTTCGACGGACTGGCCGGGCCGCCGGTGTGCGCGGTGTACGAGCCGGAGTCCTATCTCTTCGGTGGCCCCGCCTCCATGCCGTGGGTGCACGACGTGTTCACGGCCGACTCGCTGGCCTGGCTCGACCACCACACCCTGAAGGGCGTCGGCGACGGGGAGGCGCCGGCCGGCTGGCGGCTCTCCCTCGCTCTGCTGCGCGAGATGTTCGAGGGACTGCAGATCGTCGGGTGGGAGCACCGGGGCGTCTGGGACGCGGTGCGCACGGACACCGGACGCGTCCTGTCCGGCGGTCTCACGGGTGCCGCGTTCCTCCAGGCCGCCCAGGGCATCCGCGGCTACTGGGAACGGCCCCGCGCGCGGCTGCTCGACGGCATGCCCGAGAGCTGGCGCAGGACGCAGGAACTGCACGGGGAGGCGGTGCGCAGCGCGGCGGACCGCTGGCGCACTGGCTACTTCGAGGCAGGTGAGGCGGTGCGCGGCCCGCGTCGGGCAGCCGCCCACGCCGTGATCTTCCACTGGAACCGGGGGCGGCTCTCGTACGCCCGGCAGAGCCTGATCACCGAAGCCCTGGCCGACGACGGGGCGGTGGACTGACATGGCCGCGACCCGGAACAGTATCGACACCCGCGTCCACGGCAGCCCTGCCGATGCCGCTGCCGATGTCAATGCCAATGCCGACGGCCTGCGCCTGGGCGGCACCGCCCTGGTACGTGCTTCCGGAGTCCCCTGCTCGATGTGGACGGCCGCCGGCGGCTCGGGGCTGTTCGGCCGGATCGTCGAGCACGCGGACGCCCTCGACCGGCAGTCCGTGCACGCCCGGCGCCTGGCCGGTCCGCTGAGTGACATCGTCGCGGACGCGCGGCTGACGGACGCCGAACGCCGAGCCGTGCTGGCTCTGCGACGGCGACTGCACACGGGTGCGGCGCCCCGTCCGGCGGACTGCGCGCTCCTGGAGGGGCTGTCCGCCGCGCCCCGGGAACTCGTGCGGGAGGCCGGGGAGCTGTGCCGCGCGAGCGCGTCACACCTCGTGACGCGGGCGGAGCTGGACCGGGCGCTCGGTGACGAGCGCGAGCGGGTGGGTGCGCTGGCCTGGACGCTGGTGTCCACGAGCCCTGTCCTGCGGGCATTCCTGGACACCGCGATGCCCGGCCTGGCCGAGGAAGTGACAGCACGTCTGGCCGACGGCGAGTCCTGGAGCGGGAAACGGTTGCGCAAGCGCTCCGCGTACCTGTGGCGGGCCATGGGCCGGGCGGCGGCGAAGACCACGCCACGCGGCTGGGTGGGCCAGGTCGCCCCCGTGCCCGTCGGCCCCCAGGAACCGGGCCCCGGCCCCTCGGGCACGCCCGCCGACGACCCGGCGTGCGCCGGAGGCGAAGGGCGTCTCGCCCTCGGTGCCGTGCGCGAAGGGCTTCTCGCTCCCGCCGAGGGCGCGGCGTGTGCGGGAGGCGAAGGGCTTCTCGCTCCCGGCGACGGCACGGCGTGTGCGGAGGGCGAAAGGCTTCTCGCTCCCGGTGCCGCGCTGGACGCGCTGGCCGCCACCGTCGTGGAGAACGTGCACACGGTCCGGGCCGGTGCCGGTACGCCGGACCTCGGGGCCGCCGACCCGGCGACCCTGCTCGCTCCCGCCCCGCTGCACCTCACCGACGGAGGCGGCGGCGAAGGAGGATCGGGCGGGGTGCTGCGCTGTTTCGCGATCGATCCGGGCGACCCCGGGCGGCTGCGACAGGTCGCGGTCCGGCGCACCGCGCCACTGGACCTGCTGCTCACCCTGTTCGCCGAAGGGCCGCGCACCCTCGCCGAGTTGGAGCGCGCGCTGCCGGCCGCCGACCCCGCCGTACTGCGCGGCTTCCTCACCCACCTGACCGGCCTGGGCGTGCTCCAGCCCTGCGTGGCGCCGCGCCGCCGGCACAGTGCCTGGACGCCGGCCGCCCAGTCGCTCAGGTCGGGAACGCTGCCGGGCCCGGAGACCGAACCCGGCGACCGCGAACCCGGCGGCTGGTTCCTCGACTCCTGTCGTCGCCTGGACACCCGCGTGCCCGACCGCGCCGCCGCCCGCGTCCAGCGCGCGCTGCGCACCGCCCACCGGCTGGCCGCGCTGCGCCGGGCCGACCGGGACGCGGTCTCCGACGCGCCCCCGCACGCCCCCGGCACCGAGCGGCTCGACGGGCGTCCGCGTCCGCTCGGCGAGATCCTGACCGCCCTGCTCTCGTCGGACCGGACACCGCCTCCGGTCCCGGAGCTGCGCCGCTACCCGGGATGGCACCCGGCCCACAGCCCGGACTCCGGATACGCGCGGCTCCTCGCCCATCTCGCCTCCTGCCGCGACCGGACGCGGAAGGCCGGGGCGGCCGGGGCGGTCGGCGCGGACGTGGTGGATGTGGACGACGACCTCCTGGACGCACTCGGGGCGCCGCCGGCCCCGGACACCGTGCCGCCCTGGCCGTTGGACTGCCTGCTGCGCCCGCTGCCCGGACCGGGGCCCGTCGCGGTGCTGGAGACGGCCTCGCCCGCCGGAATCCTCGACGCCCGGTTCGCCGAAGGACTCCAGGCCCTGTACGGCGGCTACGGCACCGTCGAGGTCTACCGCGACTTCCTGGCCGCCGTGGAACGGCGGGCCGGCGTGCGGTTCGTCGAGCTGCTGGTGCCGCCGGTGACGGAGCGCGCCGCCAACGCTGTCCGGCGGCCCGTCACGACCCGCTGGTGGACCGGAGACCCCAACGCCGCCGCGTACTTCGGCCCCGGCGGGCCCGCCCCCCGCTACCTGCCGCTGGACCGCATCACCCTGCGGCGGTCGGGTGACCGGATCGTCGCCGAGGCGGACGGCGTGCGGGTGGTGCCCGTCCACCACGCGACCCGCAGCCCGATGCCGCCGTACGACCGGCTGGTGAGACTGCTCCTCTCCGCCGGGCACCCCTGGGCGAGGACGATGCTCCGCCTGGACGGTCTCGCCGCGGCCTTCCCCGCCGGCCCCGGCATCACCTGGACGCCGAGGGTGACGGTCGGCGCCGAACTGGTGGTCTCCCCGGCCACCTGGCGGGTGCCGCGCGCCCGCCTGTGGCGGCCGGACGACGGGGACCTCGACCGGGTACGGGTACTGGCGTCGCTCGGACGGGCCGCCGGCCTGCCGCGGTTCGCCTTTGTGCGGCCCGCCTTCGAGGCGAAGCCCGTACCGGTCGATCTCGACGCGCTGACCGCGCTGAACGTCATCGAGCGCTGCTGCGCCGCGCTGCCCGGCGACGAGCTGATCTTCGAGGAGATGCTGCCCGGCCCGGTCGCCGGGGCGCAGGGGCCGACGCTGTGCGACGCGCTGCACCGGGGCGAGCCCGTGGCCGCCGAGGTGATGCTCAGAGTCCCGTTCGACCGGACCGCCGAGGAGCTGGCGGCGGATGCCGCCGCCGCGCTCATCCAAGACGTCCCCGGCCCGTCCGCACACCGTGCGGCGGTCGCCGGGGCGGCCACCCAACAGGAAACACCAAGAAAACAGGAGGAATCACCATGCCCATCATGGAACTCACCGACCTCGACACCCTGATCGACGAGCTGGACGAGCGCGTCACCGGTACCGAACTGCCCGAGGTGCAGGACAGCTACAGCCAGGTCTGCACGATCCTCGTGTGCGACTCGGTCGCCTGTGGTTCCGTCGCCATCTGCTGACGGAACCTGCCCGGACACCACTCGCTCACCGATGAGTTGAACGGAGCCACCCGGACCGGTTCCGGGTGGCTCCCCGACCGGGAGGCCCGATGCCCCCACGCAGCCAGATCCCGCACCGTGCGGCCCTCGACATCGCCGTCCGGTTGCTCGACGCGTTCCCGGAGGTCCGGAATCCGACGTCCGACCCCGGCATTCCGGTCCTGGCCTCCGTGGTGGCCCGGACGTACGAACCGGTGGCCGTGGCGAGCGCCGGCCGCGCGGTCGCGGCCTGGGCCGGGACCGTGGGCCACGGACCCTCCCATCCCGGTCTGTACGACGGCGGACTGGCGGGCACCCTCGTCGGCCTGCGACTGGGCGCCCGCATCCACCCACCCCTGCACCGTGCCGCCAACCGGCTGCGCGACCACCTGCTGGAGAAGGCGTCGGAGCGTTCCTGGCGGACGGCGGACGTCGCCCTGTCCGACTACGACCTCATCAGCGGCCCGTCCGGCACCCTGCTCGCGCTCTGCACCGGGGCCCGGCAGTCATGGCGCCGTCAACTCATCCCTTTCGCCGGTCACTTGGCGACTCTCTGCGACAGTGGCGACCTGCGTCGGCTGCGGGCCGGCCAGTACGCGGGCCATCCCCGGCTGAACTGGCTGCAGGGCCGGGTGAACACCGGGATGGGTCATGGTGCGGCCGGGGTCGTGGCCGGGCTGACCGCCGCGGTCCGCCGCCTGGGCCCGCGCCCGCACCTACTGGACGCCCTGCGCAACGCCACCCACTGGCTGGTACGGCAGTCCTTCGTCGACGCCCGCTCCATCCGGAGCTGGGACGGCGCCGGCCTCGACGGCCCGCCACCCATCGGGGACCGGGCCCGCCAGGCTTGGTGCTACGGCACTCCGGGCGTCACCTGGGCGGTGTGGGACGCGTCCGACGCGCTGGGGGACCGGGCGACGGCCGACTGGGCGGCGAGCGCGTTCACCACGCTCGCGGAGCGGTACGACGAGGACTTCCACCTCTTCGGCGACCCGCTCACGGACCGGCTCGCACTGTGCCACGGTGCCGCGGGCGTCCTGCTCGTGGCGGACGCGTTCCACCGCTGGGCGCGCCTGCCGGCCGCCGCGGTGCTCCGTGCCCGTCTGGCCGCCCACCTGAACCGGGAGCTGCCGGCGGCGCTCGCTCCCGACGAACCGCTGAACCCGCAGAAGCCCGAGCACCCCCGGAAATCGCAGAACGCTCAGAACGCCCGGTACTCCCTGCTCAACGGAGCCCCGGGCGCACTGAGTGCTCTCCTCACCGCCGCCCACGACGGCTCGCGCGACTGGCTGCCGTGCCTCGGCCTGCGGTAGCGGCGGAAGCGTCCAGCCGCGCCGCAGCACTGCCTCATCGCTGCCGTAGCACCGCCCCGTCGTGCCGCAGCACCGCCTCATCGCTGCCGTAGTGCGAACCACAGCTCCGTCCGTACGTCCATGTCGTCCAGGTCCGCGTCCAGCAGGGCCGCGCAGCGGGCGATGCGCTGGCGGACCGTGTTGCGGTGGACCTGGAGGGCGGTGGCCGTGCGGTCCCAACTGCCGTGCAGGCTCAGCCAGCAGCGCAGCGTCTCGGCCAGGGGCTCGGTGAGCGGGGCGAGGAGGGCGCGGGCGTGCGCCTCGGCCTGGTCGGGCGGGACCAGAGCGGCCAGGCCGCTGGTGCCGGTGTGGTGGTGGGCGAGCGGGGTGCGGGTGGCCACGGCCCGGCCCAGGGCGCGGGCCGCCTGGCCGTCGGCGAGGTCCAGGGCCGCGAGCGGGGCGGGTGCGGAGGCGCCGAGTGTCCAGCCGGGCTGCGGGGTGATCCGGTCACCCCCGGGGATCAGCACCCTGACGATGTCGCCCCGGCCCGCGTCGACCAGTGCCGAGCCCAGGGCGGCGCCCAGCGCGCCGGCGTTCAGCGGGTCGAGGGGGCCGTCGCCGCTGCGGCGCGCGTGCACCACCGTCCACCGCTCGGCGCCACCGAGCAGCGGGGCCACGTCCTGCGGGTCGGCCCCCAGCAGCAGCCGCACGAGGGCGGCCGACCGGCCCGCCGCGTCCGCGCCCTGGTGCGGGGTGGCCAGCAGGGAGAGCAGGACGACCGCGACCCCGGCGATGGTGTGGTCGCCCGCCTCACGCCGGCCCGTCGCCAGCGCCAGGACCAGACCCTGGCCGCCGCCCAGCGCGTACGCGGACAGGTGGGCGTCCCGCAGCGTGTCGGTGGCGGACGCGGGGGCGGGGCGCGTCGCCTCGGAGATCACCCGGGTGAGCCGGGCCAGCGCCGCACCGACATCCGGGGCCGGGCGGCGGCCCGCCGCGTGCAGCTCGTCGCCGTCCGCGGAGAGCAGCACCGCCCGGCCCTCCAGCTGCACCGCCAGCTGGTGCAGCACCGCGGGGATCGGGTCGGGCCTGGCCGCCGCCGTGGCCAGCGCCTGCTGGGCCCGGGTCACCCGGCGCAGCTCCCGGAGCCGGGCCTCGGCCATCAGCCGCCACACCGCTCGGGCGATCGCCGTGAACGGTGTCTCGGGCGGCACCTCCACCAGCGGCAGGCCGTGCCGGTCGCACGCCTCGACCAGGCCCTGCGGCACCGTGTCGAACACCGGCGTCACACCGAAGCCGAGCGCCGCCGCCCCGGCCTCCACCAGCCGGGCCACGTACGCGTCCGGGTCCTTGAGCAGTACCCCGGCGCTGAGCAGCAGCTCACCGCCGAGCAGATAGGGGTACGGGTCGGCCATCTCCGAGGTGTGCACCCACAGCAGATCCGCCTCGGCCGGGCCCGCGATCCGGTGCAGTCGCAGCTCCTCGCGGGCGAGCAGCTCGGTGAGCGGGATCGGGGGAGTGGGCGGCGAAGGGGGCGCGGAGGGAGAGGGAGAAGGGGGCGGGGTACGCCCGGCCACGGCATCCGGCATGGACAATCCATCCATCGGGGACTTCGATGATGGATGAAACGTACACTTCAGCGTTGCCTGTGGGCCACCTACCGTCTTCACCACGTACGACGTCGCGTCCGACCGGAACGGAGGAAGCCCATGGCTGTCGACTACGCGGTGATCATCGTGTATCTGGCCGGCATGCTCGCCATGGGCTGGTGGGGCATGCGCCGGTGTGCTGCTGCTCCTGCTTCCCATCGCGGTGATCAAGGCGGGCGGCTTCAGCGAGATGAAGGCCAAGCTGCCCACCGAGTACTTCGACCCGCTGGGCATCGGCGGCGAGACGATCTTCACGTACGTGCTGATCTACACCTTCGGCATGCTGATCGGCCAGGACATCTGGCAGCGCGTGTTCACCGCGAAGAGCGACCGGACGGCGCGCTGGGGTGGCACGGTCGCCGGTACGTACTGTCTCGTGTACGCGATCGCCGGTGCCGTCATCGGGACCGCCGCCAAGGTCATGTACCCGAAGCTGCCCAGCGCGGACGCCGCGTTCGCGACCATCGTCAAGGACGAACTGCCCGTCGGCGTACGCGGGCTGGTCCTGGCCGCCGCGCTGGCCGCGGTGATGTCCACCTCCTCCGGCGCGCTGATCGCCTGCGCCACCGTCGCCAACAACGACATCTGGTCCCGGCTGCGGGGCGCCGTGTCGCGCGGCGGGGGCGGGGAGCACGACGAGGTCAAGGGCAACCGGGCCTTCATCCTCCTCATGGGCATCGCTGTCATCGCCATCTCCATCGCGCTCAACAACGTGGTCGAGGCCCTGACCGTCGCGTACAACCTGCTCGTCGGCGGTCTGCTGGTGCCGATCCTCGGCGGTCTGCTGTGGCGCCGCGGCACGGCCGCCGGAGCGCTGGCCGCGGTGTCGGTGGGCGGCCTCGCCGTGATCGGCCTGATGGCGGGCTACGGCATCCTCGCCAACGAACCCGTCTACTACGGACTGCTCGCCTCGCTCGCGGTGTATGTCGTCGTCTCCCTGGCGACGAAGCCGACCGACCCGGCGGTGCTCAGCGCCTGGCGCGAGCGACTGGCGGGGAAGGGCGGTGACGGCGCCGAGGCGTCCGCCCCGGAACCGATCGCCACCTGAGGCGCGTGCCGGAGGCCCGGGACGGGCTCGATCCAGCCCCGACCGCCCTCCGGTACCGCACCCGCAAGGCGCGTGCCGGAGGCCCGGAACCGGTCGCCGCACCACGCGCGTGCCGGAGGCGCGCCATCGGCTCGATCCCGACCCGGCCGCCCTCCGGCCCGCACACTCGAATATCGTACGAACGCCCACAAAGCGTGCACCATCCCGCGTCACCCGCATCGCAACAAGAAAGGCACCCGCCATGAGCAGCAACGAAACGCCGCGCGGTCCCGTCGACTCCTCCCGCGTCCCGCGGTACGCCGGACCCGCGACGTTCGCCCGGCTGCCCCGCCTCGACGAGGTCGGCAGCGCCGATGTCGCCGTCGTCGGCGTGCCCTTCGACACAGGGGTCTCCTACCGCCCCGGTGCCCGCTTCGGCGGCAACGCGATCCGTGAGGCGTCGCGCCTGCTCCGCCCGTACAACCCGGCGCAGGACGCCTCGCCGTTCGCCCTGGCGCAGGTCGCCGACGCCGGTGACATCGCCGCGAACCCGTTCAACATCAACGAGGCCGTCGAGACGATCGAGGCCGCGGCCGACGACCTCCTGGCCACCGGCGCGCGCCTGATGACGCTCGGCGGCGACCACACCATCGCGCTGCCGCTGCTGCGTTCCGTCGCGAAGAAGCACGGCCCGGTCGCGCTGCTCCACTTCGACGCCCACCTCGACACCTGGGACACCTACTTCGGCGCCGAGTACACCCACGGCACCCCCTTCCGCCGGGCTGTCGAGGAGGGCATCCTCGACACCTCCGCGCTCTCCCACGTCGGCACCCGCGGCCCGCTGTACGGCAAGCAGGACCTCGACGACGACGCGAAGATGGGCTTCGGCATCGTCACCTCCGCCGACGTCATGCGGCGCGGTGTCGACGAGGTCACCGACCAGCTGCGCCAGCGCATCGGCGACCGGCCCCTCTACGTCTCCATCGACATCGACGTCCTGGACCCGGCGCACGCCCCCGGCACCGGCACCCCCGAGGCCGGCGGCCTGACCTCCCGCGAACTCCTGGAGATCGTCCGCGGACTGTCCTCCTGCAACCTGGTCTCCGCCGACCTGGTCGAGGTCGCCCCCGCGTACGACCACGCCGAGATCACCTCCGTCGCCGCCTCCCACACGGCGTACGAACTGACGACGGTCATGTCCCGCCAGATCGCCGAGGCCCGCGCGAAGTGAGCCACGACCACCACGACGAGCGCCCGCGGCTCACCCCCGAGCAGGTTGCCGCCGCGCTGGCGCCCCCGGCCGGACGCAACGGCGGCGACCTCGTCGTCGAAACCCTCCAGGGCCTCGGCGCGACCACCGTCTTCGGCCTGCCGGGCCAGCACGCCCTGGGCATGTTCGACGCGCTGCGCCGCTCCTCCCTGACGTACGTCGGCCTGCGCGTCGAGAACAACGCGGGTTTCGCCGCGGACGCGTACGGCCGGATCACCGGCGAAGTCGCCCCGCTGCTGCTCTCCACCGGGCCGGGGGCCCTCACCTCCCTCGCCGCACTCCAGGAGGCGGCTGCGGCCTCCGCGCCGGTGCTGGCCGTCTCCAGTCAGATCCCGAGCGCGGGCCTGGGCGGCGGACGCCACGGCTACCTGCACGAACTCAGGGACCAGAAGGCGTCGTTCCGCGACATCGTGAAGTCGGTGCACACCGTCCGTGCGGCCTCCCAGATCCCGTCGGCGATCGCCGACGCCTGGCAGTCCGCGCTGACCGCCCCGCACGGCCCGGTCTGGGTCGAGATCCCGCAGGACGTGCTCCTCGCCGAGACCACCCTGCCCGTCGTCACGGCGATGGACGCCACCCCGCGCGAGCTGCACGCCCGCCCGGAACTGACCGCCGTGGCCGCCGACCTGCTGTCGAAGGCGGCACGCCCGGCGATCATCGCGGGCGGCGGAGTCGTACGGTCCGACGCGTCCGGCAAGCTGCTCGCGCTCGCGGAGAAGATCGACGCACCGGTCGTCACCACCTTCGGCGGCAAGGGCGCCTTCCCGTGGGAGCACCCGCTCTCGCTCCAGTCCTGGCTGGAGGACCGCCACACGACGGACTTCCTGGAGTCCGCCGACGTCCTGCTGGTCGTCGGCTCCGGACTCGGTGAACTCTCCTCGAACTACTACACGTTCGCCCCGCGCGGCCGGGTCATCCAGATCGAGGCCGACGCCGGGAAGCTGGAGTCCAACCACCCCGCGCTCGGCATCCACGCCGACGCCCGCGAGGCCCTCGCGGACCTCCTCGACGCGGTCGAACGCCGTGCGGACCCGTCGGCACCGGACCGGGTCCGTACGGTCCTCGAAGCGGTGCGGACACGGATCGCCGACCAGGACCTCACCCTGGAGCAGCAGGTCGTCGCCTCCGTCCGCCGGGCGCTGCCCGACACGTCCCCCAGCTTCTGGGACATGACGATCCTCGCCTACTGGGCCTGGTCCGCCTTCGACGCCCGCCACCCGAACACGATGCACTCGGCGCAGGGCGCGGGCGGCCTCGGCTACGGCTTCCCGGCCGCCCTCGGCGCTGCGGCGGCCGACCGCACGAAGCCGGTCCTGGCGGTCTCCGGCGACGGCGGCGCGATGTACTCGCTCGCGGAACTGGCCACGGCCCGCCAGTACGACCTGCCGGTCACCTGGCTGATCGTCGACGACGGCGGCTACGGCATCCTGCGCGAATACATGACGGACGCCTTCGGCGAGACCACGGCGACGGAACTCTCCCGCCCCGACTTCGTCGCCCTCGCCGAGTCCTTCGGCGTCCCGGCGGTCCGCACGACCCCCGAGGCGCTCGCCGACGACCTGGCGAAGTCCCTCGCGGAACCGGGCCCTTCGGTGGTCGTGCTCCCGGCCCTGCTGAGGATGTTCGAGCCGACGCACCTGTAGGACGGCCGACCGCCCGCGCACCCCCCAGCGGGGACGCGGGCGGTTCAGCCTCCGGCAGCCGCCTTCCCGAGCTTCCCGAGGGCCTCCAGCCCCGCCTCCCGGCCCCGGAGGAAATCCTTCTGCTGATCCGCGTTCAGGACGGCGGGCAGATCCCTGGTCGACGGCATCAGATCCGGGATCGAGCGGAAGACGGCGCCCGCCACGGGGCCGTGGCCCCGCAGCCGCGCCCAGTACAAGGACTTGCCGACCGTGTGGAGCGGCACGGTCATCTCCGTACGGGGCTTTCTCGCCGCCCTCTGCCGCGTGTCCTCGCGCCCCAGCGCGCGGAAGCCGATGTCGGCCAGCCGCTGCAACACCTCCAGGGCGGCGTACAACTGCCCGCACAGATGGGCGTCGGTCGGCGGCTCCTCCGGCATGGTCCCTCCTCGTGGCTCCGGCGGACGCCGATCCGCCCGCGCGGCAGCCGTCCCCGTGGCGGAGACGATCCCTACCCGGCCCGCGCGGCCGTGGAACACCCGCCTGCGGCATACAACCTTTCCGGCCGTCGGAAGTCATCGCTTACGGGTGTGCCGGGGGGCACGCCCTACGCATTCGGCCAGGGGGAAACGCCGTATGAATCAGCTCCGTACGTCCTGCCGCACATCTCGCCGCACATCCCGCCGCGCGCAGGGCGCGCTGTCTGTCGCGCTCGCCGCGGGCGTCCTCGCACCCGTGGCGCTCGGCGCCTCGCCGGCCGCCGCCGCGACGCCGACGGTGACCTGCACGTCCGGAAAGGCGGGGCTGGCCGCCGCGCTGACGAAGGACATCACCGCGGCGCTCAAGGGACGGAAGTCGACGACGGCCGTGACGCTCTACGACCGGAAGACGAAGACGAACTGCTCCCTGCGGGCCACGACGAAGTACGACTCGGCCAGTGTCGTGAAGGCGACCGTGCTGGCGACGCTGCTCTGGGACAACAAGAAGCACAACCGCTATCTCACCCAGCGCGAGATCAACCTCGCCACCGCCATGATCACCAAGTCCGACAACAACGCGACCACCAGTCTGTGGAAGCAGCTCGGGGTGACCAAGGTCAAGGCGTTCCTGAAGGCCGCCGGGATGACGCACACCGTGCCCGGCTCCGGCGGCTACTGGGGACTGACCCAGATCACCGCACAGGACGAGCTGCGACTGCTCACCCTGCTCACCGCCAAGAACTCCGTGCTCAGCGACAACTCACGGGCGTACGAACTCGGCCTGATGCGCAAGGTCGTCTCCTCCCAGCGCTGGGGCACGCCCGCCGGAGCGCCGTCCGGAGTGACCGTCCAGGTCAAGAACGGCTGGCTGCCGCGCGCCACCCACGGCTGGCGCGTGCACAGCATCGGCGCCTTCACCGGCCAGGGGCACGACTACGCGATCACCGTGCTCACCCAGGACAACAAGACGATGAACGACGGCATCAACACCATCCAGGCCGTCGCCCGCGCCGTGCACAAGGACCTCGCACCGGCCGCCGTCGCGAAGTCCGCCTTCGCGCCGCCCGCCGTCCCGCAGGAGGCGGTGCCCGCGGTGCCGGAGGCCCCGGCGGTACGGATGCTCACGGCGACGCCGCAGTCGTAGCCGGACACGGCCGACGGCCGGTACGGCCCCTTCGGACGGTCCGCCGGCCGGGCGCGTCCGTCGGCCGGAGGCGACCGTCGCCGGCAGGGCCCCTTCGGGCGGTGCGCTGCCGCTCACCCGAAGGGGCCGGTCGTAGGCAGAACGTCGTACCGGCCTCCGCCCAAGGGCCCGTCTTCTGTAACGGCGGGATGAAATCCACCGCCCGTCGCGTTGGTGCCTTCCGGTAGGCCAGGTCGAACGGGAGGCACCGGTGACGGACGCAGGGCACGCGGAGGGCGCGGCACGGGCCGCGGGCTGGGCCCGGCGGCTGAGCGGCTACGCATGGCGCTACCGGCGCAATGTGCTGCTGGCGCTCGGCTCCTCGCTCGCGGGCATGGCGGTGACGGCCGTCGTCCCGCTGATCACGAAGGTGATCATCGACGATGTCGTCGGCGACCACACGCGGTCCCTCGCCGTCTGGACCGGGCTCCTCGTCGTCGCCGCCGTGCTGGTGTACGCGACCACCTACATCCGCCGCTACTACGGCGGCCGGCTCGCCCTCGACGTACAGCACGACCTCCGCACCGAGATGTACGGCTCGATCACCCGCCTCGACGGGAAGCGGCAGGACGAGCTGTCCACCGGGCAGGTCGTCGGGCGCGCCACCAGCGACCTCCAGCTGATCCAGGGGCTCCTGTTCATGCTCCCGATGACCATCGGGAACGTGCTGCTCTTCCTCATCTCCCTGGTGATCATGGCGTGGCTCTCGCCGCTGCTCACCCTGGTCGCGATCGCCGTCGCCCCCGCCCTCTGGTACATCGCCCGCCGCTCCCGCGCGCGCCTCTTCCCCGCCACCTGGTACGCCCAGGGCCAGGCCGCCGCGGTCGCCGGAGTCGTCGACGGGGCCGTCTCCGGCGTCCGGGTCGTCAAAGGGTTCGGGCAGGAGGAGCAGGAGACCGGCAAGCTGCGCGAGGTCGGCCGCAGGCTCTTCGCCGGACGGCTGCGGACGGTGCGGCTGAACGCCCGCTACACCCCGGCCCTCCAGGCCGTCCCGGCGTTCGGCCAGGTCGCGATGCTGGCCCTCGGCGGCTGGCTCGCCACCCGGGGCGAGATCACCCTCGGCACGTTCGTCGCGTTCTCCACCTACCTCGCCCAGCTCGTCGGCCCGGTCCGGATGCTCGCCATGGTCCTGACCGTCGGACAGCAGGCGCGGGCCGGGGTCGAGCGCGTACTGGAACTGATCGACACCGAGCCGTCCATGCGGGACGGCACCAAGGAACTCCCGGCCGACGCCCCCGCGAGCGTCGAGTTCGACGACGTACGGTTCGGCTACGCCCCGCCCCGCTCCGACTCGGCCACCGACGACGACCCCGGAAGCGGAGCCTCGGACCGCCCCGTGCTGGACGGGTTCTCGCTGACCATCGAGCCCGGCGAGACCGTCGCCCTCGTCGGCGCCTCCGGCAGCGGCAAGTCCACCGTGTCGCTGCTGCTGCCGCGCTTCTACGACGTGTCCCACGGCGCCGTCCTGGTCGGCGGCCACGACGTGCGCGAACTGACCCAGCAGTCCCTGCGCGCCGCCATCGGCCTCGTACCGGAGGACAGCTTCCTGTTCTCCGACACCATCCGCGCCAACATCGCGTACGGACACCCGGACGCCACCCAGGAACAGATCGAGGAAGCGGCCAGGACCGCCCGGGCCGACCGGTTCATCGCCCAGCTCCCCGAGGGCTACGACACCAAGGTCGGCGAGCACGGACTCACCCTCTCCGGCGGCCAGCGCCAGCGCGTCGCCCTCGCACGCGCCATCCTCACCGACCCCCGGCTGCTCCTCCTCGACGACGCCACCTCCGCCGTCGACGCCCGCGTCGAGCACGAGATCCACGAGGCGCTGCGCCAGGTGATGGCCGGGCGGACGACCCTCCTGATCGCCCACCGCCGCTCCACCCTCGGCCTCGCCGACCGGATCGCCGTCCTGGAGCACGGCAGGCTCGCCGACATCGGTACGCACGAGGAGCTGGAGCGCCGCTGCGCGCTCTACCGGCGGCTGCTCACCGATCCGGACGAGCTGGGCGGCACCTCACCCGGACACCGGGCGCCGACCCCCGCGACCGACACCACCCCCGAGGACGACCGCGCGCTCCAGGAAGAACTGGACGCCGAGTTCGACGCCGAGCGCGGCATCAGCCCGCACCTGTGGATCCGCAAGGAGGAGCCGCGCGACACCGGGGCCGCCGGCATGCCCGCGACGCCCGAGCTGCTCGCCCAGGTCGAGGCGCTGCCACCGGCCACGGACACCCCCGACATCGACGAGGCGCTGGCCGTCCGCGCCGAGGAGTCGTACGGGCTGCGCAGGCTGCTGCGCGGCTTCGGGCTGCCGCTGCTGGTGAGCCTGGCACTGGTGGCGGTGGACGCGGGCGCGGGGCTGCTGCTGCCCGTACTGATCCGGCACGGCATCGACCAGGGCGTCACGCAGCTCGCGCTCGGTGCCGTCTGGGCGGCGTCCGCGCTGGGCCTGGTGGTCGTGCTCGTCCAGTGGGCGGCGCAGATCGGCGAGACGCGGATGACGGGCCGGACCGGCGAGCGGGTGCTGTACTCACTGCGGCTGAAGATCTTCGCGCAGCTCCAGCGGCTCGGCCTGGACTACTACGAACGGGAGCTGACCGGCCGCATCATGACCCGGATGACGACGGACGTGGACGCGCTGTCGACGTTCCTGCAGACGGGTCTCGTCACGGCCTTCGTCTCCGTCGTCACCTTCTTCGGCATCATGGTCGTGCTGCTGGTCCTGGACCTGCAGCTGGCCCTCGTCGTCTTCGCGACGCTTCCGGTGCTGGTCATCGGTACGTTCTTCTTCCGCCGCAAGAGCGTCAAGGCGTACGAGCTGGCCCGGGAACGCATCAGTGCCGTCAACGCCGACCTCCAGGAGTCCGTCTCCGGGCTGCGGATCGTGCAGGCGTTCCGCCGGGAGCGCGACGGCGCGGACCGGTACGCGCGGCGCAGCGACCACTACCGCGAGGCGCGGGTCCGCGGCCAGTGGCTGATCTCGGTCTACTTCCCGTTCGTGCAGCTGTTGTCCTCGGTGGCCGCGGCGGCCGTCCTGATCGTCGGCGCGGGCCGGGTCGACAACGGCACGCTCACCACCGGTGCGCTGGTCGCGTACCTCCTCTACATCGACCTGTTCTTCGCCCCGGTGCAGCAGCTCTCCCAGGTCTTCGACGGCTACCAGCAGGCCACCGTCTCCCTCGGGCGCATCCAGGAACTCCTGCGGGAGCCGACCTCCACCGGTGCCCCGGACGAACCGCTGGACGTGCTGTCGCTGCGCGGCGAGATCGCCTTCGAGGACGTGTCCTTCGCCTACGGGTCCGATGACGGCGCCGAGGAAGCCCTCAGCGGTGTCGACCTGCGGATCCCCGCAGGCCAGACGGTCGCTTTCGTCGGTGAGACCGGTGCGGGGAAGTCCACCCTGGTCAAGCTCGTCGCCCGGTTCTACGACCCGACGGGCGGCCGGGTCACGGCCGACGGCACCGATCTGCGCCACCTCGACCTCACCGCCTACCGGCACCGGCTCGGCGTCGTGCCGCAGGAGGCGTACCTCTTCGCCGGCACGGTCCGCGACGCCATCGCGTACGGGCGGCCCGAGGCCACCGACGCCGAGGTGGAGGCGGCGGCGCGGGCCGTGGGTGCCCACGACATGATCGCCACCCTGGACGGCGGCTACCTGCACGAGGTCGCCGAGCGGGGCCACAACCTCTCGGCCGGCCAGCGCCAGCTGATCGCGCTCGCCCGCGCCGAACTCGTCGACCCGGATGTCCTGCTGCTCGACGAGGCGACGGCCTCCCTCGACCTGGCCAGCGAGGCCCTGGTCAACCAGGCGACCGACCGACTCGCGGGGCGCCGCACCACGCTGGTCGTCGCCCACCGGCTGACCACCGCCGCCCGCGCCGACCGGGTCGTGGTGATGGACGGGGGCCGGGTCGTCGAGGACGGCACCCACGACGAACTCCTCGCCCGGGACGGGCACTACGCCGTGCTGTGGCGCACCTTCATAGGCGAGGACGAGCCGGCGGGGGTCTGAGGGCCGGGCCGGGCCGCCGGTTCGCGTCGGGGGAGCGAGGGCCGGGCCGCGGGTTCGCGCGGGGGAGTGCCAGGGTTTCGCGCGGGGGAGTGCGGAAGCCGGGCCCGGGCGCCGGTTCGCGTCGGGGGAGCGCGGAAGCCGGGCCCGGCCGCCGTTCACCGGCCGATGCCGGAGATCTTTCCGGTCCGCAGGTCCGACCGGACGGTCAGGTAGGTGTACGTGGGGTGCTTGCCTTTGCTCCAGGTGAGCCGCACCTTCGACCAGGTGTGGCCCGCACCGTTGTCGCCCGGGGTGACCCGGAGGGCGAGCGGGGTGTTCTGGGCGCGGAGCACACCGTCCGCGTGGTTCCGCTTCTCCCAGGCGTCCAGCTGGGTGCGCAGACGGGGTGTCAGATAGAAGGTTCTCAGGGCGGTGGCGAGCCTGCCGCCGTCCTCCGCCGTGACGGCGTCGATGTAGGCGCCGTAGAAGTGGCCGACCTTCTGGTACGCCGGGGCGCCGGCGGCACCGCGTACCGGCGGCGCGGCCACCGGGGCCCGGGGGGCCGCCACGGCGGCCGGGACCGCGGCGCCGGTCAGGAGGGCGGCGGCGAGCAGCGTCCGGCCGACGGCGCGCCGGCCGAGGGTCCTCTGCGGGTCGCGGAGTCGGAGCATGGCGGTACCTGCCTTTCATGTGGCTCTGTTCTGGTGGGGTCATGGTGGGGCGCCCGGGTTGCCTGTGAGCCGGAGCGCGCCGGACGCAACCTCCGGATGGGCTCCTGCGTCGTACGCATGTACGGGCATGTTGCGGGTAAGGGCGTGCGTGTTCGATCGGGTGATGGGGCTACTGGTGATCAGAAGGACCGGAGGGGCCGGAGAGGCCAGGGAGGCTGGAACAGTCGCGGAGGTCGGAGCGGCTGGAGCAGCCGAGGACACCGTTGCGGCAGGAGCGGCAGGAGCGGCAGGAGCGGCTGGAGCGGCTGGAGCGGCTGGAGCGGCTGGAGCGGCTGGAGCGGCTGGAAGGGGCAGGGCGGTCGGCGGGGGTGGCCGGGGGCGCCGCGCCTTTGCCTGGCTGTTCGTCCTGCCGCTGCTGGCCACCGCCGGTCTGGTGCTCGGCGGTGCCGCGCCGGGCAGCGCCGATGCCGCGACGCCCTGTACCGGGCGTCCCGGGAAGACGGTCACGTTCAAGACGGGCGAGCTGCGCGTCTACAAGAGCCGGTCCTACGCCTGCGCGGTCGCGGTCGCGAAGACTCCGGGCCCGCGACGCCGGATGTCCGTGACGATCCAGGCGCGCGGCGGCAGTCCCGTCGTCGACAGCGGCACGTACACCCAGCGGGCCGGCCCGGTGACGGTCCACGCGCTGAACCGGTGTGTCCGGGCCTCGGCCACGATCGCGGGCAGCTCCGGCTCCACGGGCTGGCTTCTCTGCTGACGGGCGCGACTCGCCGACACCGTAATCCAACGAGGTCTGGCGGCCCGGGTGTTGCCCCGCTAGGTTCACGACGTCTGTTGTGAATCAAGGGGAGGGTGCATGCGCAAGGCGCTCAGAGGGTTCCTGTCGCTCGCGGTGCTCATCGGCACGGTGAGTGCGACGGGCGCCTCGGCCGGGGCGGCCACCGCCGCGGAACCGACCGCGTTCCGGACCACGGCCGGCAGCGACAACGGCACGAGCACGGACATCAAGGACCGCATCCTGGCCATCCCGGGAATGAGTCTCGTCGAGGAGAAGCCGTACGCGGGCTACCGCTACTTCGTCCTCGAATACACCCAGCCGATCGATCACCGGCACCCGTCCAAGGGCACCTTCCAGCAGCGCATCACCCTGCTGCACAAGGACACGTCCCGCCCGACGGTCTTCTACACCGGCGGCTACAACGTCTCCACGAACCCCAGCCGTTCCGAGCCGACCCGGATCGTCGACGGCAACCAGGTCTCCCTGGAGTATCGGTTCTTCACCCCGTCCCGCCCGGAGCCCGCCGACTGGTCCAAGCTCGACATCTGGCAGGCCGCCAGCGACCAGCACCGCGTGTTCACCGCGCTGAAGCGGATCTACGGCAAGAACTGGCTGAGCACCGGAGGCTCCAAGGGCGGCATGACCGCGACGTACTTCGAGCGCTTCTACCCCGAGGACATGGACGGCGTCGTCGCGTACGTCGCCCCCAACGACGTGGTCGACAAGGAGGACTCGGCCTACGACCGGTTCTTCGAGAACGTCGGCACCAAGGAGTGCCGCGACCGGCTGAACGGCGTGCAGCGCGAGGCGCTGATCCGCCGCGAGCCGCTGGAGAAGAAGTTCTTGGAGTACGCCGCCGAGAACGGCTACACCTTCAACACCGTCGGCACGCTCGACAAGGCGTACGAAGCCGTCGTCATGGACTACGTCTGGGCGTTCTGGCAGTACAGCCTGCTGTCCGACTGCGACAGCATTCCGGCGGACGCCGAGAACGCCCCCGACCAGGCGATCTGGGACTCGATCGACGCGATCTCCGGCTTCGCCGCCTACGCCGACCAGGGCCTGGAGAGGTACACCCCGTACTACTACCAGGCGGGCACCCAGCTCGGCTCACCGGACATCCGGCAGCCCTGGCTCGGCAAGCTGAGCCGGTACGGATACCAGCCGCCGCGCACCTTCGTGCCGCGCTCCATCCCGATGAAGTTCCAGCCGTCGGTGATGCGCGACGTCGACAACTGGGTGCAGCACCACGCCCATCAGATGCTGTACGTGTACGGGCAGAACGACCCGTGGGGCGCGGAGCGCTTCCGGCTCGGGAAGGGCGCCCGTGACAGCTATGTCATGACCGTGGCCGGCGGCAACCACGGCTCCAACGTGGCCGGGCTCGCCGAGGACGACCAGGCGAAGGCCACCGCGGCCATCCTGCGCTGGGCGGGCGTCGCCCCGGCCGCCGTGCAGGACGACCCGGCGAAGGCGAAGCCGCTCGCGAAGTTCGACGAACGGCTCGACAAGCGGGACGTGGAGGACGAGCGCAGGCTGCGGCCGTAACCGGTTCCCGAACCGGGGAAGGGGCTGTGCGCCGGCACAGCCCCTTCCCGTGTCCGTGTCCCGAGGACGGAACCGGTGCCGCTCACGGCACCGGCTAGTACCTCAGCCCGTAACCGACCGGGTGCAGCACCTGCGCCGGATCGTCCGCGCGCTGCACCGGCACCGGCAACGTGCCCTTCGGCGCGGCACGGCCCGCGATCACGCGGACGGCGGCCCGCAGTTCGACATCGGTCCAGGAGTACGTGGCCAGGTGTGCCGCGAACCCGGTCCCGGACAACTGCGCGATGTCGTACGGATTGCGGATCGCGATCGTGACCACCGGGAGGCCGGTCGCCGCGAGGGCGCTCACCAGGGTGCGCTGCGAACTGGTCGCCGTGACGTTGTACGTCCCCACGATCACCGCGTCCTTGCCCTGGGCCGCTGCCACCGCCGCGTCGATCGCCGCCTTCGTGGGGGCGGTACCGGTGGACAACGCGGTGGCCGTGTAGCCCAGTTCACCGAAGGCGGCGGCCAGCGTGGTGGTCGGCGGTCCGGTGGTGCCGGACGGGGAGGCCGGATCGGCGCCGACCACGAGGAGGTTCCTGTGGGAGCGGCGGGAGAGCGGCAGCACGGCGCCGTCATTGGCGAGCAGGGTGGTGGTGCGTTCGGCGATCCGGTCGGCGGCGGCGAGATGGGCCCGCGTCCCGACGGTACGGTCCACTCCCGCGTGGGTGACGAACGGGTCGTCGAACAGCCCGAGCTTCGTCTTCAGCCGCAGGATCCGCAGGATCGATTCCTCGATCCTGGCCTCGCTGATCTCACCGCCCTTCACGGCCTCCACGACGGCGTTCCAGGAGACGTCGAGGTCCGGCGGGTTGAGCAGTTGGTCGACGCCCGCCTGGAGCGCGAGGACCGGCACACGCTCGTCGCCGTACTTGGTGCGTACGCCCTCCATGCCGAGCGAGTCGGTGACCACCACACCGTCGTAGCCGAGCTCCTCGCGCAGGATGCCGGTGAGGATCGGACGGGACAGCGTCGCGGGGTCCTCGGCCGGGTCCAGCGCCGGAACCACGATGTGCGCGGTCATGATCGAGTCGATGCCCGCCGCGATCGCGGCCCGGAACGGCGGCGCGTCCAGCTCGGCCCACTGCTCCCGGGTGTGGAGGATGACCGGCAGACCGGTGTGGCTGTCCGTGCTCGTGTCCCCGTGGCCCGGGAAGTGCTTGGCCGTCGAGGCGATCTTGCTGCTCTGATACCCCTTCACCTGCGCGGCGACCATTCCGGCCACGGACTGCGGATCGGAGCCGAAGGAGCGCACGCCGATCACCGGGTTGGCCGGGTTGACGTTGACGTCGGCGTCCGGGGCGTAGTTCTGGTTGATGCCGATCGCGGCCAGTTCCGCGCCCGCGATCTGCCCGGCCCGGCGGGCGTCGGAGGGCGAACCGCCCGCGCCCAGCGCCATCGCGCCCGGCATCAGGGTGGCGGGCTCGCCGACGCGGCAGACGATGCCGTGCTCCTGGTCGGTCGAGACGAGGAGCGGCAGCGGGGTCGGGCCGGCGAGACCGGCGCGCTGGATGCCGTTGGAGAGGTCGGCGATCTGGTGCGGGTCGCGGGTGTTGTGCGCCCAGGCGAAGTAGATGATCCCGCCGACGTGGTACTTGGCGATCATCTCGGCGGCCGTGCGGACCCCGATCTCGGCCAGGTTGGCGTCGATGTCGGCCTGGTCGGGCTCGGTGGCGGAGTGCCCGTACACCCGCATCACGAAGAGCTGCCCGACCTTCTCCTCCAGGCTCATCCGGGAGATGAGCCGCTTGAGGCGCGCGGTGGTGGCGGCTGAGGTGTGGGGTCCGCCGCTGTGCCCGTCGCTCGCGGACCTCGGGGCGGCGACGGCGCCGTGGGCGACGACGCCGCCCGTGACGGCGGCTGCGGCGGTGACGGCGGTGGCGGTGAGCAAGGTGCGTCTGGAGGTGCGGTGGTGCACGTGAGCTCCTTCGGCCGAACTCGGGGACGAGGGGTGGTGAAAGAAACTTCCAAGGAGCACGGATATCCAGAAAATAACTTCCGGTCAAGGTCTCTGGCCGTTTTGAGCCCGCCCGATGCCCGATGCCCGGGGCGGCAGGGGGTGAATCCGGGCAGGTCCGGCGAGGGGGCGCGGTGGCCCGGAACCACCTGCCGCACGCGCGAATGCGGCGGCCGGGAATCTCCTGCCGCACGCGGGGGATGTGACGGTCGGGAACCCCCTGCCGCACGCGGGGGTGCGGTGGCCGGGAGCCCCCTGCCGCACGCGGGGGTGCGGTGGCCGGGATTCCCTACCGCAGCCCCACCGCGGCCCCGTGCGCCTGGAGCGCGGACACCGCCGCCGTGATCGCGGGCCGCCGGGCCGCCTCCGTGCGCCACAGCGCGTACAGCCGGCGCACCGGTACGGGATCGAGCCGCACCGCCACCACCCCCGTCGGCAGCGGCCCCCGGCCCAGCCGTGGCATCATCGCCACCCCGAGACCGGCGGCGAGCAGGGCCAGTTGGGTGTGGTTCTCCTCCGCCTGGTGCCGGATGTCGGGGGCGTAACCCGCCGCGCGCAGCGTCCGCACGAGCCAGTCGTGGCAGACCGTCCCCGGCGGCTGGCAGATCCACCGTTCCTTCGCGAGTTCCTCGCGCCGCACCGTCTCCCGCCCGGCGAGCCGATGGCCCTCGGGCACCAGCAGATCGCACCGGTCGTCACCGATCACCGCCTGCGCCACGCCCTCCGGGGTGGGCAGCGGGGCGATGTCCCAGTCGTGCGCGACCGCCAGATCGATCACGCCCTTGGCCACCAGGTCGACCGAGAGATGCGGATCGACCTCGGTCAGCCGGACGTCCAGCGCGGGATGGTCCCGGTCCAGCCCGGCCAGTACGCCGGGCAGCAGCCCGCGCGCCGCGGAGGCGAACGCGCCGATCGACAGCCGCCCCGTGGGCAGCCCCCTGCGCTCCTCCAGCGTCGTCTCGGCGCGCTCCACGATCGCCAGCAACTGCTGGGCCGTTTCGGCCAGGTGGAGTGCCTCCTCGGTCAGCGCGACACCGCGCCCGCGGCGTTCGAGGAGCGTCGTGCGGGTCTCCCGCTCCAGCTTGGTGATCTGCTGCGAGACCGCCGACGGGGTGTAGCCGAGCGCGGCGGCAGCCGCCGCGACGGAACCGTGCACGGAGATGGCGTGCAGGGCCCGCAGCCGGGACAGATCGAGCACCGGAACCTCCCGCAGAGCGGCGCCTTCCTCCGAGCCGGGCCGAGCCGAGCCGAGCCGAGCCGGCCCGAGCTGAGCCGAGCCGGGCCGAGCCGGGTCGGGTCGATCCGGAAGGAAACACCTCACCATTCATTAGCAGCACTCAATTCAACCATGAAGAAATCCGTGCTGGTGCTACATGGTCACAGTGGACGATCCTCGGTGCATGCGTCCCCTCCACATAGCCCTGGCCGCCCTCGTGGCCGCCGTCTGGGGTGTCAACTTCGTCGTCATAGAGGTCGGCCTCGGGCACTTCCCGCCGCTCCTCTTCTCCGCCCTGCGCTTTCTGGTCGCCGCGCTGCCCGCGGTCTTCTTCGTCGGCCGGCCCAAGGTCGCGTGGAAGTGGATCCTGGGCGTCGGGCTCGTCCTCGGAGTGGCGAAGTTCGGACTGCTCTTCATCGGCATGGACCGCGGAATGCCCGCCGGTCTCTCCTCCCTCGTGCTCCAGGTCCAGGCGGTCTTCACCGCCCTCTTCGCGGCACTCGCGCTGGGTGAACGGCCCGGCAGGACCAGGGTGCTGGGGATGGGGATCGCCCTCGCGGGCATCGCCGTGGCCGCGGTCGACGAGGGCGCGGGCGGGCCGGTGCTCGCCTTCGTCCTGGTGATCGCGGCGGCGGCCTGCTGGGGTGTGTCCAACGTCCTGACCCGCAAGGCCGCGCCGCCGGACTCCCTCAACTTCATGGTCTGGGTCTCGACGGTGCCCGTGCTCCCGCTGCTCGGCCTCTCCCTCCTCTTCGAGGGCTGGGACCGCGACGCCGACGCGCTGGCGGCGCTCGACTGGAGCGGCGCCGGAATCATCGTCTACGTCGCCTGGATCACCACCGTCTTCGGATTCGGGGCCTGGGGCTTCCTGCTGCGCCATCACCAGGCCTCGACGGTGGCCCCGTTCACCCTGCTCGTCCCGGTCTTCGGGATGTCGTCGGCCGCGCTGCTGCTGGGCGAGCCGGTGAGCCCGCTGCGGTGGTGCGCGGCGGCGCTGCTGGTCGGCGGGGTGGCGCTGACGTCCCTGGCGGGGTCGCGCCGGCCCCGTCCCGCGACGGAGGAGACCGCGGAACCGCAGCCGGCGCCTGTCTGACCCGGCCGCCTACTCCTTCGGCGCGCCGAGCCGCAGCAGATGGTCCCGTCCCGCGCTCAGCAGCCCCGGCAGGTCGGCCGCGTGCGGGTGCCAGCGCTTCTCGTACTCCCAGCAGACCCAGCTGTCCGGGTCCAGGGTGTCCAGGCACGCCCCGAGCGGCAGCACCCCGGCGCCGAGGGGCAGCGGAGTGGTCTCGTCCGCCGACGCGATGTCCTTCACCTGTACGTAGCCCAGGTGCGGGGCGAGCACCGCATGGCTCGCGGCCGGCTCCTCGCCGGCCAGCCAGGTGTGCATGATGTCCCACAGCGCACCGATCTGGCGGTGCCCGACCGTCCCGACGACCCGGGCCACCGCGGCGCCCGCCCGGTGCGAGTCATGGGTTTCGAGCAGGATCCGTACGTCCAGGTCGGCGGCGTGCGGAGCGGCGGCGGCCAGTCGGCGTGCGGCCTGCGCGTCGGCCACGTCGGGATCCTGGTCGCCGCCGCCCGGGAAGACCCGGACGTTCTGTGCGCCCAGGTCGTGCGCCAGTCGCACCAGCCCGGCGAGCTCCTCCAGCACGGGCTCGTCGTCCCCCGCGGCCGCGACCCGGACGTATCCGGCGACGGTCAGGATCTCGACGCCGCCCTTCTTGAACTCCTCGACGACATCGGCTCGTTCGAGCGCCGAAAGACCCGGGTGCACCGGCTCCTCGGGGTGGGCGCGCAGCTCCACCCCCTGATAGCCGTGTTCCGTGGCGAGCCGGATGACCTCGGCCATCGGCATCCCCGGTACTCCGAGGGTCGAGAAAGCGAGCTTCACGTGCGGGTTCCTTCCATCGGTACCTGCCACCGCGCCGTACGCACCGGACAGCGGCCAGCGGCCAGCACATCATGGCCCCGCGCCCGACCGGTACCCCCGGCCGGAAGCGACGGGCCCGGCCGGCCCGTGCCCGTGCCTCGGACCGGAGCGGGACCGACCCCCGCGTCCCCGCCCGTCCGTGCGTGCGTCAGCCAGGGCTTGTGCCCCGTGCGTGCGTCAGCCAGGGCTTGTGCTCCGTCCGTGCGTCAGCCAGGGCTTGTGCCCCGCCCGCCCGTGCGTCAGTCGTGGTCCGCCGCGCACTCGGCGGAGAACTCGCAGAGCGCCGCCCGGTCCGAACGGCCCGTCTTGCTCAGCAGACTCGCCATGTGCTTCTCCACCGTGCGGGGCGAGATCGACAGCCTTCGGGCGATCTGCTGGTTCCCCGGCCGTTCCGCCAGGAGCACGAAGACCTCGTACTCGCGCGGCGTCACCCCGCTCGTCCGCAGCGGGGCCGGGATGCGGTCCCAACCGCCCCGGTGCTGCCCGACGCTCACCCCGGCCTGTCGCAGCTCGGCCCGGCAGGCCGAGGCGACCGCCTGGACCCCCGCCTCGTAGAAGTACTCCTCCGCCGTCCGCAGCCAGCTCACCGGCTCGCCCCACTTGTCGGCGAGTGCGGCACCGGCGACCAGCCGCAGCCCCAGATGGCGGGCGAGCGGAAACGCGGCGGCATCGGTGAAGGCGGCCCGGACCGACTGCGCCGCCCGGTCCGTCTCACCCTCCCTGCCCCGCAGGACGGCGTCGGTCAGCCGCAGGAACAGCTGGTTCCAGGCCAGGTCCGCCCCGGGGCTCGCCTGCACCGCGGCGAGTTCCGCCCGGCCGTCCTGCCCGTCGATGGTCCGCAGCAGCGGGCGCAGGCCGTAGCGCCCGCTCAGGTAGAAGAAACTGGGGTGATCGCGTTCCCAGGCCAGCGAGGCGTCCAGATCGGCCAGCGCCCGGCCGGGATCCTCCTCCAGCAGCGCCGCGAAGGCACGGCACAGCCCGAGTTGCAGCGGTACGAGCAGGGACTCCTCGCCGCCCGCCCGGCGGAACCGGACCAGGGCCCGGTCCAGGTCCCGTCTTCGCCCCCGGTGCGCCGCGAGCGTCGCCGAGGACAGCAGGAGGTAGCGATGCGCCCCCAGGTTGTGCGTCCGGGCGCTGGCGGCCACCGACCGCCCGATGATTTCCTCGGCGCCGTTCCACTCGCCGCGCATCACCGCGTTCATGGCGAGCAGCCCGTCCACGGTCTGGGTCGGCACCAGCGCGCCCAGCGACTGGGCCGCGGTCCGGGCCGTCTCCAGCCGGGTCGGATCACCGGTCCGCATGAACGTGTTGGCCCCGAGCCGGACCAGTGCCTCCACCCGCCACACCGGCAGCGCGTGCTGCTCGGCCACGGAGAGCATCCGTTCCAGACACGAGTCGGCCTCGTCGAAGCCGTCTTCCCGGGACAGCAGCGCCAGCAACTGCCAGGCCTGGCAGGCGACCACGGGAAGGCCCCGCTCCTCCCCGACGGCGGCGGCCCGCCGCGCCGCTTCCCGGGCGGCCGTCTGCTGCCCGGGGCGGGCCTGGCCGGGCAGCAGCGCCAAGTGGCCTTCCACCACGCTGAGCGCCGCCTCCTTCTCGGGGCGGGGGGCCGGACCGAGAACGTTCCGCGCGGCCCGGACCTGACCGGCCGCCTCGTCCGTACGCTCCGCCATCACGGCCGTCCAGGCGATCCGGACATGGGTGTCGCCGCGCTGTTCGGCGGCCTCGGAACGGGCCGGTACCGGGGGGAACTCCGCAGCCAGCGCCAGGGCCGTGTCGAGTTCACCCGCTTCGGCACGGGCGACCGCCAGCGATTCGGTGACGGCCCGCAGATCGGCCTCGTGGGCCAGCGAACGGGCCCGGTCCAGCAGGATGACGGCGGAACCCGACGCGCCCGCCGCGAGCATCCGTCGGCCGACGGCGGCGAACTGCCTGGCGGCGCCGTGCCTGTCGCCCCCGGCCATCTGTAAAGAGGCCATCAACTGGAGCTGCTCATCGCCGAGTTCGTGCGCCACCGCTTCCAGGGAGAGTGCCGCGCGGCGGGCCATCGAAGCCTGCTCGGCCGGGGCCAGCGAGGCCACCAGCGCTTCGGCGGTCAGCGCGTGCCGGAAGGTGTAGCGGTCGGAGTCCGCGCCGTCGGGGGCGATGATGCTCGCCTCGACGGCGGAGCGCAGGTGGCTGAAGAGCGTGCGGTCGTCCAGCCCGGTGACGGCCTGGAGCACGGTGACGGAGAACTGACTGCCCAGCGTGGCCGCGCACAGGAGGAGTTCGCGCACCGGAGCGTCGAACCGGTCCAGCCGTCGCGCCCAGCTGCGCACCACCCCGGTCGGCACGGCCGCGTCCGGGATCCCGTACGCCTGCCACCGGTCGTCGGTGCGCCGTAACTGGCCGGAGTCGAGCAGATCGGCGAGCAGTACCTCGACCAGGTACGGGTTGCCACCGGCCCGGCCGGCCAGCCGCTCGTGCGTGTTCTGCGGTATCTCGTCCGCGGTGGTCTCCAGACAGGAGGCGGCCATCTCCCGCACCTCCGCGTCCAGGAGCGGTGCCAGTTCGCGCACGGTCGCGACCTGCCGCTGTTCCGCGCCGCGCACCAGGTCGAGGGCGACGCCGGGATCCGGCCGCAGGGTGCCCAGCAGCAGCACCGGCAGCTCCGCCACGTTGTCGATGACGTACTCCACCACCGCGATCGTCTCGGTGTCGGAGTCGTGCAGGTCCTCCAGCAGGATCACGCACCCGTGCTCCTGCCCGAGCACCGACAGCAGCCGCAGCAGCGCCTCCGCCAGTTCGATGACCGTCTCCGGATAGCCGGGGGAGGAGCCCTCGCGCCACTCGGGTACCAGCCGGGCCAGCGCCGGACGGTACGGATGCAGCTCCGGGTCGGTGGGCGGTCCGGCCGCCCGGAACCGTGAGGACAGCGCCTCGATCAGCGGGCGGAACGGCACGACGACCCCGGTCGAGGTGGCCCTGCCGCGCAGCACCGGCATGCCGAGCGCGTACGCCCGGTACGCGCACTCACCGACCAGCCGGGACTTGCCGATGCCTGCGTCCCCGACGAAGAAAACCGCACGCCCTGAACGTCGCGAGGCGTCGTTCAGGGCGTTGCTCAGCAGGTTGATCTCTGCGGATCTCCCGACAATCACCGACGAAGTGGCACGCATGGTCGCAGGCTACTGGAGCCGTAACCGTCCGGCGAGTACGTCAAACCGCTTGATCTGACGTGCAATTGAGTCAGAACGGCACAGTCATTGTGGTGAACGGCAGGTCGAGCGAGAAGCCGGTCTCACCCTCCGAGACCTTGAGCAGTCTGCTGCGCAGTCCGAGGCCGCCCTGGGCACCGAACGCGATCTGTCCGGCGGGGTGTTCGGTGGCGCTGTCGTCGAGGAACTCGGTGATGTGGAAGGTCGACGCGTCGTTGGTCTGCATGGTCCCTGCCTCTTCTTGTGAGTGTGTGTCCGACTGGTGGGTGCGATGTTCCGACAGGTGCGCGTGTTCGGTCATGTGCGTGGAGCGTCTGGTCGCGGTGCGGGGTGGCGCGGAGTGGCGCGGGGTGGGGCGGTGCGGAGTGGTGCGGGGTGGGGCGGTGCGGAGTGGTGCGGGGTGGGGCGGTGCGGAGTGGTGCGGGGTGGGGCGGTGCGGAGTGGTGCGGGGTGGGGCGGTGCGGGGTGGGGCGGTGCGGGGTGGGCACAGGCTGTGTGCCACGCGCGCCGATCCCGGGCTACGGGCGCGAGTCCTGGGCTAAGGGGCCGGCTGTTCCGGCTGGTTCGGCGAGCAGCAGCAGCGACGGCACCCGGTCGGGGAAACCGGCCCGCAGCAACCCGTGACCGATCCCCGCGAGCCCGGTCAGCAACCCCGGATGCGGCACCTGGCCGGGTGTCCCGCAGCGCGGACCGGCCCGGTCGGTCGCCGCCAGCAGGGATCCCGCCCGCTCCACCCACCGGGTACGGGCGCTCGGCGTCTCTCCCAGCCGCAGGAGTTCGAGCACCCCCAGCTCGCCGTGGCACAGGCTGTCGTCGAGCGGCGGGTCCGCCCGTGCGATGTCCGCCACCGTCTCGTGCGCCCAGGCTGTCAGCAGCGGATCGGACTGCGCGGCGGGGCTGTCCAGCACGGCCAGGGCGACGCCCGTCCGGCCCCGGCACCAGGAGGCGCCGGAGTCCACGGCGGCAGTGGCGGACCGCAGCGCCGCGAGCCCCGAGGCGCGGTACGGTTCGCCGCCGCCCGCCTCCGCGAACCGCAGCAGCGCCCAGCCGATCCCGGCGGCCCCGTCGGCGAATCCCGCACGGTCCGGCAGCGGCGCCTCGCGCAGCAGCCCGGCGCAGTGCTCCGCGCCGCGCCACACGTCGGCCCGCCCGGTGGCCCGGTATCCGGCGAGCAGGCTGACCAGCCCGCCCGCCGTGCCGCCGCGCACCCCGTACTCGTTCTCCGCGGCAGCCGCCGCACGGGTCAACCGCAGGGCCGGGACGACCAGTTCGCGCAGGTGCGGGTCATCCAGTGTGCCGGCGATCTGCCCCAGCGCGTAGGCGATGCCGCCGAGTCCGGCGAACGCGCCGGATCCCACCGGGCCGAGATCGTCCGGTCGGGCGTGCAACGAGTCCAGCAGTGCGGCGAGGGGCGCCAGCGCGTCCCGGGCCGCCGCGGCGTAACGGTCCGCGCCGGTGAGCGCGGCGAGTTGGGCGAGGAAGTGCGCCGTCCCCGTGTAGCCGCCCGCCAGGTCGGCGGCCATCGGCCCCAGCCGCCAGTAGCGTTCGCCGAGCAGTTCCAGCCCGATCCAGTTCAGCCTGGTGGGCCCGGAGTACGCCTGGGACACCAGCTCGTCGCCGACCGACCGGGCCGCCGCGAGCAGGTGCTCCGGCTCCGGGGCGGTCGCCGCCGTACGGACGCGTCGCGGTCCGGAACCGCACGCGTGGGCGGGCTCGCGGGAGAGGGTCACCATCGCGGCCCGGATCAGCCGTTCCTGGTCCTGACAGCCCACCGTGTCCATGGCGGACAGCTTCTCGCGGACCCGGGACAGCCCCGGCCGGGTGAGCGCCGACGACAGCGGCCCGCCCACCGTGCCCCACAGGTCGGTGCTCTCCGGGAGGGTGGTGAACAGCGGCACGTCCCCCGACCACAACTGGGCGATTTCCTCGTCCAGCAGGCCCGGCAGCGCGGCGGGAGCGAGCACGTCGGTGCCCAGCAGGGCCAGCACCTTGTGCCGTTCGCCCGCTTCCTTCATCAGATCCGGATGCGTGGATTCGTCGAGGAGCGTCGTGTAGACCCAGGTCGGGCGGGCCACCACCCGGACCTCGTCCCGCGCGAACTGATCCAACAGCCCACCCGGGTGCAGGAGTTCCGACCGTGCCTTGCTGATCGCGGTGTACCCGGCACGGAATCCCGCGCACAGCGACCGGGTGAAGGCGGACGGATCGGCCGGAGTCCCGGTCAGGCGGGGCCGGTTGGCCGACTCGCCGAATCGGGCCGGCCGCCGCACCAGCCGCATCCGGTCCGTGCCCGCGTCGGCCCAGTCGGCGGTGCGCACCGGGGAGGGCGCGGCCTGTCCGCCGCCGATCCCGGACATGTCGAGCGCCGTCTCGTCCCCGACCAGCAACTGCGGCAGCAGCCCCACCCGGTACACCGAGTCGTGCAGCGCGCGGGCCGCCGGATCGTCCGACTCCGCGGCGGGCAGCGGCGGATGGAACAGCGTCTCGACGTCGACGAGCACCGGGTGCTCCCCGTCGGCGATCAGGTTCTCGTAGTGCAGGTCGGTCCCGTCCAGTACGTGCAGCAGGGCCAGCAGCGCCCCTTGGCGCCGGTAGAAGGACTCGACCTGGCGGGCCGAGCGGCAGGGCCGTTCCGCGGCGAACTCCACCCAGCCGTAGGCCCCCCGGTCCAGCACGCCGAGCAGGCGGAGTCCGGGCGCGCCGGGCAGTGCGTTGAACCAGCGGACGAGGTCGTTGAAGTGCCGGTGCGCGGCGAGCGGTCGCGGCTTGTAGACCAGCCGGGAGCCGTCCTCGAACCGGAGCAGCATCACGGTCCGCCCGCCCCGGTGGCCGTCCCCGGCGCCGGGCTCGACCCCCACCAGCCGGCCGCGCCGTCCACCGGTCCCCGAACCGTCCGGCAGCACCGGCTGGTCGGCGGCGAACCGGTCCAGCATCTCGGCGAGTGCCCCGGCGGCGTCGAGGGCGGCCCGCGCCAGGATGCGGGCCAGTACGGGGTACGCGGTGAACAACGCGGCCAGCCCGTCCCGGGAACCGGTCAGCCGCACGAAGTCCGCGAACCGGTCCTCGGGGCTCTTCCCGGCGAGCCGTTCCGCCTTCCGGGCCTCGTGCAGTGCCAGGACCAGGGTGCGGGCGGCGAGGCGGGCGAGCCGTCCGGCCAGGTGCCGCTCGAAGCAACTCCGTACGGCGGCCAGGTCGGCGAGCGCGGGCAGTCCGTCCGGCAGCCCGTCCAGCACGCGTTGCGCCGCACGGACCGTGAACGGGGCGAGGACGCACTCGAAGCCGCGCAGCCCCGCAAGGGTGTCCCCGTCATCGGCCACCGCCTCCTCGGGGGCGGCGGAGACCACCTCCTGGACGAACACCGCCCAGTCCGGCGCACGGTCGGGGAGCGGTTCACCCGCGGTCAGCGCCGGCCGCCACCACGGACTGTCCGGCCGGGCGGTGCCGGGCGCCCCCGGCAGCGCTGCCTCCGGCCGGCCGGTGGTCGTTCCGGCGGGCTGGTCCGCAGCCGCCGAAGAGTGTGTCGTGGGGGAGACGCGCAGCCGTCCGCCGTCCCTCGGTTCGTCCACCGTCATCGCCCCTCCTCGGTCCGGCGCCGGGCTCACCGGTCCGCCGCACCCCATACTCCCGGCGCGGCGCCCGGCGGACATGGGGGCATCGCCCCCATCTTTCTGCCGCCGCACGCATCCGGGGGGCGGTGCCTGCCCCCGCGTACGCGCGTACGGCCGGATGTCCCCGTCACCCGCGGGGAGCCACCGCCCCCGGATGCGTACCCCGGGAAGTCACACCAGGAAGGTCACCCCCAGGAGAGTCACCCCCAGGGACTGCCCAGGGAAGTCACCCCCGGGGGAGTCCCCAGGAAGTCACCCCTGGGGGCTCTGTCCTCGCGGCGGTGCCGTGGATCCCCGCACCATCAGCTCCGCCGCGATCGTCGCGATGCCACCCGGGGGCGGGGTCTCCTTGCCCATCGCCAGCCGGCCCGCCCGCGCGCCCGCCTCGAACAGCGGAAGCCGTACGGTCGTCAGGGCGGGGACCGCGTCCACCGAGAACGGCAGATCGTCGAAGCCCGCCACCGAGATGTCCTCCGGGATGCGCAGACCGCGGTCCCGGACCGCCGCGCAGGCGCCCAGCGCCACCGTGTCGTTGGCGGCCACGATCGCCGTCACTCCGGTTTCCCGGCGCAGGAGTTCGAGCGTGGCCTCGTAGCCGGAGCGGCGGTCGTAGGGGCCGTGGACGGTCAGGTGCTCCTCGTCGTACACGTCCTCCCGCCCCTTCGCGCCGCTCCCGTCGTCGAAGAGCCCCGCGGCCCGCATCGCGGCGAGGTGGCCCTCAAGGCGGTGGCGGGTCGTCGTCCGCTCCAACGGACCCGCGACATAGCCGATCCGCCGGTGGCCGAGCGAGAGCAGATGTTCGGTGAGGCGTCGCCCGCCGCCCCGGTTGTCGAAGGCGAGCGACGCCACGACCGCCTCGCTGCCCGGCAGCGGGGGACGCCCGCACAGCACCACCCGGGTGCCCGCGTCCGCGAGTTTCGTCAGCTTGGCGGAGACCGCCGCCCGGTGCGCCGGGTCCTCCACGGCGCCTCCGGTCAGGATGACGGCCGCGGCGCGCTGGCGCTGGAGCAGGGTGAGGTAGGTGAGTTCGCGCTCGGGGGAGCCGCCCGTGTTGCAGACGACGGCGAGCTTCTCGCCGCCCGCCCGGCCGGAACCGTCCCCGGGCCCGCCGATCTCGGTCTGCGCCGCCCCCGCCATGATCCCGAAGAACGGGTCGGCGATGTCGTTGACCAGGATGCCGACCAGGTCGGACGTGGCCGCCGCCAGGGAACTCGCGGGCCCGTTGAGCACATAGTCCAGGTCGTCCACCGCGCGCAGCACCCGCTCACGCGTGGACGCGGCCACCGGGTAGTTGCCGTTCAGCACGCGGGAGACGGTGGCCGGGGACACCCGGGCGCGGGCCGCCACATCCGCCAGGGTGACTGTCATCGCTTCCCTCCGAGGAGTGACGAGGAGTGAGAGGAGTGAGAGGAGTGAGACCGACCGGTACAGGGGGCGCTCTCAATCAGCGGCCCCCTCTTGTCCGGGCCGCTGTCGGCAGGCTAGCGTCATCACCGATAGAAAGCGCTTGCTACAAGGCATCAGGGTATGGAGGAACTTTCGTGACACGCAGGACAGTGCGCATCGCCATGAACGGCGTCACGGGTCGCATGGGATACCGGCAGCACCTGGTGCGCTCGATCCTCGCGATCCGTGAGCAGGGCGGCCTCGACCTCGGCGGCGGCGACGTGCTGTGGCCCGAGCCCGTCCTCGTCGGCCGCCGCGCCCACGCGCTGGAGGAGCTCGCCGCCCAGCACGGACTGACCGAGTGGTCGACCGACCTCGACGCGGTCCTCGCGGACGACAGCATCGACATCTACTTCGACGCCCAGGTCACCTCGGCCCGCGTCGAGGCGATCAAGAAGGCGATCGCCGCGGGCAAGCACATCTACACCGAGAAGCCCACCGCCACGGACGTCGAGGGCGCCCTGGAGCTGGCCCGGCTGGCCCGTGACGCCGGGATCAAGCACGGCGTCGTCCAGGACAAGATCTTCCTGCCGGGTCTGCTGAAGCTGAAGCGCCTCATCGACGGCGGCTTCTTCGGCGAGATCCTCTCCGTGCGCGGCGAGTTCGGCTACTGGGTCTTCGAGGGGGACTGGCAGGAGGCCCAGCGCCCGTCCTGGAACTACCGCGCCGAGGACGGCGGCGGCATCGTCGTCGACATGTTCCCGCACTGGGAGTACGTGCTCCACGAGCTGTTCGGCCGGGTCTCCACCGTCCAGGCACACGTCCAGACGCACATCCCGCAGCGCTGGGACGAGCAGGGCAAGCCGTACGCCGCCACCGCGGACGACGCCGCGTACGGCATCTTCCAGCTGGAGAGCGGCGCCGTCGCACAGATCAACTCCTCCTGGACGGTTCGCGTCAACCGCGACGAGCTGGTCGAGTTCCAGGTTGACGGAACGCACGGTTCCGCTGTCGCCGGTCTGCGCAACTGCCGTGTCCAGCACCGCTCGGCCACCCCCAAGCCGGTCTGGAACCCGGACCTCCCCGCCACCGAGCCGTTCCGCGACCAGTGGCAGGAAGTCCCCGACAACACCGTCTTCGACAACGGCTTCAAGGCGCAGTGGGAGCTCTTCCTGCGCCACATCGTGCTCGACGAGCCGTACACCTGGGACCTGATGGCCGGCGCCCGCGGCGTCCAGCTCGCCGAGCTGGGCCTGAAGTCCTCCGCCGAGGGCCGCCGCTTCGACGTGCCGGAGCTGACGCTGTGACGATCCTCCTTCCGCAGGGTCCGTACGAACCCCGCACCGCCCCGCTCGACCTCGCCCCCGCCGGGTCGCCCCTCGCCTCCCGTACGGTCTTCTCCGCCGCCCACGTCGTGGCCGACCCGTACGCCGACATCAGCCCCGACTCACCGGCCGCCGTCGACTGGGACGCCACCCTCGCCTTCCGCCGCCACCTCTGGTCGCACGGCCTGGGCGTCGCCGAGGCCATGGACACCGCCCAGCGCGGCATGGGTCTCGACTGGGCCGGCGCGGCCGAACTGATCCGCCGTTCCGCCGCCGAGGCCAAGGCCGTCGGCGGCCGTATCGCCTGCGGCGTCGGCACCGACCAGCTCCCCGCCGGACCCGCCACGCTCGCCGAGGTGCGGTCCACGTACGAGGAGCAGCTCGCCCTCGTCGAGGAGAGCGGCGCCCAGGCCATCCTGATGGCCTCCCGCGCGCTCGCCGCCGCGGCGGAGGGGCCCGAGGACTACCTGGAGACGTACGCGCACCTCCTGCGCCAGGCCGCGGAACCCGTCGTCCTGCACTGGCTGGGCCCCATGTTCGACCCGGCGCTGGAGGGCTACTGGGGCTCGTCGGACCTCGACGCCGCCACCGACACCTTCCTGAAGGTCATCGCCGAGCACCCGGACAAGGTCGACGGCATCAAGATCTCGCTCCTCGACGCCGAGCGCGAGATCGACGTCCGCCGCCGTCTGCCCGGCGGGGTCCGCTGCTACACGGGCGACGACTTCAACTACCCCGAGCTGATCGCGGGCGACGACCGGGGCTTCAGCCACGCCCTGCTCGGCATCTTCGACCCGCTGGGCCCCTTGGCCGCCCACGCGGTACGCGTCCTGGACACCGGGGACGTCCAGGGCTTCCGGGACCTCCTCGACCCCACGGTCGAGCTCTCCCGCCACCTCTTCCAGGCGCCCACCCGCTTCTACAAGACGGGCGTGGTGTTCCTCGCCTGGCTGGCCGGCCACCAGGACCACTTCACCATGGTCGGCGGCCTCCAGTCGGCCCGTTCGCTGCCGCACCTGGCGAAGGCGTACGAACTCGCCGACCGGCTGGGCCTGTTCCCCGATCCGGAGCTGGCCGAATCCCGGATGCGGGCCCTGCTCGCGGTCAACGGAGGCACCCGATGAGCGACGGCCGACTCTCCATCAACCAGGAGACCATCAAGCAGTGGTCGCTGCCCGAACTGGCCGAGGGCTGCGCCAAGGCGGGCATCGACAAGGTCGGCCTGTGGCGTGCCCCCGTCCAGGAGTACGGCCCCGAGCGTGCCGCCGCTCTCCTCGCCGACTCCGGCCTCTCCGTCACCAGCCTCTGCCGGGGCGGTTTCTTCACCGCCGTCGACCCGGCGGAACGGGCCCGTGCCCTGGACGACAACCGTGCCGCGCTCGACGAGGCGGCGACCCTGTCCACGGACACCCTGGTCCTGGTCTCCGGCGGCCTCCCGGAGGGCAGCAAGGACCTGCACGGCGCCCGTGAGCGCGTCGCGGACGCCCTGGCCGAACTGGTGCCGTACGCACGGGAACGCGGGGTGCGCCTCGCGATCGAGCCACTGCACCCGATGTTCGCGTCGGACCGCTGCGTGGTCTCCACCCTGTCCCAGGCCCTGGACATCGCGGAACGCTTCCCCGCCGAGCAGGTCGGGGTGGTCGTCGACACGTACCACATCTGGTGGGACGACCAGGCGCCCGCACAGATCGCCCGCGCGGGCGAGAGCGGTCGGATCCACTCGTTCCAGCTGGCCGACTGGATCACCCCGCTCCCGGCCGGAGTTCTGCTCGGCCGGGGTCAACTGGGGGACGGAGCGGTGGACTTCCGCTCGTTCCGCTCGCTGGTCGAGGCCACCGGCTTCGACGGTCCCATCGAGGTGGAGATCTTCAACGAGGGCCTCTGGGCCCGCGACGGCGCCGAAGTCCTGGCGGAGGTCGCGACCCGGTACGCCGAACACGCCTGCTGAGAGCGCCTCTTGCCGCGAAGGTAAAGAGATCGTCAAGGCGTGCAACCGTTCGGCACCCTGCCGGGTCATATCTGTCGTCGGGCGCTTCCGGGGAGGGATTCGGGGGGATCGGGGAGCCCTGACGGAGGGGGTAGCGAGGGGGGTCCGGTCTCTGACCGGGCCCCGTTTCGCCTCTCCGGACCTCACCCCGGGCCCGGGGTGTTCGGGTGCGGGCTCGATCCTTGCCGGGCCTCTGCGGGCCTCTGCGGGCCTCTGCGGGCCTTTACCGGGCGATCTCGCGCGGTGCCGTGTTTCAGTACGCCGAGTTGACGTTGTCGATCGACCCGTAGCGGGCTGCCGCGTAGTTGCAGGCGGCGGTGATGTTGGCGACCGGGTCGTAGATGTTCCACGAGGTGCCGGGCACGTGGTACGCCTTGAACGTCGGGTCGATCACCTGGAGCAGGCCCTTGGACGGGATGCCCTTGGCGGCGTTGGAGTCCCAGTTGTTGATGGCGTTCGGGTTGCCGCTCGACTCGCGCATCAGATTGCGGTAGATGCCGTTGTAGGAGCCCGGGATGCCCTGCGCGCGCAGGATCTCCAGCGACTGGTTGATCCAGCCGCTGACACTGCCGCCGCTCGACTGGGCGGGGGCGGCGGCCGAGGCGGCCGGAGCGCCGGCGAGAGACCCGGCGACGACGGCGGCACTGGCGGCGGCCATGCCCAGGGAGATCTTCCTGGCCTGGGTGAGGTGAGCGAACTTCTTGGACATCGCGGAGAGCTTCATCGGAATTTACCTCTTCCGTGGGGATGCCAAGAATTGTTAAGCGCGTTTCAAACTTCGGTCAAAGACCCCTTTTACTACCGGGCTACGTACAGGGAACGGGCAACCGGGTCCGAAATGACCGCAAACGGGCCATGGAACGTATTCTTTGTCCTACTAAGTCGCATCATGGTGACGTATGCCACATCGCCCACGTCACACGACAGAAGGGTCAAAAATACTTAAAACGGACACAGCTGTATTGCCTGCTCGTGGTGAATGGCCATCTGTTCACTTCCGCGCAAGAAACGAAAAGCTGGACGATTTCCCGTCATCGCCCTTGCTGTTCAACCAGCTGTGACCGGGGAGGCCGGTCTCCACGGTTACCCACCTGCCCCGCCCGGGGCCCACGTCGCCGGGGCGGCTGCGGCTGATGCCCCTGCCTTGTCGGGAAACGTGACGCCCGGCGGCGTCGGGGTGTACTTCCATGGGACCGATCCCGCCCACGGGCTCGCGATCAGCTGAGCCACGGGGCCTCCTCCGAGGTGTCTTCCCAGGTGTGCTGTTCGGGGTGGCCGGCGAACAGACAGCAGCCCTCACCGTCGGGTTCCGGGGCGGCCACCGAGCAGTCCGGCAGCACGGCCACCTCCACTTCGGTCCTCTCCTGCCAGCGGAGCCACAGCGCGGTCCCGTACTCGTCGAGGTCGTCGAGGAGGCCGTAGTGCTCACCGTCGTCGTGCGCGGACAACTGGCACTGAACGGCCCTGTCCACGCACTCCGCGGCCAATCTCTCCCGCGCTTCCCGCGCCAGGTCCCAGGGCACCCGTCGCCAGTGTGCACACCGCATCACGACTCCATCCGAGAGGAAGCCCCGGGGCGGGAGCGGTCCGTGCAGCGCGGGCACGTGCACGGCGGGAAGCGACCGGGGTTGTCGAGGATCACCGGATTCTCGCCTTCCTGTACCTCTGTCACCTGGCCCCAAGTCCGGCCGGAGTCGCGGGAGACCCTGAGCGTCATGAGGACGCGCTGTTCAGCGCCCAGGTGCTGCGTCCGCGCATTACCGTCCGGCGCGTGCGCCAGAGCTTCGTCTTTCGTCGGCATGGCCGAACTCCTCTGTGAATCCCGCGGCTCGTCCGGGGCAACATCCAGGAAAGCGCGAGGAGTCGGAGGTCTCCACGGCATCCATGCGGCAGTCTTGACGCAGGTCCGTGCACGGGCACCGAAGGGGCCGAAGCCGCGGGAAGGGGGTGCCATGGGACTGGCGGAACGACGCAGGGCCCTGGGCTACAGTCAGGAGAAGTTGGCCGAGTTACTCGGTGTGGACCGAACAACGGTCGGACGCTGGGAAGGCGGCAAAGTCGCTCCTCAGCCACCCCAGCGCCGAGCCTTGGCCAGCGCCCTCGAAATCAGCCTCCAAGAGCTGGACATCCTCCTGGCGCCGCCACGGGCCGCAGGCCAGGAGGCCGCCGGGCCCCAGTCCAGTGACCCCCCGAGCGTGGGAGACCCCGACGAAATGATCCGCCGTGAATTCCTCCGCATACTGACTGTCAGCGGGGCTTTGACCGCCCTGCCGGTCGAGGAGGCCGAGGCCCTCACCGAGGGCGTCCGTCGGGGGTTGCCTGCCGACTTCGCACGCATGAACAGCCACCTCTGGCAGGTCTACCAACTGGCCCGCTCCAAGGGCTCCGTGTATCCCGTCATCCGTGACCAACTGACGGCACTGAACGAGGCATTGGCGGGCCACCGTGGAAGCACGCGGCCCCTTCTGGACGCGGCCTCCGAACTCTTCCAGTTGGCCGGCGAGGTGGCGTTCGACGGCAACCGGTACTCCGACGCAGCCGCGTCGTACTCCCTCGCGGCGTCGATCAGCAAGGACGCCGAGGCGCACGACCTGTGGGCATGCGCGCTCGTCCGCCACGCCTACGTGGATATGTCCGAGCAGCGCTACCGCCAGGCCGCGCAGATGCTCGGCGCGGCCGAGCGACTGGCCGGCAGGGGGGACAACAACCTCTCGACCCGGCATTGGGTCGCTTCCGTCCAGGCCGAGGCATACGCCGGCGTCGGTGACCTGGACGCGTGCGAGCGCGCGATGGATCAGGCGGAGACCGTCCGAGACCTCACCGCGGACAGCGTCAATGGCGGATGGCTTCGGTTCGACGGCGCGCGGCTGGCCGAAGAGCGGGGATCTCGCTACGTACAGCTCGGCCGTCTCGACCTGGCGGAGAACGCCTTGAAGAACGCCCTGGAGCAGACAGACCTGGCATCCGGGCAGTCGTACCGGCGACGCGGAGCAGTGCTCACCGACCTGGCCGCCATCGGCGCGAAGCGGCGGGACGCCGAGCAGGTTGTGGCGTACGGCAGGGAAGCCACCGGCCTGGCCCGAGCCTCCGCGTCCGGGTACGTCGCCCGTAGACTCCGAGCCCTGTGCGACGAGTTCGGTCCGTTGAGCCGCGACCACCGCGTGGCGGAGTTGGAGGCCGAGATCGCCGCTCTGAGCACGCCGTGACGAGAGGGGTAGGCATGTCGCAGACCGAGGGTGCACGACTGTTCCGGGAAGCCTGGATCGCGGGAGTCCGTCAGCACTTCCCGGGGGAGCCGAAGGCCGGCTACGTCACGCCGTGGGACGACACCCCGCAGTGGGAGCGCGAGGCGGCGGGCTCCGTCTACGAGCAGGTCCGCCACTTCGTCGAGATCAGCGGCGGCACCACGACACGGCTGTCCCGCGGGCAGAAGAGCCGATTCGTCGCGACGTGCTGGACGGCCCAGATGTTCAAGCACTTCGAGGACCCGAAGCCCGGCTACGTGGCCGACTGGCCCGACCTCCCGTCCTGGCAGCAGGAGACCGACGCCGACATCTTCGAGGCCATCGAGAAGGAACTGGGCTGATGGCCGCCTCGCCGCGCTTCCCTGCGGCGATCTCACCGGATTCCCGTACGACAGTGAGGCGCCGCAGTTCGCCCTCATCGCCATGACCGGTCACCAAGGCAACCGGTCATCAAGGTCACCCCGCACGGGGCGTGTTGGCCGGTGACGGCCGGATCGTGGAGTCGGGTGATGCCGAGCACGGCCCTGCGAGGGCATGTCCGCCCCTTGATCCTGTTGGCCGGGTGCGAAGGGGGTGGCCTGTTCAGGCCGCTGCCGGGGTGTCGTACGTGCCCGGTACCGTCGAGGTATGTCCAACATGGCCGTCCTCGAAGGTGTGCTGGAGCGCATCACGTACGCCAACGAGGAGAACGGGTACACGGTCGCTCGCGTCGACACAGGGCGGGGCGCGGGTGATCTGCTGACCGTGGTCGGCTCGCTGCTCGGCGCGCAGGTCGGCGAGTCGCTGCGGATGGAGGGCCGCTGGAGTTCGCACTCCCAGTACGGCAAGCAGTTCACGGTGGAGAACTACACGACCGTGCTCCCCGCCACCATCCAGGGCATCCGCCGCTACCTCGGCTCCGGTCTGATCAAGGGCATCGGCCCGGTGATGGCGGACCGGATCACCACGCATTTCGGGGTCGACACCCTCGACATCATCGAGAAGGAGCCGAAACGCCTGGTCGAGGTGCCCGGTCTCGGCCCGAAGCGGACGAAGATGATCGCCGCGGCCTGGGAGGAGCAGAAGGCGATCAAGGAGGTGATGGTCTTCCTCCAGGGAGTCGGCGTCTCCACCTCCATCGCCGTCCGTATCTACAAGAAGTACGAGGACGCGTCGATCTCCGTCGTGAAGAACCAGCCCTACCGGCTGGCCGCCGACGTCTGGGGCATCGGCTTCCTCACCGCCGACAAGATCGCCCAGGCCGTCGGCATCCCGCACGACAGTCCGGAGCGGGTGAAGGCCGGTCTCCAGTACGCGCTGTCGCAGTCCACCGACCAGGGCCACTGCTTCCTCCCCGAGGAGCGGCTGATCGCCGACGGGGTGAAGCTGCTCCAGGTCGACACGGGCCTGGTCATCGAGTGCCTCGCCGAACTGGCCGAGGACCCGGAGGGCGTCGTACGGGAGAAGGTGCCGTCGCCCGAGGGCGGCGAACTGGTCACGGCCATTTACCTCGTGCCGTTCCACCGTGCCGAGGTCGCGCTCGCCGCGCAGGTGCAGCGGCTCCTGCGGACGCCCGAGGAGCGGATGCCGGCCTTCGCCGACGTCGACTGGGACAAGGCGCTGGCCTGGCTCGCCACGCGTACGGGGGCGAATCTGGCCCCCGAGCAGCAGGCCGCGGTCCGGCTCGCGCTCAGCCGCAAGGTCGCCGTGCTGACCGGCGGTCCCGGCTGCGGGAAGTCGTTCACCGTCCGGTCCATCGTGGAGCTGGCCCGTGCGAAGAAGGCCAAGGTGGTGCTGGCCGCGCCCACCGGGCGGGCGGCCAAGCGGCTCTCCGAGCTGACGGGGGCCGAGGCGTCCACCGTGCACCGGCTCCTCGAACTGAAGCCGGGAGGCGACGCCGCGTACGACCGGGACCGTCCGCTGGACGCCGATCTCGTCGTCGTCGACGAGGCGTCGATGCTGGATCTGCTCCTCGCCAACAAGCTCCTGAAGGCGGTGGCACCGGGTGCCCATCTCCTGCTCGTCGGGGACGTCGACCAGTTGCCGTCCGTCGGCGCGGGCGAGGTGCTGCGCGATCTGCTCGCCGACGGCAGCCCCGTTCCGGCGGTCCGGCTCACCACGATCTTCCGCCAGGCCCAGCAGTCCGGAGTCGTCACCAACGCACACCGGATCAACTCCGGAATACCGCCGCTCACGCAGGGCCTCAAGGACTTCTTCCTCTTCGTGGAGGACGAGACGGAGGACGCGGGCGTACTCGCGGTGGACGTCGCGGCTCGCCGCATCCCGGCCAAGTTCGGGCTGGACGCGCGGCGTGACGTGCAGGTTCTCGCCCCGATGCACCGCGGCCCGGCCGGCGCGGGCACGCTCAACGGCCTGCTCCAGCAGGCCATCACGCCGGGCCGCCCCAACCTCCCCGAGAAGCGGTTCGGCGGCCGGGTCTTCCGGGTCGGCGACAAGGTCACCCAGATTCGCAACAACTACGACAAGGGGGAGAACGGTGTCTTCAACGGCACGGTCGGCGTCGTCACCGCCCTGGACCCGGACGAACAGAAGCTGACCGTCCTCACGGACGAGGACGAGACGATCGACTACGACTTCGACGAGCTGGACGAGCTGGCCCACGCGTACGCCATGACGATCCACCGCTCCCAGGGCAGCGAGTACCCGGCCGTCGTCATCCCCGTCACCAAGAGCGCCTGGATGATGCTCCAGCGGAACCTGCTGTACACCGCTGTGACCAGGGCCAAGAAGCTCGTCGTGCTGGTCGGCTCGCGGCAGGCGATCGGTCAGGCGGTCCGCACGGTTTCCGCAGGCAGACGCTGTACGGCGCTGGATTACCGGCTCTCGGGCGGCTCGGAAGGAGGATCCGCGGAAAAATGATCGATCAAATCGGTGGGAAACATCACGCAGGCCTTCCGGAACCGGAGTCGACGGGGCAGGATGAGTAGGCTCGCGGCACTGAGTGCCGCGAGTAGGTCCAATGGACGACCCCGAGTGCACTCTCCTGAGCCAAATGGGGGAGGGTGGAGACAGTCAGGGAACCTCGAAGAAGAGGCACTACGTCGGTGAGGGATGACGTGAGCGACAACTCTGTAGTACTGCGGTACGGCGACGGCGAGTACACCTACCCGGTGATCGACAGCACCGTCGGCGACAAGGGCTTCGACATCGGGAAGCTCCGGGCCCATACCGGTCTGGTGACGCTGGACAGCGGCTACGGCAACACCGCAGCCTATAAATCCGCCATCACCTACCTCGACGGCGAGCAGGGCATTCTGCGCTACCGCGGTTTCCCCATCGAGCAGCTCGCCGAGCGCTCGACGTTCCTTGAGGTCGCGTACACGCTCATCAATGGCGATCTTCCCAAGGTCGACGAGCTGTCGACCTTCAAGAACGAGATCACCCAGCACACGCTGCTGCACGAAGACGTCAAGCGGTTCTTCGACGGCTTCCCGCGCGACGCCCACCCGATGGCCATGCTGTCCTCGGTCGTCAGCGCGCTGTCCACGTTCTACCAGGACAGCCACAACCCGTTCGACGAGGAGCAGCGCCACCTCTCGACGATCCGGCTGCTGGCCAAGCTGCCGACGATCGCCGCGTACGCGTACAAGAAGTCGATCGGCCACCCGTTCGTCTACCCGCGCAACGACCTCGGGTACGTCGAGAACTTCCTGCGCATGACCTTCTCGGTCCCCGCCCAGGAGTACGAGCTGGACCCGGTCGTCGTCTCGGCGCTCGACAAGCTGCTCATCCTGCACGCGGACCACGAGCAGAACTGTTCGACCTCCACCGTGCGTCTGGTCGGCTCCTCGCAGGCGAACATGTTCGCCTCGATCTCCGCCGGTATCTCGGCGCTGTGGGGCCCCCTGCACGGTGGCGCCAACCAGTCGGTGCTGGAGATGCTCGAAGGTATCCAGGCCAACGGCGGCGATGTCGACTCCTTCATCCGCAAGGTGAAGAACAAGGAGGACGGCGTCCGGCTGATGGGCTTCGGCCACCGCGTCTACAAGTCCTTCGACCCGCGCGCCAAGATCATCAAGGCCGCGGCACACGACGTGCTGTCCGCGCTCGGCAAGTCCGACGAGCTGCTCGACATCGCGCTGAAGCTGGAGGAGCACGCGCTCTCCGACGAGTACTTCGTCTCGCGCAATCTCTACCCCAACGTGGACTTCTACACGGGCCTGATCTACCGGGCCATGGGCTTCCCGACCGAGATGTTCACCGTGCTCTTCGCGCTCGGCCGGCTCCCCGGCTGGATCGCCCAGTGGCACGAGATGATCAAGGAGCCGGGTTCCCGCATCGGTCGCCCGCGCCAGATCTACACCGGCGAGGTCCTGCGCGACTTCGTCCCGGTCGAGGGCCGCTGAGCCCCGTACGGCCCCTGCGCCACCCCGGCCGCTGAGGCCGGTCGTCTTCGCCCCGAGTACCGCGCTTTCGCACAGAGCGCGGTGTCCGGGGCGATTTGCGTGTCCGGCGCGGGCCGCGCGTGGTCGGGCCGCTGGGGCGGGCAGGGGCAGGCCGTCGGAGCGGCTGGGGCGGGCTGCCGGAGCGGGCGGGGCGGGCTGCCGGAGCGGCCTGGGCGGGCGGGTCGACAGCGAGAAGCGCCCCGCCATCGATCCCCCCACGGGCCGACAGCGAGGCGCTTCCCATATCCCGGAGCGGATTCCCCCCACGGGATCCGGCCGGGCGTCTACGGGAGCCGAAGCTCCTGGGCGCTCCTCACCTACTGCGAGCTGCGCTTTTCACTTGTACTTCCTGTGCGGTCTGCCGGGGTACGCACGGACGGGAGGGCCGCTCAAAGCTCCCCGGTGCACGTGCCCCGGCCAACGCTTGCCCGAAGCATCCCCCAAGACGCTTCGATGGACGTCCCCCAAGACATCCTTGGCATCGCACTTTAAGACTCGCGAACCCACCGAATGGTTACCCTGAAAAAGGTGTGATCTAAATCTCTTTGTGGATGTTACGTGAAGGCGCGCAACCGCAGGCTGTTCGTTACGACGAAGACTGATGAGAACGCCATCGCCGCTCCCGCAATCATAGGGTTGAGCAGGCCAAATGCCGCAAGGGGTAGAGCCGCAACGTTATAACCGAATGCCCAGAGGAGATTGCCCCTGATGGTGGCCAGGGTGCGCCGGGAGAGCCGGATCGCGTCGGCCGCCACCTTGAGATCTCCACGAACCAGGGTCAGATCGCTCGCCTCGATCGCGGCGTCCGTGCCCGTGCCCATGGCCAGGCCGAGATCGGCGGTGGCGAGGGCGGCGGCGTCGTTGACCCCGTCGCCGACCATGGCGACGGAACGCCCCTGGGCCCTCAACCGCTCGATGACGTGGACTTTCTCCTCCGGCAGGACCTCGGCGTGGACCTCGTCGATCCCGACGGCGTGGGCCACGGCGTCCGCCACGGCGCGGTTGTCACCCGTCAGCAGAACGGGACGGAGACCGAGCCGGCGCAGCTCGGCGACGGCTGCCGCGCTCGACTCCTTGACCGCGTCGGCAACGGTGAGGAAGCCGCGCGCCTGTCCGTCCCAGGCGACCGCGATCGCGGTACGGCCTCGGGCCGCAGCGTCGGACATGGCGCCGGACAGGGGGGTGGGGATGTCGATGCCCGCTTCGGTGAGCAGACGCGGGCGGCCGACCAGGACCTGGTGCCCGTCGACCGTGCCGCGCACGCCGAGGCCCGCGAGGTCGGTGAAGTTCTCGGGGACGGGGAGCGGGCTGCCGGTGCGTTCGGCAGCTCCGGCGGCGACGGCGCGGGCGACGGGGTGTCCGGAGGCCTGCTCCAGGGCGCCGGCCAGTCGCAGGAGAAGGGTGCCGTCGGTGCCGTCCGCCGTGTGTACGTCCTGGAGGGTCATCCGGCCGGTGGTGACCGTGCCGGTCTTGTCGAGGACGACGGTGTCGACGCGCCGGGTGGTCTCCAGGACCTCCGGGCCCTTGATCAGGATGCCGAGCTGGGCGCCGCGCCCCGTGCCGACCATGAGGGCGGTGGGGGTGGCCAGGCCCAGGGCGCAGGGGCAGGCGATGATCAGTACGGCGACCGCGGCGGTGAACGCGGCGGTCACGTCCCCCGTGACGAGCAGCCACACGACCAGGGTGCCCAGCGCGAGCACCAGCACCACGGGCACGAACACGGCGGAGATCCGGTCTGCGAGACGCTGCGCCGCGGCCTTGCCGTTCTGCGCGTCCTCGACGAGCTTCGCCATCCGGGCCAGCTGGGTGTCGGCGCCGACCCGGGTGGCTTCGACGACGAGCCGTCCGCCCGCGTTGAGCGTGGCCCCGGCGACGGAGTCACCGACACCCACGTCGACCGGAACGGATTCCCCGGTGAGCATGGAGGCGTCCACGGCCGACGCGCCCTCGACGACGGTGCCGTCCGTGGCGATCTTCTCGCCGGGCCGCACGACGAAGCGGTCGCCGACGAGGAGCCGGTCCACGGGAAGGCGTACCTCGGTGCCACCTCGGAGGACGGAGACGTCCTTCGCACCCAGGTGCATCAGCGCGCGCAGGGCGGAACCGGCCTTCCGCTTGGACTTCGCCTCCAGGTAGCGGCCCAGCAGGATGAAGGCGATGACGCCGGAGGCGACCTCCAGGTAGATGGTCGAGGAGGCTCCGTCGCGCGAGACGGTGAAGTCGAAGCCGTGCCGCATGCCGGTCATGCCCGCGTCGCCGAAGAACAGCGCCCACAAGGACCAGCCGAAGGCGGCGAGGGTGCCGATCGAGACCAGGGTGTCCATGGTGGCCGCGCCGTGCCGGAGGTTGGTCCAGGTGGCGCGGTGGAACGGCAGCCCGCCCCAGACGACGACAGGGGCGGCGAGCGTGAGGGAGAGCCACTGCCAGTTGTCGAACTGGAAAGCGGGCACCATCGCGAGCACGACGACGGGGGCGGCGAGGACGACCGAGACGATGAGGCGCTGACGCAGGGAGGCAAGGGCGTCGCCGGCCTTCCGCACACCGGAGCCATCGGTCTCGCCGACCTTGGCTTGGGCCTCTGCGTGGGCGTCGGCCTCTGCGCGGGCGTGGGCCTCTGCGTGGGCGTCGGCCTCGGCTTGGGCCTCTGCGCGGGCGTGGGCCTCGGCTTGGGTCTCTGTGCGGGCGTGGGCCTCGGTTTGGGTCTCTGTGCGGGCCTCTGTGCCGGCTTCGCTGCCGGTCCGGATCCCGGCGGCTTGCCCGCCGCGGACGCGCGGGCTGTGCGGGGCGTCACTTCCGGGGGCGCCGGTGGGGGCGCCTGGAGGCGTGGCGCGTGCGGCGTCCGGTGCCGGGGCGGGAGTTGCCGGTTCGGGGCGGCGTACCGGCTGTGCGGTGTAGCCGGTCTTCTCGACCGTGGCGATCAGATCCGCGAGCTCGGTTCCCGGACCGAAGACGACGCGGGCCTTCTCGGTGGCGTAGTTGACGGTGGCCTCGACACCGTCCATCCGGTTGAGCTTCTTCTCGACGCGGGCCGCGCAGGAGGCGCAGGTCATCCCGCCGATCACGAGTTCGGCCCGCGAACCCTCCGCGGCCGGGGCCGCAGCCTCTGTTGCGCTGTGCATGTCCGAACTCCTGAACGCCGACCGGGCCGTACCCCACCAGTATCTGCTGGTCGGTCCGGCCTGGCGGCAAAGGGGGTGATTCCGGCATATCTGCTGCATCCGGTGCATCCGGTGCGTGGGGGCGTATTCGCCCTGTCGGGTGTGCCCCGAAGCTGCTCAGGCGCGGCCGACGAGTTCGTAGCCGGCCTCGTCGACCGCGGCGCGCACGGCGTCGTCGGTCAGCGGGGCCCGCGAGACGACGGTCACCTGCCCGGTGGAGGCGACGGCCTTCACCGAGGTGACGCCGTCGATGCCGGAGATCTCCTCGGAGACGGCACCTTCGCAGTGCCCGCACGTCATGCCGGACACCTGGTAGACGGTGGTCACCGCGCCCGCCGGGGTGGCGGAGTCCGCGCCGTCGTGGCAGGAGCCGCTGGGTGAGCAGCAGGAACCGGTGGCCTGGGGGAGCTGGGTCTCGGCGGTCATGGTGTTCTCCTTTTCGACGAGCACGAGGATGTGGTGCCGGAAACCCCGGACGGCCCGATGTGCCCCGACACTTTTCAGACTATACCCCTAGGGGGTATGAATCGCATGCGTGACGGCGCGGCGCGCATGCGGGGGAATGCCTCCGGCGCACGCCGGGGCCGGAGTGGGATTCATGCGTTCCGGCCCCATGGGCTGTGGCGTCATCGTGCATGCGGGGGAGCGGGAAGCTCGGCATCGCAGACCAGCGGCTCCAGGTAGCGGTGCAGTGCGGTCTTCAGCTCCCTGGCGTACGCCTCCCGTTCGTCGCCCTCGTGGGCCATGATCAGGGTGAGTCCGCCCTTGAAGATCGTGAAGATCATGTTGGCGATGCGGGCGATCTGGGCGGGCGGGGTGTCCGGCAGATAGCTGCCGAGGGTCGTCTCGACGCGGTCGAGCATGGTCGTGTGCAGCGCCTCGTGCCCCTGGGTGATCATTCCGGGAATCTCGGAGCCGTGCATCAGGACGGTGAACGCCGGATTTTCGCAGTTGAAGTCGATCAGTGGGTCGAGGACAGCGTCGAGCATCCGGTCCAGCGGGAGCGTCAGGTGATCGGGGAGGAAGGCGGCGCCGTACGTCTCCCGCCAGCGGTGGAGGAGCTGATCGCCCAGCTCCACGGCGATGGCTTCCTTGTTGGGGAAGAACTGGTAGAGCGTGCCCGGTGAGACGCCGGCCTCACGGGCGATGGCATTCGTGCTCGCCGCGGTGTAGCCCGCGGTGCAGAAGACACTGGCCGCCGCTCTGAGCAGCTGCGCGATACGGGCTTCGCCACGGGCCTGGCGGCGGCGGGGGCGGGCGGTGCCGGCGGACGTTCCGGAGGATGTGCTGCCCGTGACGTCCATGGTGCTGCCCGTGCTGGTGGTTCCCGTGGTGCGGCCTGTGTCGGTGGTGTCCTGTCCCGTACTTCTGGCGCCCGTACTTCTGGCGTCGCCCCCGGTGTCTTGTGCTCTGCCCTCCGGCACGGTCAATCCCCAGCTCTCGTGGTGCGGTTGACAAACGCGAGTGGGCGCTCGCATTCTTGGGGAAATGCGAGCGATGGCTCGTGTTTATCACTCTAATCGGCAACGACTGATCCATGCTGCCCTGTGCTGCCCTCTGTGGCCGCCTCGCGCCGCCGGATCCGGGGGGAAGGGGACACCGAGTCATGCCTGAAGTCAACGGTCCGCAGCATCTGGGGGGCTGGACCCGCTTCGTCACCGCGCGACCGCGGCTCGCGCTGTTCGCGGCCCTGGTGATCACGGTGCTCGCCGTGTTCGCGGGCAGCGGAGTGGCCGACCGGATGGGCAGCGGAGGCTGGGAGGCTCCGGACGCCGAATCGACCTATGCGACCAAGGCGCTGGAGCGGGAGTTCCCCGCGTCCCAGCCGAATCTGCTGCTCCTCGTGGACAGCGGTGGCGCGTCGGTCGACGATCCCGCGGTGGCCGCAGCGGCGGCCCGGCTGACTGAACGGCTCGCCGGCGAGAAGGGCATCACGGGCGTCGGCTCGTACTGGCAGAGCAAGACACCCGCACTGCGCGCCGAGGACGGGCGGGAAGCGTTGATCGCCGCCCGGATCGAGGGCGACGAGAAGGTGATGGGTGAGGTCCTGGACCGGATAGCCCCCGCATACCGGGGAGTGCACGGACCGGTGGAGGTCTCGGTCGGCGGCCCGGTCGCCGTACGGCACGAGATGCAGACGATCATCCAGGAGGACCTGCTGCGGGCCGAGCTGATCGCCCTGCCGGTGACACTCGTGCTGCTGGTCATGGTCTTCGGCAGCGCCGTCGCCGCTCTGCTGCCGCTCGGCGTGGGCATCGTCGCGATCCTGGGGACCAACGCGGTGCTGCGGGGCATCACCGAATTCACCGACGTCTCGGTCTTCGCCCAGAATCTCACCACGGCTCTCGGCCTCGGACTCGCCATCGATTACGCGTTGTTCATCGTGCGTCGGTTCAGAGAAGAGCTCGCAGCCGGGGCGGCCACCCGCGCGGCCGTGGGGGTGACGCTGCGCACCGCCGGCCGCACGGTGTTGTTCTCCGCGCTCACAGTCGCGGTTTCGCTTGCCGCAATGCTGGTCTTCCCCCAGTACTTCCTGCGTTCCTTCGCCTACGCGGGCATTGCCGTGGTCCTGCTGGCGGCCGCCGCGGCACTCATCCTGCTGCCGGCCGCGCTGATGCTGCTCGGACCGCGGGTCGACTCCCTGGATCTGCGCCGGCTGTTGCGACGCGGGGGCGGGCGCGCGCGTCGGCGCTCGGGTGAGCACCCGGGCGGATCCGACCGCGGTGGTCCGGGCAGGCGCACAGAGCTCCGAGCCCCCGCCCCCGCCTCTGCACCCACCTCTGTATCCGCTCCCGCATCCGATGCTGCCCCCTCCTCCACTCCCGCATCCGCCCTCGCCGAGTCCGGCAGCGGGTGGGGCCGGTTCGCGGCCCTCGTGATGCGGCGGGCACCGGTCTTCGCTGCCGCCACCTCTGTGGGCCTCGTTCTGCTCGGACTCCCGTTCCTCGGGGTGAAGTTCGGTACGGCGGACGACCGCCAGCTGCCCGCGACCGCCGAGTCGCACATCGTCCAGCAGCACATCCGGGACGGCTTCCCCGGCAGTCCGGGCGGTGGTCTCGACGTCCTCGCGGAGGGCGCGGCGACGCCGGCCCAGTACGCCGAATACCGCAGCCGGATAGCCGCCCTTCCCGGTGTGCAGCGGGTCGACGGGCCGGTTACGGCGGGCCGGTTCGCCTACTACAGCGTGCAGCCCGGCGGCGAGCCCGTGGGCGAGGAGACCCAGCGGCTGGTCCGGCACCTCCGGGCCGAGCCCGCCCCCTTCGACACCTCGGTGACGGGTACGGCAGCGGTCCTGGTCGACTCCAAGCACGCCATCGCGGACCGGCTGCCCTGGGCGGTGGGCATCATCGTCGTGGTGACACTGCTCCTGGTCTTCCTGCTCACCGGAAGCGTGCTCATCCCTCTCCAGGCGATCGTGCTCAACGCGCTGAGCCTCACGGCCATGTTCGGAGCGGTCGTCTGGATCTTCCAGGACGGGCATCTGTCCGGACTGCTCTCCTTCACCAGCACGGGGGACATAGAGACGACGCTGCCGGTGCTGATGTTCTGCGTGGCCTTCGGACTCTCCATGGACTACGGGGTCTTCCTGCTCTCCCGGATCAAGGAGGAATACGACCGCACCGGGGACCACGAGAGGTCGGTGTCCTTCGGGTTGCGGCACACCGGCGGGCTGATCACCGCGGCAGCCGTGATCCTGGCGGTGGTGATGGTCGCCATCGGCACGTCACGGGTGGCGAACACCAAGATGCTGGGCCTCGGCATAGCCCTGGCCGTCCTGATGGACGCCATGGTGGTGCGCAGCCTGCTGGTGCCTTCGGTGATGAAGCTGATGGGCAGGGTCACCTGGTGGGCGCCGGCCCCGCTCCGGGCCTTTCACCGAAGGTTCGGCCTGAGTGAGGGGGAGTCCGCGCCGGCACCGGCCGACGAGACGCCGAGGGAGGCCCCGGAGCGGGAAAGGATCACGAGCGGAGCGTAGATTCGGCCACCGGACGACACGCGGGAGCGCACCGCGGCGCCGGCGGGACAACGGGGCCGAACGAAGGGCTGGGCCGATGCGAGCAGTGGTGTTCGAGGAGTTCGGGCAGGACGCCCGGGTGCGGGAGGTGCCCGACCCGAGCCCCTCCGGCCGGGGCGTCGTGGTTCGTGTCGAGGCCACCGGATTGTGCCGCAGCGACTGGCACGGCTGGATGGGGCACGACCCCGACATCGCCCTGCCCCATGTGCCCGGGCATGAGCTCGCCGGAGTGGTCGAGACGGTGGGACGCGAAGTCGTCAACTGGCACCCGGGAGACCGGGTCACCGTGCCCTTCGTCTGCGCGTGCGGTCGCTGCCCCGCTTGTGCCGCCGGGGCCCAGCAGGTCTGCGAGCGGCAGACCCAGCCCGGCTTCACCCACTGGGGTTCGTTCGCCGAGTACGTGGCGCTGGAGGAGGCCGACGTCAATCTGGTCTCCGTGCCCGAGGGGCTGTCCTCCGCCACGGCTGCCGGACTGGGATGCAGGTTCGCCACGGCGTTCCGGGCAGTCGTGGCTCAGGGCCGGGTGGCGGCGGGAGAGTGGGTCGCGGTGCACGGCTGCGGAGGAGTCGGACTGTCGGCCGTCATGATCGCGGTGGCCTGCGGGGCCAGGGTCGTCGCGGTCGACGTCTCGGCGGAAGCTCTCGCACTGGCGCGGGCGTTCGGCGCGGCGGAGGTCGTGGACGCGTCCACGCACCCGGACGGGGCGGACGCGGCGGTACGCGACCTGACGGGCGGCGGAGCCCATCTGTCGCTCGACGCGCTGGGCTCCCCGGTCACCTGCGCCGCCTCCGTACGGAGCCTGCGCCGACAGGGCCGTCATGTACAGGTTGGGCTGCTGCCCACGGCCGCCGGCGACCCCGTCGTTCCCATGGCTCGGGTGATCGGCCAGGAGTTGGAGATCCTCGGCAGCCACGGCATGGCCGCGCACGCGTACCCGCCGATGATGGACATGGTCTTCGCCGGCACCCTGCGCCCCGACCTGCTCGTGACCTCCACCATCGGCCTGGACGCGGCCCCGGCCGCGCTCGCCGCGATGGGTACGGCGCCCGGGGCAGGGGTGACGATCATCGAGCCGTCGAGGTCCCGGGCACACACCCCGACGAAGGAATGAAGCCCCGCACGGCGAAAGGGCGGGTGCCGTTCGCCGTACGGGGCCGAAGGTGTCTCGCCGTACAGGACCGAAACTGTTTCGTCGTACGGGATCGACGGTGTCTCGCCGTGCAGGGCCGAGGACGTCAGTCCCTACGTCCTCGGTTGCCGGGTCTGGAGGCGACCCAGGTGCGGATCGTGTCCGCGTACCAATAGGGCTTGCCGCTCTCCACATGGTCGGGTGAGGGAAGGAGACCGTGTTTGCGGTAGGACCGGACGGTGTCCGGCTGCACCCGGATGTGCGCGGCGATCTCCTTGTAGGACCAGAGTCCTCTGTCCGTCATAAGTGACACCTCTCTGCACCGCAGCGGCAGCCGGCAGAGCCGTCGGGGGAGCTGCGGAACGGACGCTGACGATCACTCAGCCTTTTTGCCGTGCAACGAGACGGACCGAGCCCCGGGGAGGGGCTGTCGCGCGCCTGTTACGGAAGAACCACGTAATGGAGACATGTGTGACGAGAGAGTGATCTCTGTGACAGAAGGCGCGCATGCGTCCAGTGGAGGTGCGTGAGCCCCGGCGGACTGTGGGGAGAGGTGTCCGGCGTGCGGAGTTACGCCGGCGGATAAGGGAGAGGGGTCGTGCGCGTCGGGCCCGCGTGCCAGAGCGCCGACCAGGTGACCGGGGTGACCAGCCCGTCCGGCACGAGTGGCGGGTGGTCCGCCTGGAATCGCTGTACGGCGAGGAGGGTCTGAGGTCCGAATGTTCCATCGACCGCGGACCACGGCAGATAGTGGCGGTTGGCCAGCATGCACTGCACCTGGGAGACCCGGTCGCCGCGCTCGCCGTACGCGGTCAGTTCGTTGCCGTCGTAGTAGACACAGACCGCGCCGGAGCCGGGCGGCGGCGGGTTGGGGGTGTCGGCCGAGGCGCCCGGGGCGGTGGCGAGGGCGGTGGCCAGCGCCACGGCGGTCAGTGCGGCGGCGGCCAGGACCGGGGCCCCGGCCCTCCTACGGAACGACAGCATCTTCCGGATCATGGTGAGTTGCTCCTGGTGCAGTGGTGGTGCAGGGGTAGTGCGTGTGGTGACCGGGTGCGCGGTGCCGGTGTGCGACCGGGGCCGCGCACCGGCCTCTCACCGAGGACAACACCGCGCACCGCCACTACGTCACTTTCAGCTGTCGTTCGGCGTGTCAGGGAGTCCGGCGCGGGCTCCCGCAGGAGCGGAGGAAGTCCCGGGTGCGGCGCGCGATGGGGAGGGGCTTGTCCGGCGGGCACGGATACATGTCCTGCTCGACGATGGCGAAGAGATCGATGTCCAGCTTGCGGGCGGCGGCGAGAACGGGCTCCAGCGCGGGCACCCCGCCCGGCGGTTCGCACATCACCCCACGAGCCACGGCGGGCCCGAACGGCACCTCGGCGGCCACGACTTCGGCCAGGATCCGAGGATCGACCTGCTTGAGGTGCAGATAGCCGATCCGTTCGCCGTAGGTCTCGATCAGTTCGACGCTGTCGCCGCCGCAGTAGGCGTAGTGGCCGGTGTCGAGGCAGAGCGAGACCAGGTCGGGATCGGTGGCATCGAGGAAACGGCTGACGTTCTCCTCGCTGTCGATATGGGTGTCGGCGTGCGGATGCACGACGATGCGCAAGCCGAAGCGGTCCCGCACTTCGCGGCCCAGCCGCTCCGTCTGTGTGGTCAGGAAACGCCACTGCTGGGCTGTGAGGGTGCGCTCCTCCAGGAGTTCGCCCGTCCTGTCGTCGCGCCAGAACGACGGGATGACCACGAGATGCCCGGCGCCCATCGCCCGGGTGAGTGCCGCGATCTCGGCGACATGCGCCCAGGTCCGGTCCCAGACGTCCGGTCCGTGGTGCAATCCGGTGAAAACGGTGCCGGCCGAGACCGTGAGCCCGCGGCTGCGGGTCTCCTCTGCCAGGCGGACCGGGTCGGTCGGAAGGTAGCCGTACGGGCCGAGCTCGATCCACTCGTAGCCCGCGTCGGAGACCTCGTCGAGGAAGCGCTGCCAGGGCACTTGACGCGGGTCGTCGGGAAACCAGACACCCCATGAGTCGGGTGCCGAACCGATGCGGATACGGGCCGGAGTCAGTGCGGAGGAGGTCATACCGCCCAGGCTCCCGGCCCCTGGGACGGGTGTCAATCATTCGTCCGTATGTCCGGACAAACCATTGACAGGGTTTCCGGGGAGGGCTAGACCTGGGAGCAGTCGCCCCGGTCGCCGGTCGAAGGGATGCACATGCCTGAGCTGTACGACGTGATCACCATGGGCCGGATCGGCGTGGATCTCTACCCGCTGGAGACCGGTGTGCCGCTGGCCCGGGTCGACAGGTTCGGGAAGTTCCTCGGCGGCTCACCCACCAATGTCGCCGTCGCCGCGGCCCGGCTCGGCCGGCGGACCGCGGTGGTGACCCGCACCGGCCGCGACGCCTTCGGGGAGTATCTCCACCACCAGCTGAGGGAGTTCGGGGTGGACGACCGGTGGGTGACGCCGGTCGACGCGTATCCGACGCCGGTCACCTTCTGCGAGGTCTTCCCGCCGGACGACTTCCCGCTCTACTTCTACCGGCAGCCCAAGGCCCCCGACCTGGAGATCCACGAGTCGGAGCTGGACCTCGACGCGGTGCGGTCCGCCCGGGTCTTCTGGATGACCGGCACCGGGCTGTGCGCCGAACCGAGCCGCACATCGACCCTCGCCGCGCTGCGCGCCCGCGACCGTTCCGGCATCACCGTCTTCGACCTCGACTGGCGCCCGATGTTCTGGGACTGCGCGAGCGGTGACCCCGTGAACGGTGACCCCGTGAACGGTGACCCCGTGAACGGTGACCCCGTGAACGGTGACCCTGCGAACGGTGCCCCCGCGGACCAGGACGCCGCGCACCCGCACTTCACGGACCGGAACCCCGCGGTCCGGAACCCCGCAGAAGAGGTCCCCCGCGCCGAGTCCGGCCCCACCGCCCGGTACCGCGAGGCCCTCGCCCTCGCCACCGTCGCCGTCGGCAACCTCGACGAGTGCGAGATCGCGACCGGCGAGCGCGAACCGTACGCGGCTGCCCGCGCCCTGATCGCCGCCGGCGTCGAACTCGCCGTCGTCAAACAGGGCCCCGAGGGCGTACTCGCCGTCCACCGCGACGGCTCGGTGGCCGACGTGCCGCCGCTGCCCGTCGACGTCCTCAACGGCCTCGGTGCCGGTGACGCCTTCGGCGGGGCGCTCTGCCACGGACTGCTCGCGGGGTGGGGGACCGAACGCACCGTGCGGTACGCCAACGCCGCCGGTGCCATCGTCGCCTCCCGGCTCGCCTGCTCGTCCGCCATGCCGTTCCCGTACGAAGTCGAGGCCGCCCTGACCGAAGGCGCCGTCATCTCACGCCCCACCGGAGCCACCCCATGACGCCCATGACGCCGATGACACCCGTGACGCCCATGGCCTCCTCGGTCTCCGAACTCGTCCGTCTGCGCATGCGCCACCCCGAGGCCGTCGCGGAAGCAGCCGCGCGACGCCGCAGGCGCCCCTTGGTCGGCAGCGACGGACGTCTGATGATCATCGCGGCGGACCATCCGGCACGCGGCTCGCTCGCCGTCGGCGACCGCGAACTGGCCATGGCCAACCGGTTCGAGCTCCTGGAACGGCTCTGCCTCGCCCTCTCCCGCCCCGGCGTCGACGGCGTCCTCGCCACCGCCGACATCCTCGACGACCTGCTGCTCCTCGGTGCGCTGGAGGACAAGGTCGTCGTCGGCTCGATGAACCGGGGCGGGCTCGCGGGCGCCGCCTTCGAACTCGACGACCGCTTCACCGGCCACCGTCCCGAGGATCTCGCCCGGCTCCGCTTCGACGCCGGCAAGCTGCTGCTCCGTATCGACTACGACGACCCCGGCTCGCTGGACACCATGCACGCCACCGCCCGTGCCATCGACGCCATGGCCGCCCACCGGCTGCCGGTCTTCGTCGAACCGTTCCTCTGCCGCCGCAGGGACGGCCACGTCCGCAACGATCTCGGCGCCGAGGCGGTCACCACCTCGATCGCCATCGCCTCGGGGCTGGCCGGGACATCGGCGTACACCTGGCTCAAGGTGCCCGTCACCGAGAACCCCGACGACATGGCCCGGGTGATGGAGGCGTCGACGCTGCCTTCCGTGCTGCTGGGCGGCGAGGTGGGTGACGACCTGGACGGCGCGTTCGAGAAGTGGCGCACGGCGCTGCGACTGCCGACCGTCCAGGGCCTGGTGGTGGGACGGTCGCTGCTCTACCCGGCCGACGGGCAGGTGGCCGCGGCCGTCGACACGGCCGTATCGCTGCTGGAACCGAGAGGAAAGGGCGGCGAGCAGGCGACAGGGAGGGGACGGGTGTGACGACGCACGACGGAGCGCGAGGCATCAGCGGCGAACCGCGGTTCCACGTCGCCGCCGGGAGCGGGGCGCGCGGCCCCTACGCCCTCGACATCGACCCGCGGCGCGCCGGCTGGGATCGGTCGAGTCTGCGTGTACTCACCCTGCCGCCGGGCGGAGTTCACACACTTGTCACCGGGGAGAGTGAGTGGATCGTCCTGCCGTTGACCGGTGGCTGTACGGTGCACACCTCAGGTGAGATCTTTGAACTGCTGGGCCGGGGAAACGTGTTCAGCGGGGTATCCGACTTCGCGTACGTGCCGCGTGACGCCCATGCACAGATCGCCTCCGGCGCAGGGGGCCGCTTCGCCCTGGCAGGAGCGAAGTGCGAGCGACGACTCCCCGCTCGTTACGGCCCCGCGCCGGAGGTTCCCGTCGAGCTGCGCGGTAGCGGCAACTGCTCCCGCCAGGTCAACAACTTCGCCGCCGCCGACACGTTCGAGTGCGACCGGCTGATCGCCGTCGAGGTCCTGACCCCGGGCGGCAACTGGTCGTCCTACCCACCGCACAAACACGACGAGCACCGGCCCGGCACCGAATCCGTGCTGGAGGAGATCTACTACTTCGAGGTGGAGCACGACGGCCTGGGCTACCACCGGGTGTCACCGTCGAGGGACGGCGGTACGGACGTCCTCGCCGAGGTCCGCAGCGGTGACGCGGTCCTGATCCCCGACGGCTGGCACGGCCCGTCCATCGCCGCCCCCGGCCGCACCCTCTACTACCTCAACGTGATGGCGGGCCCGGGGGAGAAGCGCGAGTGGCTGATCAGCGACCACCCCGACCACGGCTGGATCCGCGAGACCTGGCCGTCGCAGCCCGTCGATCCCCGACTCCCGCTCTACGGACCGGAGGCCACCTCGTGAGCGCACCAGCCACCCGCCGGCTCACCACCGCCCAGGCCCTGGTGGCCTTCCTGTCCCGCCAGTACACCGAGCGCGACGGCCGCCGACAGCGCCTGATCGGCGCCACCTGGGGCATCTTCGGCCACGGCAACGTCGCCGGAATCGGTCAGGCGCTCGTCGAGTCGGGCCGGGCGATGCCCTATCTCCAGGGCCGCAACGAGCAGGCCATGGTGCACGCCGCCGTCGGCTACGCCCGCCAGTCCGGCCGGCTGTCCGCACACGCCGTCACCACCTCCATCGGACCCGGCGCCACCAACCTCGTGACCGGTGCCGCCCTCGCCACCATCAACCACCTCCCCGTCCTCCTCCTGCCCGGGGACACGTTCGCGACGCGGCCCGCCGACCCCGTGCTCCAGCAGCTCGAAGTCCCCTCGGCGGGCGACCTCTCGGTCAACGACTGCCTGCGCCCCGTCTCCCGCTACTTCGACCGGATCACCCGCCCGGAGGCCCTGGTCCCGGCCGCGCTCCAGGCCATGCGGACCCTGACCGACCCGGCGGAGACCGGCGCGGTCACGCTCGCGCTGCCGCAGGACGTGCAGGCCCAGGCGCACGACTGGCCGGAGGAGTTCTTCGCCGAGCGCGTCTGGTACGTACGCAGGCCCGCCCCCGATCCGCACGAGCTCGGCCGGGCGGTGCGGGCCCTGCGCACCGCACGCCGGCCGGTGATCGTCGCGGGCGGCGGTGTCCACCACAGCGCGGCGGAGGAAACGCTCGCCGCGTTCGCCGCCGCCACCCGCATCCCCGTCGCCTCCACCCAGGCCGGCAAGGGTTCCCTGCGCCACGATCACCCCGCCGACGTCGGCGGCATCGGCCACACCGGCACCGCGACCGCCGACGAACTGGCCCGCACCGCGGACCTGGTGATCGGCATCGGCACCCGCTACTCCGACTTCACCACCGCCTCCGCCACCCTCTTTTCGAACCCGGCGGTCCGCTTCCTCAACATCAACATCACCGGCTTCGACGCCCACAAGCTCGGCGCGCTCCCGCTCGTCGCCGACGCCCGCACCGCCCTCGAAGCGCTCGCCGCCGAGCCCGCTCTCCGCAACCACCGTGTCGACCCGTCCTACGAGACCGAGTACACCGAGGCCAAGGAGGAATGGGAGCGACGCGTCACCGCCGCGTTCGCCGCCGACGACCCGCACGCCCGCCCCACCCAGGCCCAGGTCGTCGGCCTCCTCGACGCCCTCGTCACCGAGGACGACATCCTGATCAACGCGGCCGGCTCGCTCCCCGGCGACCTGCACAAACTCTGGCGGACCCGCTCCCCGCACCAGTACCACGTCGAATACGGCTACTCCTGCATGGGCTACGAGATCCCCGCCGCGATCGGAGTCCAGCTGGCCGCCCCCGACCGCCCCGTCTGGGCCCTCGTCGGCGACGGCACCTATCTGATGAACCCGACCGAGATCGTCACCGCGGTGCAGCAGGAACTCCCCGTGAAGCTGGTCGTCCTCCAGAACCACGGCTACGCGTCCATCGGCGGCCTCTCCGAGACGGTCGGCGGTGAGCGCTTCGGCACGGCCTACCGCCACCGCGCCGCGGACGGCACCTTCACCGGCCCTCCGCTCCCCGTCGACCTCGCGGCCAACGCGGGTTCGCTGGGCATGCGGGTGCTGCGCGCCAGGACGGTGCATGACCTGCGCGAAGCCCTGGCCGAGGCGCGCGCCGCGGACCGCCCCACTTGTGTCTACGTCGAGACCGAAACGGCAGACACAGTGTCGGGCCCCCCTCCGGCGCAGGCGTGGTGGGATGTTCCCGTAGCCGAAACGGCCACCCGGCCGTCGGCTGTGAAAGCCCGGCAGGAGTATGACCGCCACGTCGCCGACCGACGCCACCACCTGTGAAGGAGTTCGGACATGAAGACCGTCAACCACTGGATCGGTGGCAAGACCGTCGAGGGTGCGTCGGGCAACTACGGGCCGGTCACCGACCCGGCGACCGGCGCCGTCACCACCCAGGTCGCGCTCGCCTCCCCGGAGGAGGTCGACGCCGCGGTCGCCGCGGCGAAGGACGCCTACGCCACCTGGGGCACGTCTTCGCTGGCCACCCGTACGGCGATCCTCTTCCGCTACCGCGCGCTGCTCGACGCCCACCGCGAGGACATCGCCGCGCTGATCACCGCGGAGCACGGCAAGGTGCACTCGGACGCGCTGGGCGAGGTCGCCCGCGGTCTGGAGATCGTCGAGCTGGCCTGCGGCATCACGACCCAGCTCAAGGGCGAGCTGTCCACCCAGGTCTCCAGCCGGGTCGATGTCGCCGCGATCCGCCAGTCGCTCGGTGTCGTCGCCGGCATCACCCCGTTCAACTTCCCGGCCATGGTGCCGATGTGGATGTTCCCGCTCGCCATCGCCTGCGGAAACACTTTCGTGCTCAAGCCCAGTGAGAAGGACCCGTCGGCCGCCAACCTGCTGGCCGAGCTGGCCGCGGAGGCCGGCCTGCCGGACGGTGTGCTGAACGTCCTGCACGGCGACAAGGTCGCCGTCGACGGACTGCTGAGCCACCCCGACGTGGCGGCGGTCTCCTTCGTGGGCTCCACCCCGATCGCCCGCTACATCCACACCACCGCCTCCGCCAACGGCAAGCGTGTCCAGGCGCTCGGCGGTGCGAAGAACCACATGCTGGTGCTGCCGGACGCGGACCTCGACGCCGCGGCCGACGCCGCCGTCTCCGCCGCGTACGGTTCCGCCGGTGAGCGCTGCATGGCGATCTCCGCCGTCGTCGCGGTCGGCTCCATCGCCGACGAACTCGTCGCCAAGATCAAGGAGCGCGCCGAGAAGATCACGATCGGCCCCGGCAACGACCCGGCGTCCGAGATGGGCCCGCTGATCACCGCCGCCCACCGCGACAAGGTCGCCTCCTACGTCACCGGCGCGGCGGCCCAGGGCGCCGACGTCGTACTCGACGGCACCGGCTACACCGTCGAAGGCTTCGAGGACGGCCACTGGATCGGCCTCTCCCTCCTCGACAACGTCTCCACCGACTCGGACGCGTACAAGGACGAGATCTTCGGCCCCGTCCTGTGTGTCCTGCGCACCGAGACGTACGAGGAGGGCGTCGCCCTCATGAACGCGTCGCCGTTCGGCAACGGCACCGCGATCTTCACCCGCGACGGCGGCGCCGCCCGCCGCTTCCAGCTGGAGATCGAGGCCGGCATGGTCGGCGTCAACGTCCCGATCCCGGTGCCCGTCGGCTACCACTCCTTCGGCGGCTGGAAGGACTCCCTCTTCGGCGACCACCACATCTACGGCAACGACGGCGTGCACTTCTACACCCGCGGCAAGGTCGTCACCACCCGCTGGCCGGACCCGTCCGACGCCCCGGCCGGCGTGGACCTGGGCTTCCCGCGCAACCACTGACCGCCACCGGTTCTGCTGCTCCTCGGCGCCGACGGCCCGTACGGACACCGTGTCCGTGCGGGCCGTCGGCACGTGCGGCAGCCGTATCCGGCAGCCCGGCCGTTCCCGCATCCGCCGCAGGCCCACGTACGGGAGCGCCCCATGGCCGCCACCGCCAGGCCCTGGAACACGATCCACCCGTCGCCCGTACGCGTGCCCGTAACTCGCTCGCTGTGCCCGGTCGGTGGGTGATGTGATGAGGCCATGACCGTCCCGACCAGCCCGCAGCACGAGATCCGCGCCCAGTACACGGACACCACCGTCACCGTCTACCAGGCGTACGCCCCGTCCCTCGGCCTTCCCGCCGCACGTGACGGGCGCTTCCCGGGCGCCTGGAAGCGCGATCGCATGACATGGATCAAGCCGAGCTTCCTGTGGATGATGTACCGCTGCGGCTGGGCCACGAAGGAGGGCCAGGAGACCGTCCTGGCCGTCGAGATCACCCGTGAGGGCTTCGACTGGGCCCTGTCCCACTCCGAACCCTCCTGCTACGTCAGGGGAGTTCACCCCGACCGCACCACCTGGCGGCGCAACCTGCGCCGGAGCCCGTCCCGCGTCCAGTGGGATCCCGAACGCGATCTCCGTCTGGAACGGCTCCCGTACCGCTCGCTCCAACTGGGCCTCTCCGGCGAGGCGGCGCGACGGTACGCGGACGAGTGGACGGTGTCGATCCGCGACGTCACTCCGCTCGCCCGGCAGATCCACACCCAGGTGTCGGCCGGACGGCTCGATGACGCGGCGGAACTCCTGCCGCGGGAGTCGCCCTACCCGCTGGAGAGCGCCGCGTCGTGGTCGCGGGTGCAGCCGGGAAGCGAGTGAGCGGGCGGACGGCACGGAGCCGTTGACCGGACCGGCGGAGGGAAGCGCCCGGCCCCGCGACTCGGGCGAGTGAGCGAATGCTCCATAAGGCGCATATCGGGCGATACGCTCCGGGAATGATCCAGCATGTCATCCCCCTGGCGGCATCCGGCCTGAAGATCGACTGGGCCAGGATGCCGACGTACAACACGATCATGTCGGTGGCCGCAGGCGCGGGGCTGCTGCTCGTGGTGGCGCTGGGGCGCCAGCTCCTCACGCCCGGACGCACCATCACCCCCGAGGGCTGGGTGCTGGCGTTCGGGGCCCTCGGCTTCACCCTGGTCACCACCGGCCTCCACATGACCCTGACCTGGCCGCTCGCCGGGCAGGGCTTCCCGTTCGACAACATCATCTTCGGCGAACCGGCACTCGCCTTCGGCGTCTTCCTCTTCGCCGCGTGCTTCTACCTCTGGAGACGCGGCGCCGAACTCAACAGCGCCGACCGCATCGCCCGTTCGGCCCGCGTCGCCATGCCCATCTCCGTCTTCGTGTTCGGCCTCGGGCTCGCGTGCTTCGGAATCGCCGCCGCAGGCTGGAAGTACACCCTCTTCGCCGCCCCGCCCGAGGAACCCATCTCCGGGGAGTTCGCGCAATGGCCGATGCTGGAGGCGAGCTTCATGTCCGGGCTGTACGTCCTGGTGGGCATCGGCGCGCTCCTCTTCCCGTTCGTGCTGCGCCGGCCGACGAGCTGGATGGCCCCGGTGATCGGCGTCGTCTGGGGACTGGCCGGACTGGCGTTCCTGTTCTTCGGCGGGCTCAACTACTTCACCCACATCGGCCTCATCGTCAACACCATGTGAGCCGACCGGCATCCGGTGGGCCCGGCCGTCCGGCCGAGCCCACCCATTGCCCCCTCCCGCCACGGCCCCTCTCGCGCGCGGGATCCCGTCACCTTCCGCCCGCCCGGACCGCGCGGCATACCGCGTACGGAGTACGGCGGGGGCGTCCCGTACGCCGCAAGGAGGCCGGAGAGTTCCGCCTGACGGCTGCCCACGCACGGCGAAGGTCCGCTTAGGGTCGGAACCATGGAGACCCCTCTCACGCGTACGTCCCGGTGGCGGCGCCTGCTGACCCGTGGACGCGGACGGTGGGCCGCGGGCCTCGCCGCGCTCGTCGTGCTGGCCGGTGCGGGCACCTGGACCGCCGCAGCCGACGGCGGCGGGCCCGCCGTGCACCGCCAGGACCGGACGATGCGGGTGGACGGGGTGTCCCTCGACACCTCGTACTTCACCACCGGAGGCACAAAGCGCCGGCCAGCCGTCCTGATCGGACACGGCTTCGGCGGCAGCAAGAACGATGTGCGGGCCCAGGCCGAGCAGTTGGCCGGTGCCGGGTACGCCGTGCTGACCTGGTCCGCCCGCGGATTCGGGAAGTCGGGCGGGGAGATCTCGCTCAACGCCCCCGACCGCGAGGTCAAGGACGTCTCCCGGCTGATCGACTGGCTGGCGGACCGGCCCGAGGTGGAACTCGACGCCGACGGCGACCCCCGGGTCGGGGTCACCGGAGCCTCCTACGGCGGAGCCGTCTCGCTCCTCGCCGCAGGGTACGACGAGCGCGTCGACGCCATCGCCCCCCAGATCACCTACTGGAACCTGGCCGACGCCCTCTTCCCCGACGGGGTCTTCAAGAAGCTCTGGGCCGGCATCTTCATCAACACCGGCGGCGGCTGCCAGAAGTTCGAGAAGCAGCTCTGCCGGATGTACGAACGGGTCGCCGTCAGCGGGAAGCCGGACGCCGCCGCGCGTGCGCTGCTGACCGAGCGCTCGCCGAGCGCCGTCGCCGACCGGATCAAGGTGCCCGCGCTCATCGTGCAGGGGCAGTCCGACTCCCTCTTCCCGCTCGGTCAGGCCGACGCCATGGCCAAGGCGATCAGCGGCAACGGCGCGCCCGTCGCCGTCGACTGGATCGCCGGCGGACACGACGGCGGCGACCTGGAGACCGACCGCGTGCGGCAACGCATCGGCGGATGGTTCGACCGGTACCTGAAAGGCGACCGGGGCGCCGACACCGGGCCCGCCTTCCGCGTCACCCGGACCGGAGGCATCGACTCCACCGACGGGGCCGCCCTCACACGCGGGGCGAGCAGCGCCACGTACCCCGGACTGAGCAGCGGAGAGGAGACGATCGACCTCGGGCGCCGGGCGCAGACCTTCCACAACCCCGCCGGGGCCAACCCGCCCGCCATCTCGGCCGTCCCCGGCATCGGCGGCGGACTCAGCCGGCTGTCGTCCCTCGGCGTCGGCCTCTCGATCGACTTCCCCGGCCAGTACGCCCGCTTCGACTCGGCGCCGCTGGACACGTCCCTGCGCGTCACCGGTTCCCCGACCGTGCGGGTCGACGTCGGCGCGGAACGGGGCGACGCCGTGCTGTTCGGGAAGGTGTACGACGTGTCGCCTGACGGCAAACAGCAGGTGCTGCCCTCCCAACTGGTCACCCCCTTCAGGATCACCCCGGACCGGCAGGGCAGGGCGGTCCGGCTGACCCTCCCCGCCATCGACCACCAATTCGACGCGGGACACCGGCTCCGCCTGGTCCTCTCCGCCACCGACCTCGGGTACGCCTCACCGGCCGAGCCGACGGCCTACACTGTGACCGCCGCCGGACCACTGACCGTCCCCACCGCCCCCGCGCTGAAGACCGCCCCGACCGCCCTGCCCCGGTGGACCTGGGGGCTCCCGGCCGCCGCCGCCGTGATCGCCGCCCTGCTGCTGCTCACAGCCCGCCGCCGCACCGCGACCCCCGCCCCCGATCCGGCGCTCGCCGAGGTGCCCCTCCAGATCACCGGCCTGTCGAAGAAGTACGCCAGGTCCGCCGACAGGTACGCCGTGAAGGACCTGTCCTTCCGGGTCGAGAAGGGCCAGGTGCTCGGCCTCCTCGGACCCAACGGCGCGGGCAAGACCACGACCCTGCGCATGCTGATGGGACTCATCACGCCCGACGACGGCGAGATCCGCGTCTTCGGGCAGGCCATCCGGCCGGGCGCGCCCGTCCTGTCCCGCGTCGGCTCGTTCGTCGAAGGAGCGGGCTTCCTGCCGCACCTGTCCGGCCGCGCCAACCTGGACCTGTACTGGCAGGCCACCGGGCGCCCCGCCGAGGACGCGCACATCGAGGAGGCACTGGAGATCGCCGGGCTCGGCGACGCACTGGCCCGCGCCGTCCGCACGTACTCGCAGGGCATGCGGCAACGGCTCGCCCTCGCCCAGGCCATGCTCGGCATGCCGGACCTGCTCATCCTCGACGAACCGACCAACGGACTCGACCCGCCCCAGATCCGCGAGATGCGCGACGTGATGATCCGGTACGCGGCCGGAGGCCGGACCGTCATCGTCTCCAGCCACCTCCTCTCCGAGGTCGAGCAGTCCTGCACCCACCTCGTGGTCATGGACCGCGGCCGGCTCGTCCAGGCGGGCCCGGTCGCCGAGATCACCGGCTCCGGCGACATGCTGCTCGTCACCACCGCGCAGGACATGGCCGAACCACTCGTCGGGAAGGTCGCCGCACTGCCGGGGATCGGTTCGGCCGCCCGTACGGACGACGGCCGCGGGCTGCTCGTACGGCTCGACGGCGCCACCTCGTCCGAACTGATCGCCGAACTCGTACGGCTGGACGTGCCGGTGACCGGTGTCGGACCGCACCGCCGCCTGGAGGACGCGTTCCTCACCCTGATCTCCGGAGGCTCCGCATGAGTGCAGCAGTCGATGTCACCGAGGCCGCCGCGGCCCCCGGATACCGCGCCCGGCGCACCCTGCCGCTGCGCGTCGAGGCGGTGCGCCAACTGCGCCGCCGCCGCACGCTGCTCATGGGCGGGGTGCTGGCGGCGCTGCCGTTCATCCTGATCGCCGCGTTCGCGATCGGCGGCACGCCGTCCTCGCGGGGCGGCGGCGACCGGCTCACCCTGATGGACACCGCGACCGCGTCCGCCGCGAACTTCGCCGCGACCTGCCTGTTCGTCTCCGCCGGATTCCTGCTCGTCGTCCCGGTGGCACTGTTCTGCGGGGACACCGTCGCCTCCGAGGCCAGTTGGTCGTCGCTGCGCTATCTGCTGGCGGCGCCCGTGCCACGGGCCAGGCTGCTGTGGAGCAAACTCGTCGTGGCGCTCGGCTTCAGCCTGGCCGCGATGGTGCTGCTGCCGCTCGTCGCGCTGGCCGCCGGAGCCGCCGCGTACGGCTGGGGGCCGCTCGAACTCCCCACCGGCGGCGCGCTCGCGACCTCGGACACCGTGCCCCGCCTCGCGCTCGTCGTCGCGTTCGTCTTCGTCTCCCAACTGGTCACCGCCGGGCTGGCGTTCTGGCTGTCGACGAAGACGGACGCCCCGCTGGGCGCGGTCGGCGGCGCCGTCGGGCTGACCATCGTCGGCAATGTGCTCGACGCCGTCACCGCGCTCGGCTCCTGGCGAGAATTCCTGCCCGCGCACTGGCAGTTCGCCTGGGCGGACGCGCTCCAGCCCGAGCTGGAGTGGGGCGGCATGACGAAGGGCGCGGCGATCTCGGTGACGTACGCCCTGATCCTGTTCGCCTGCGCCTTCCGGGGGTTCAGTCGTAAGGACATCGTGTCCTGAACGTGGCCTCCCGCCGGTTTCCCGGCCTTCGTTGCCGCATCGAGATTCATCCGCAACGTCTTCGTCTGCTCCTCGGCACCCTCTCGCACGTCACATTCACACGTGCGGACACGACGACGTTGGGGGGCCGGGCATGGAACGCCGGACAGGGAAGCATGTACGGACATGGCGAGGGGCGCTCGGGGTGCTGCTGGCGGGCGGGGTGCTGCTCACCGGATGCTCGGGGGCATCGGGCGGAAAGGAGTACAGCTCCGCCGACCGCCGGGGCGCCCCGGCCCCCGCACCCGCCGCGTCGGGCGGGGCGGCCGACAGCGCGAAGGGCACGGACGGTGCGAAGAGGCAGGACGGGCTGCGGGAAACCGCACCGCCCGACTACCTGTCCACCTTCGCCCTGGACGTCGACACCGCCTCGTACGGATACGCGCGCCGCACCCTGGCCGACGGCAATCTGCCGGAGCCGTCCACCGTGCGGCCCGAAGAGTTCGTCAACAGCTTCCGGCAGGGCTACCGGCGCCCGGCCGGCGACGGCTTCACCGTGAACATCGACGGGGCGCGCGCCGGTTCCGGGGCCGACGGCTGGTCGCTCGTACGGGTCGGTCTGGCCACCCGAGCCGCCCCCGCCCGTGACGAGCGCCCGCCCGCCGCACTCACCTTCGTCGTCGACATCTCCGGCTCGATGGCCGAACCCGGCCGGCTCGACCTGGTGAAGAAGTCCCTCGGCATCCTCACCGACGAACTGCGCGACGACGACGCGGTCTCCCTGGTCACCTTCAGCGACAAGGCCACGACGCTGCTGCCGATGACCCGGCTGCGGGACCACCGCGGCAGGATCCGCGACCGGGTCGACTCCATGGAACCCACCGACTCCACCAATCTGGAAGCAGGCATCCGCCGCGGGTACGACGAAGCCGTCGACGGCCGCGTCAAGGGCGCCAACAACCGGGTCGTCCTGCTCTCCGACGCCCTGGCCAACACCGGTGGGACCGACGCCGAAACCATCCTCGAACGCATCGGCTCCGCCCGCCGCGAGTACGGCATCACCCTCTTCGGCGTCGGCGTCGGCAGCGACTACGGCGACGCGCTGATGGAACAGCTCACCAACAAGGGCGACGGCCACACCACCTACATCGCCGACGAGGACCAGGCCCGCAAGGTGTTCGTCGACCAGCTGCCCGCCCACCTCGAACTGACGGCGCGCGACGCCAAGGCCCAGGTCGCCTTCGACCCGAAGACCGTCGAACGCTTCAAACTGATCGGCTACGAGGACCGGAAGGTCGCCGACGAGGACTTCCGCGACGACCGGGTCGACGGCGGCGAGGTCGGCCCCGGCCACACGGTGACGGCGCTCTACGCCGTACACCTCAGGAAGGGCGCCTCGGGGCATGTGGCGACCGCCACTGTGCGCTGGCTGGACCCCACGTCCCGGACTCCGCACGAGCAGAGGGGCTCGGTGGGGACGGACGCCGTCGACGGGCCGCTGTGGGGCGGCGGCAGCAAGCGGCTCCAAGTGACCGCGGTCGCCGCGTACTTCGCCGACACACTGCGCGGCGGCGAGCTTCCCGGCACGCCCGGACTCGGCGAACTCGCCTCACGCGCGGACAGGTTGGCGTCCCAGACCGAGGACGCATCGGTACGCAAACTGGCGACCGCGATCGGGCAGGCCGACCGGCTCAGGAGCGGAGAGGGCGACCACGGGTCCGGGGGTGCGCCGGAGGGCGAGATGGACTGACCGGGACGGGCGGCGAGGCCGCACGGACCGGCGAGAGCCGGCTGTGCGGCCCGCGAGGCGTTCGAGCCCCGGCGGAACCACCCGCACCGGATCCGGACGGCTCTCTCCCTCGCCGCGTTCGCGCCGCCGGCTGTGGTCGCCGTGCAGCGGCGCGACCCGTGGGTGCGCTCGGCGCCCGGCGGCGGCCTTGGGCGCCGCGCCACGTGGAGGAGCTGTGACGATCCGGGCAGAGGGTGCAACCCGCCCGTGCGACAGCCGGTCTGAGTGTGCGACAGGTCCCGTGCGGGGCCGAGACAGGTCCCGTGCGGGACCGGCGGCCCGCACACGTCAAGGAGCACCACTCCTCACCCCCCACTTCTCGTCCGCACGAAGGAGTCCACGTGGCATATCGCGCCCTCGGAACCACCGTCGTCCTCGCCATCGCCGTGGCGGCCACCGTGATCACGTTCCCCACCGCCCAGGCATCGACGACCACCTCCGCGCCCACAACCGCCTCCGCGCCCACCTCTGCCGCCGCCACGGCCTCGGCGCCGTCCGAGGGGACCGCGCCCGCCCCGGCCCCGCGACGCGACGACTTCAACGGGGACGGCTACCCGGACCTGGCCTTCACCGCGCCGGGCGCGACTGTCGGCGGTAAGGCCGGAGCCGGCTACGTGGCTGTGGTGTACGGCTCCGAGGACGGCCTGCGGACCTCCACCAAGCAGGTCTTCACCCAGGACTCGCCCGGCATCCCGGACACGGCCGAGGCCGACGACGCGTTCGGCGGCTCGACGGTCTCCGCCGATCTCGACCAGGACGGATACAGCGACCTCGTGGTCGGCGCGGGGAACGAGAAGATCGGCTCGGCCGCGTCCGCCGGTTCGCTCACCGTCATCTGGGGCGGCCCGCAGGGACTGTCCGGTGGCGCGACCCTCCTGAACGGCGAGGAGCCGTACGACGGAGTCGGCGGCAAGACCGCCGTGGGCGACTTCGACGGTGACGGGGCGCCGGACCTCGCCACCCTCGGGACGAGCGACATCCACGTCCTGTCGGGCCCGTTCACGCGCGACGGCGGCGCGGCGGCACCCGTCAGGGAGATCCGTGACACGGACGACCTGCGCTACCTGGACGTCACCGCCGGCGACCTCAACGGCGACGGCCGCGACGACCTGGCCGGTGTCGTCCACGACGGCGACGAGTACGACGCCCGGCGCATCCTCGTCCGTGACGGCGGCGCCACCGGCCTCAGCGACGACTACACCGTCGTCAACGGGGCGAACGGTCTCCGCCTCCAGGGCGGCGAGACCATCACGGCCGGCCAGATCAACGGTGATGCGTACGCCGACCTCGTCGTGGGCCGCCCGGTCGACGGCTACGACAGCGACCTGGACACACCGCTCGCCAAGGGCGGCATGATCACCTACGTACCGGGCAGCGCCACCGGCCCGCGCGGCGACCGGGCCAGGGTCCTCAACCAGGACAGCGCCGGTGTACCGGGCGTCGCCGAAGCGTCCGACTGGTTCGGCGCGTCCGTGTCGATCGGCGACATGAACGGCGACGGCTACGGCGACGTGGCCGTCGGCGTCCCCCACGAGGACCTCGGCACGACGAAGAACGCGGGCTCGGTCCTGGTCCTCCCCGGCACCGCGTCCGGCCCCACCGGCACCGGCACCGTCGGCTTCCACCAGGACACGGCCGACGTACCCGGCGTGGCCGAGGCGGACGACGAGTTCGGCGGCGCCGCCAGGCTGGTCGACGCCGACCGCGACGGCCGCGCCGAACTGGCCGTCGGAGCCCCCGGCGAGAACGCGGACGCGGGCTCCCTGTGGATCTTCCCGACCACGGCCTCCGGTGTGACGGCCAAGGGTTCGTTCACGTTCGGCCACGGAACGCTGGGCACGGTGGCGACGGAAGCGAGGCTGGGGTCGTCGTTCAACCGCTGACCCGGTGCGTGTTCCGGAGGCGGGACGGACCCGTTCCGCGTCACGCGGTCGATGCGGGAGGGGGCGCCGGACGGCGAGGGTCCTGATCCGTCAACGACCCACGCCGCGAGCCGAGTCGACGACGGTCCCGCCGCACCGGCGACCTGCCGGAACCCCTCTGCGGACCCTCTGCCCGGCCCCGGGCGCGCGTACCCGGGGCCGGGCGGACACCGCTGCTCCGTTCCGGCAGAGGAACACGGGCCCAATGCCGTTCATCCGGAACGTGAAGGCCGGGGGAATCCTCGAACATATCGCCGGTTTTCCCTGCTGGAGCTCCGGCGCACGACGTTAATATCGCGGCCCGTCCCTCTCACCGAGACCGCGAGGCACCCGTGGCGCCCCTCAGCAAGCTCTACCTCCAGCTCGACGACGTCGAACTTCCGGACGCGATTCCGTACTCCCAGGTGAGCGCATGGGAACTGCGCTTTCTCTACCTCCTGGGACGCCACCGGCTGACCGGAGCGGGCAAGGTGATCGAGCTGGGGTCGGGTGGCGGCGGATCGACGTACGCGCTCGCACTCGGTCTGAAGGAGAACCCGGACTTCGACCAGACGGCAAAAAAGCTGCACGCGTACGACTTCTTCCGGGTCGGGAAGGGCACCTTCGCCTCCGAGAAATTCTTCTCGGCCGGAGTCGCCCCCGAGGACTCCAACTCCTTCCTCGACGACTTCAAGGACAAGTTGAAGCCGTTCACCGACTTCATCGAGCTGCACCCCGGCGACATCTGGCAGACCTCGGACCCCGACGACCGCAGCCCCATCGAGTTCCTGCACGTCGACATCGCCAAGACGGCGCGGGTCTTCCGCTGCGTGGCCGAGCGCTTCCTGCCCCGACTGGAGCCGGGCTCCGTGCTGCTGCACCAGGACTTCGCCAGCCCCCGGCTGCCGTGGCTGCACTACAGCACCGGCCTGCTGCTGCCGTACATCGAGATCGCCGGGCCGCCCATCCGTTCCACCCTGGCCTTCGAGGTGGTCAGGCCGATTCCGCAGGACGTGCTGCGGGCCATCGCCGAGGACGCCTTCGACACCGACGAGAAGCTGAAGCTGATGTCGGCCGTCCAGGACGCCGTCGACCGGGACTACACCGACGGGATCCCGTTCAAGGCCGTGATCGAACTCGCCAAGGCCTACGTCGCCCACTACGACGGTGACCACCGCCGCGCCTGGAAGACAGCCGAGCCGCTGACCTCGGACGCCTACCTGAGCCGGACCCGCAAGGACCACTTCGCCCAGCTGGAGAAGGCGTTCAACGGCGCCGAGCCCAGCGGCCGTTCCTCCGGCCTCGCCCGGCTGGTCCGGAAGGTGACGCGCAGGGCGTAGCCGCCGGCCGGTGCCAGGGCGACGTCACTCCGTCCGCCTGCGGGTCTGCTTCACTTCCCGGTCAACGGCCCAAGCATCGGCAACCGGGCCGAGGTGGCCGAGCTTGTCCGGGTTGATGACCGAGCGGATGGTCTGGATCCGCCCGTCCAGCATGTCGAGGGCGAGGATGTGCAGGACCTTGCCGTCGCGGTCGCGGAAGAGCGCACCCGGCTGGCCGTTGACCTCGCGCGGTTCGCACGTGATGCCGGTACGTGCCATCAACGGGTGGACGGTGGCGAGCAGCCGGGCCACGTTCCCGGCGCCGGCGACGGCCCTGGCCAGCTGCGGGGCCCTGCCGCCGCCGTCCCCGACGAGCTGGACGTCGGCGGACAGCAGACTCTGCAGTCCCTCCACATCTCCCTGTGACAGCGCATCGAAGAACCGCCTCGCCAGCTCCTGCCGCTCCTGGCGGTCCGCCTCGAACCGAGGCCGCCCCTCGTGCATGTGGCGGCGTGCCCGTACGAGCAGTTGTCGGCACGCCGCCTCCGAGCGGTCCACCGCCGTGGCGATCTCGTCGAAGCCGAAGGCGAAGACCTCCCGCAGCACGAACACCGACCGCTCCAGCGGGCTGAGCCGCTCCAGGAGCAGCAGCGCCGCCATGGACACCGAATCGGCCAGCTCCGCCGCGCGGGCCGGGTCCTCGTACGGATCATCGAGCAGCGGCTCGGGCAGCCATGGTCCGACGTACTCCTCGCGTCGCACTCGGGCCGAGCGCAGGACGTCGATCGCGATCCGGGTCACCGTGGTCGACAAGAACGCCTTGACCGACACCGGCCGGGTGGACGAGGCGTCGTAGCGGAGCCAGCTCTCCTGCACCGCGTCCTCCGCCTCGCCCACGCTGCCCAGGATCCGGTACGCGATCGAGAACAGCAGCGGCCGCAGCTCCTCGAATTCCTCGATCTTGCCCACGCCGACCCCCCCTGCGGTCCGGGCGCCCGGCCGGACCCGCGCCGACGAGGCATCTTGAGACGATCCTTCGATGTGTGTCCGGAGCAGCCGACACTCGCTCGCGCGCATCGTCCGGCCCGTCTCGATCATGGCACCCCTCGCTCGGGGCAGCGGCGGTTCAGTGGAACTGACCGGCCTGGTAGTCGCGGGTCGGCTGCTGGGTGACGACGCTCGGCCGGTTCGCCATGTCCATGAAGGAACTGGCCTGACGAGGGCCGTGAGCCGCTCCTCGTCGTCGGGATGTCACAGACCAAGTCGCTGCCTCGTCTCGTGTTCGGAAGTACTCGATCAGGGAGTTGATGATGAACGTCGCGCTGTGGATCACCGCCGGAGTGCTCGCCGCTGTCTGCCTCGTGGGCAGCTCCAAGATGTTCGTGCCGCAGGCGAAGCTGGCCGCGGTGGGTTCCTCCGCACAGTGGGTCCTGGAGTTCAGCCCCGGTGCTCTCAAGGCCATCGGCGCAGTCGAACTGCTGGCCGCCGTTGGCCTGACCCTGCCCGCTGTGCTCGACATCGCGCCGATACAGGTGCCGTTGGCTGCGACCGGACTTGTTCTGCTGTTCGCATGCGCGCTCACCATGCGTCTGCGCCGTGGCGAGAGGGCTACGATCGCCGGCGACCTGATCTACCTCGTTCTGGCTGCCTTCGTCGCCTGGGGCCGCTTCGGCCCCACGCCCTTCACCGGCTGAGCGCCGGGTCGACCGCCACCGAGGGGCGCGGTGCCGAAGTGCCGGCTCACCGCGCAGGGACCGGCGCCCACGCGCCAGGGTCTGCCGTCAAACTCTCTCCTGCTCCACGGGCGACGACCGGATGTGTCCGGGGAGTCGTTCGCCCGGATCGTCGGCCGTGGCGGTGGCGGTGGCGGTCGGCAGGGGGATGCGGTGCGGTCGAGCTCCTGTGTGAAAGATCGTCAACTCGCTCCGGCTCTACAGAAAGATGACTGGCATGGAGATTCTTCGGTATGTGTTCCTCGTCTTCCACCTCTTCGGGTTCGCCGCGCTCCTGGGTGGCATCTTCTTCCAGCTGCGAGGGAAGGACCCGGTGACGGGCAGTTACATGCTGAGCAGCGCGGTCGTTCAGCTCGTCACGGGTGTGGGACTCATCTGGGCCCGAATATCCCTGGACCTGCCGGTGTCTCACCCAAAGATGGGGGTGAAACTGGCCTTGGACGTCCTGGTGGCGGTGACAGCGCTGGTGGGCATGCGCAACAAGCAAGCGTGGGCCTTCTTTGCCGTGGCGTCGTTCACGGCGGCCGCAGCCGTCGTGGCCGTCGCGTGGACGTAGTTCTCGTACTCCAGCACGCTCTGCTGCACCGGTCCGCGACGGGAAGGGGCCGTGGCGATGTACGGAGCGATCCACGAGGAGCGCGGCCGCAGAGGGTGTGCCGAGGAGGACATGCGCGTCGTGCCCGGCCCTCTGGCGACCTACGCACGGTGCGTTTTCCGCGGCCCCCGTAGAAACTCGATGACAGCCGGACAGCGCAGTGCCGGACCGTCCCCACCGTGACCTGGGGAGGGTCCGGCGCTTATGCGTTCGCTACGCGGCCCTCGCTACGGTGCGGTGACCTGTAGAAAGGCCCTCCCGAGGGAGGGCCTGATGGTGTACGGGCTGTGCGCCCCCGGCAGGACTCGAACCTGCGGCCAAGCGCTTAGAAGGCGCCTGCTCTATCCACTGAGCTACGGGGGCCGAATGGTGGCCTCGGTGGCCTGGAGCCCTCGGGCCGGGCCGGACGATGGCCCGCCGGGACAAGGATAGGGCTCCGATCGCCTCGACCCGGTTGCTTCACCTGCGTGGCACGATGTGGAGGTTCGGTGAAGCGAAACGATAATCGCAGGTAGGTGGGATTCGCGCAGCGCTTTTGACGCCTCGCGCCCCGGGTGTTGTGCACTCGTTATGCCTGCGCCCCACTCGTCCCCTCTGTCCCGACTCCACTCCGGAGGGAGAACCGGCGCGCAGAGGTGGGTATACGCTTCAAAAAGGCGCCAAAATTGGGCATTCTTCGCATGTGGTGACCTTGGACGTACGGCCTCAGCTCATCGACGCACTTTCCGCCCTGCGCGACCGTGTCGCTGCCGTGCGTCTTCCACTTCCGCTGCCGGGGGCCGAGCGCGCCCGTCAGACCCGGAGCGAACTGCTCGCCCAGCTCGACGACTACGTGCTTCCCCGGCTCAGGGATCCCGAAGCGCCTCTGCTCGCGGTCATCGGCGGGTCGACCGGGGCGGGGAAGTCGACGCTCGTCAATTCGCTGGTCGGGCGGCTGGTCAGCGAGGCCGGGGTGCTGCGGCCGACCACGCGGACACCGGTGCTCGTCTGCCATCCGGATGATCATCGCTGGTTCGCGGGGGTACGTGTACTGCCGCAGCTCACCAGGGTCTGGCTGCCGCCGACGGAGAACGGGGATCCCGGCCGGTGCGACCACCTCGACGACCTCGACCACCTCGACGGAAGCGTGGAGGAGGACGGGACCGCCCTGCGCATCGAGACCTCCACCGGGCTGCCGCGCGGGCTCGCGCTGCTCGACGCGCCCGACATCGACTCGCTCCTGGTACGGAACCGGAGGCTGGCCGCCGAGCTGATCTGCGCCGCGGACGTATGGGTGATGGTGACCACGGCCTCCCGGTACGCGGACGCCGTGCCGTGGCATCTGCTGCGCACCGCCAAGGAGTACGACGCCTCGCTCGTCACCGTCCTCGACCGGGTGCCGCACCAGGTGATCGCCGAGGTGTCCCGGCAGTACGGTGCCCTGCTCACCAAGGCGGGCCTCGGGGAGGTGCCGCGCTTCACCATTCCCGAGCTGCCCGAATCGGCCGGTGGCGGCAGCGGTCTGCTGCCCACCACCGCCGTCGCCCCGTTGCGGGCCTGGCTCAGCCACCGCGCCCAGGACCTGGCGGCCCGTCAGCAGGCGGTCGGGCGCACCGCGGCGGGCGCCATCGCATCGCTGGACGTACGGATGCCCGCGCTGGCCGGAGCCGTCGCGGCGCAGTACGCGGCCGCCGTGCGGCTGACCGGTGTGGTCGAGGACGCGTACCGCACCGAAGGTGCCCGGGTCCGGCGCAGGCTGAACAACGGCGGTGTGCTCGCCGGGGACGCCCGGACCCGGTGGCGCGGATACCCGACGTACAGCACCTCCGAGGAACTCCTCGAAGCACTGGTGGAGAGCCTGGGCGCACTTCTGCAGTGCGCCGTGGCCGCGGCCGACGAACAGATCCGCACGACCTGGCGGCGCGAGCCCGCAGCCGCGGTGTTCGGCTTCGAGGGAGTCGGACGGGAGGCCGGGGGATGGGGGCCCGCCGAGGACATCCGGGGCCGGATCACCATGGCCGTGCGCCGGTGGTGGCGGGTGCTGGAGGAACTGGCCGAGGAAGAGGTGCGCCGGCTCGAACGCGGCGCCGCACCCGACGCCGAGACGGTGGCGGCGCTGCTGGCCGCCGCGCTGCTCGGCGGCCGTCGCACCCGTGGCGCCGGGGAACAGCTCGCCGAACGCATCGGCGCCCAGGGCGCGCTGCGGCTGCGCGACAAGGGAGGCGCACTGCTCACCGACTGCCTCGACCGGGTGCTGGACGGCGAACGTGACCGGCGGCTCGCACCGCTCGACGCGCTCGACGTGGCCCCGGAACCGCAGGCCGAACTGATTGCAGCACTGTCCGTACTGCAGAAGGCGAGGTGGCAGCGATGACTGCCGTGATCGACGAGGGGCCCGGGCGGAGCGAGAGCCCTGCCTCTCAGGAGAACCGGAGCCAGGACCACTGGAGCCAGAGCGAACGGAGTCAGGACCACCGGAGCCAGGACGATCAGAGCCAGACGCATCGGAGCCAGGAGCACCGGAGCCGGAGCGACCGGAGCCAGGGCGATCAGTGTCAGGCCCACCGGAGCCAGGACCACCGGAGCCAGGACGACCAGAGTCAGGGGCACGGGAGTCGGCGCCGGACACCCGACGACGGGCGCTCGGCTCCGCAGGAGGCGGGCGGGGACTGGAACGACGGGCTCATCGCCCGGCGCGTGGGCACCAAGCATGCAGACCCCGAGCCCGGTATCGCCCCGGACGAAGACGTGAAACCGCCCCAGGTCGAGGCGTACGTACCGTCCGGCGGTCCGCTCCGGCCGCGACTCGACGCGCTGCGTGAGCTCGTCGGGCTGTCCAGGGCCAGGATCGACCTGGCCACTCTCGCCGAGGTGGGACGGGTGCTCGACGAAGCGGCGGCCCGTCAGCGGCTCTCCTCACGGCACACCGTCGTCGCCATCGCCGGAGCGACCGGCAGTGGCAAATCGACTCTCTTCAACTCCCTCGCGGGCGTCCAGATCTCCGACACCGGGCTGCGCAGGCCGACCACCTCCGCTCCCATCGCCTGCTCCTGGACCGACGGGGCGGCCGGGCTGCTGGACCGGCTCGCCATTCCCGGACGGCTCAGGCGCAGGCCGCAGCAGGGCGGCACGGAGGCCGACGAGGCGCTGCAGGGGCTCGTCCTCGTCGACCTGCCCGACCACGACTCCGCCGCGACCGGGCACCGCGAGCAGGTGGACCGTGTGCTGGGGCTGGTCGACGCGGTGATCTGGGTCGTCGACCCGGAGAAGTACGCGGACGCCGCCCTGCACGAGCGCTATCTGCGACCGCTCGCCGGGCACGCGGAGATCACCTTCGTCGTGCTCAACCAGATCGACCGGCTGCCCGGCGAGGCCGCCGACCAGGTCCTCGACGATCTGCGACGGCTGCTCGACGAGGACGGCATGGCGCTCGGCGAACACGGCGAGCCGGGCGCCGCCGTCATGGCCCTGTCCGCACTCACCGGCGAGGGCGTGGGTGAACTGCGGGAGACGCTGGGCCGGTTCGTCCAGGAGCGCACCGCGGCGGCACGCCGGCTGTCCGCGGATGTGGACGCCGCCGCGGCCAGGCTCCGTCCGGTGTACGTCGCCGAGGGGCGGCCCGGTCTCGGCGAAGAGGCCCGCGAGGAATTCACCGACCGGCTCGCGGAAGCCGTCGGAGCCGCCGCGGCGGGACAGGCGGCGGAGCGCGAGTGGCGCAGGAACGCCGGACGGGCGTGCGGCACGCCGTGGCTGCGGCTGTGGCGCTGGTACGAGTCCACCCGGCGGCCGGGAAGCCTGGAGTACCCGGTGCAGCCCGCACCCCCCGAGGAGCAGCTCACCGCCCGGCAACGCGTCGAGCAGGCGGTACGGACGCTGGCGGACGAGGCCGCCGGCGGGCTGCCCGGCCCGTGGGCGCAGGCGGTCCGTGAGGCCGCGGTGAACGGTGCGGAGGGGCTGCCGGAGGCGCTCGACGGACTGGCGGAACGCGTCGGCACCACGGACGGGGCCGGCCGGACCACGGCTTCCCCGGGCGAGGCGGGGGGCGGTGCGCCGGGCGCGGCCGGTTCGGGCGGCGCCGCGGTCGTGGCGACGGGGGTGGCCGGGGCTTCCGGCGTGGCGCACAGCGGCCGCGTGGGCGGAAGGCCGCCGCGGCCCAGGTGGTGGCCCGCCGCCGTGCTGGCACAGGCGTCGATGACGTTGCTTCAGGTCTTCGGCGGCCTGTGGCTGGTCGGCCAGATCGTCGGCGTGCTCGCGCCCGGATTCCTCACGCCGGCGCTGGTGATGCTGGCCGGGGTCGTCGGCGGTCCGGTGGTGGAGTGGTCGTGCGCGGCCGCGGCGCGAGGGCCCGCGCGGCGGTACGGGCAGGAGGCCGAGCGGCAGTTGCGCGAAGCGGCGGCTGCCTGCGGGCGGGCCCGGGTGCTCGATCCGGTGGCGGCGGAACTCGTGCGGTACCGCGAGGTACGGGAGCGGTACGTGGCGGTGACGGAGTTTTCCACAACTGACCAGTAACTGTCCGGTAACTGCTCGGTAGTCCACAGGGGCCGACGGGAATTCCGCCTTTCCTTCAACCTGGGATCAGTGACCGCGTGGGTGCGGTCGCCGGATCCGAAGGCCGAAGGGGAGGCGGAGTCATGAATGACACCTTGGTGACACTGGTGGGCAACGCGGCGACGGGTGTGGAGTTCCGGGAGACCGCGACCGGCGGAATGGCACGATTCCGATTCGCGGTGACACCGCGCCGCTGGGACCGCGAGAAACAGTTCTGGACGGACGGGCACACCAGTTTCTACACCGTGTGGGCCTGGCGGACTCTGGCGTCGAATCTGTCCGGCTCCGTCTCCGTCGGAGAACCACTCGTCGTGCACGGAAGGTTGAAGGTGCGCGAAGAGGAGCGGGAGGGCCTGCGCAGGACGTTCGTGGACATCGAGGCCGTCGCGGTGGGCCACGATCTGACCCGGGGAACGGCCGCTTTCCGGCGGGTGATCAGGGGTGAGCCGGGGCTGGTGGCGCGGGTGAGGAGCGTCGGCGGGGCGGGGGAGCCGGGCGGTGTGGCGGAGCGTCCGGACGAGCCGGACTGGTCGGGAGGGGTGGGTGGATCGCGTGGCCCGGGGCATCCGCATGAAGGGAAAGGGCAGGTCGGACCGAGTGCCTCGCACGACGGGGCACGAGCCGGGCGGGGCGTGCCGGTCGACGGGGACGAAGGAACAGAACGGCCCGAACCCGGTGAACGGCCCGAGCCGGATGCACGGACCGAACGAGATGCACGACCCGAGCCTGGTGAACAGGCCGAGCCTCGCGAACGGCCCGAGCCTCGCGAACGGGCCGGTCGCCAGCGGGCCAAGCGTCCGACGGGACGTCAGAAAGAAGACAGGGAGCTTGCGTCGATGTCGTGACCGGACCGGACTGGCGTGCACCGGACCGGACTTGCGTGCACCGGACCGGACCGGCGTGTACCGGACTGAACTGAACTGGACCGGACTGAACTGGACCGGACTGAACTGGACTGGCGCGGACCGGAATGGCGCGGACCGGAATGGATCGGTGTGGACGGTTCCGGTCGGGGGTGGGCGGGGGACGGACCGCGGACGGAGCCGTGCCTTCGCCATAGCGGCGATAACGATTCCGAGTCGGAATGGTTGTACGACGGTATGACGGGGGATTGTTCATCACTTCGTCCTTAGGATTCCCAGTACTCACGGGGCACTTGAGTCGACTGGCGGGACATTCCCCACACGCGCATGAGGCGCGGAGGATCCCGCCCGGAGGGGAATTCTGTGTTTTCTGCTTCTTCAGCAGCCGTTCCGTCGTCCATGGAGACGACCGGTTCTCCACGGCGGCGGGGCATAGTCCGGCTGGCCGCTTCGGTGGCGGCGTCCGGCCTGGTCATGGCGGGCGTCCTCGTCGGCGCGGGCAGCGCGGTCGCCGACGAGGCGCCGCAGCATCAGGGTGGCGCGGCCGCGGTCCTGGACGGGTTGAAGACCTATGACCGCGCCGTGCTCCACGCGGACGGCCGGAACCAGCAGTTGCCGGCCGGGCTCTTCGAGATGACCGTCGACGGTGGCGGCAAGCTCAAGACCTACTGCATCGACATTCACAACCCCACCCAGGACCAGGCGAAGTACCTGGAGACCCCCTGGGACCAGACCTCGCTCGGCAGCAACAAGAACGCCGGCAAGATCCGCTGGATCCTGGAGCACTCCTACCCGCAGGTCGACGACCTCGCGGCGCTCGCCAAGGAGGCCGGCACCGGACCGCTCACCGAGAAGACCGCGGCGGCGGGCACCCAGGTCGCCATCTGGCGCTACTCGGACGACGTCGACATCGACGCGACCGACAGCGAGGCCGAGAAGCTCGCCGACTGGCTGGAGCAGAGCGCGGTCGACCAGGCCGAGCCCAAGGCGTCCCTCGCCCTGGACCCGGCCGCGGTCTCCGGCAAGTCCGGTGAGCGGCTCGGCCCGGTCACCGTCCGTACCAACGCCGGCCAGGTCTCCGTGGCCCAGCCCGCCGACGCCGCCAGCGGCGTCAAGGTCACCGACAAGAGCGGCGCGCCCGTGGCCACCGCGTCCAACGGTGCCGAGCTCTACTTCGACGTACCGGCGGGCACCGCGGACGGTTCCGCGTCGCTCACCGTCCAGGCCACCACGTCGGTGCCGGTCGGCCGGGCCTTCGCCGGGGTGACCAAGTCCCAGACCATGATCCTGGCCGGTTCCAGCGAGTCGACGGTCTCCGCGACCGCCGCCGCGACCTGGGCCAAGCAGGGAGCGATCCCGGCGGTCTCGGCGCAGAAGAACTGCGCCAAGGGCGGCGTCGACGTCACCGCGAGCAACGAGGGCGACGAGGCGTTCACCTTCGAGCTCGCCGGGGTGAAGCACACGATCGAGGCCGGCAAGTCCGAGACGGTGACCGTCCCGGTCGCCGAGGACCAGGCGTACGACTTCACGATCACCGGCCCCGGCGGCTTCTCGAAGACGTTCAAGGGCGTCCTCGACTGCAAGACCAGCGGCAGCAGCACCGGCGGCCTCGACACCCAGACCCAGGCCACGCCGGCCCCGGCCCCGGCCACGACCGGTGGCTCGACCGGATCCACCGGTGACCTCGCCGCGACCGGTGGCTCCAGCGCCACCCCGGTCATCGCGGGCGTCGCGATCGCCCTCGTCGTCGTCGGCGGCGGCGCGGTCTTCTTCCTCCGCAAGCGCAAGGCACAGTCCGCCGCCCAGTGATCACGCCGGTCGCCCGGTGACCACACAGGTCGCCGGGTGACCACGCTCCTGATCACGGAGTGACGGACAGCGGGCAATCGGTCACGACTGCCTGATGGCGGCCCGACGGCCCCGGTACGCGACGCGTACCGGGGCCGTCGCATGCCGGAAGGCGGGTGGCGCGTGCCGGAAGGTGCGGCGTCGCGCGCCGGAGGACGTGAGCGGTGCGTGCTCTGCTGCGGATCGCGGAACGTGGTCGTGGAGATGTCCAACTAGCCGAAAATAAAAGGCGGTTGAGACTGCCGTGGAGGACTATGGGGCTTGGAAGCGAGCCACCGAACCTGGAGGCTGGACCGCCCTGCGCGCATTGCCACGGCGATGCCGGATGATGAGGGATATCTGAGTGAACCTTCGAAGAACCATCGCCGTCCTGCTCGGTGCGGCACTGTCGGTTGTCACGCTTGTGACGCCGGCCGGCGCGCAGCCGACGCAGACCGGAGCCTCGACCACCTACCAGATCAACGCACGGCACGATGGCAGTCTCGTCGATTCCGCTGTGGGCGCGCCGCCGCTCAGCCAGAAGTGGTCCCGCGACCTGGGCGGGAAGGTCTCCTACCCCATCGTGGCCGGCGGGCGCGTCTTCGCCACCGCTGCCTCGCCGAACGGGTACGGCACCATCCTCTACGCCATTGACGCGGCCACGGGCGACAACGCCTGGGAGCCCGTCGACCTCGGTGGCACCTACTGGTGGTCCGCGCTCGCTTACGGCGGCGGGCGACTTTACGCCCAGAACTACGACGGCGTGCTGACAGCGTTCGACCCGGCCACCGGGACGGAGATCTGGACCGTCACGTTGCCTGGGCAGTATTCCTTCACCTCGCCGCCCACTTTCGCCGGCGGCGTGGTGTACACGGGAGGCGCCGGCTCGGGCGGCACCTTGTACGCGGTGGACGCTTCCAGCGGTGCGGTGCTCTGGACCCAGCCTGTCGCGAATGGGGACAACAGCTCGCCTGCCGTCACGGCCAACGGGGTCTACGTCTCATACGCCTGCGAGCAGACTTACGCCTTCGACCCCAAGTCGGGCAACCCGATATGGCGCCACCAGACGGACTGCTCCGGTGGCGGGGGTCGCACCCCTGTTCTCGCCGACGGCGGTGTCTGGGTTCGCGACGATGCCGGGATGGCACCCTCGGTCCTCAATGTCGCCGACGGGCAGGTCCGCAGCACTTACGAGGCCGCCGGCCGGGCGCCTGCCCCGGCCTTCGATGGCCGCCAGGGCTACTTCGTCGATGACGGTGTCCTTCAGGAGCGACACAGCCGCACCCTGGCCACTCGCTGGAAGTTCGAGGGCGACGGCCGGATCAGCACGGCGCCGATCGTCGTCAACGGCTACGTCTACGTCGGCTCCCGAACCGGTCGGCTGTGGGCGCTCAACGGCGCCACTGGTCAGTCCGTCTGGTCCACCGACGTCGGCGCGCCGATTGACGAGCCCGACGAGCACAACGTGTCCGAGCCGCTGACCGGTCTCGGAGCGGGTGGCGGACTCGTGGTGGTCCCGGCCACGAACCTGCTGGTCGCGTACGGGCAGTGAGGAGCGGGGGTGGTGGCCGGTCCCGGCCACCACCCTCTGGCCCCGGCCACCGTTGATCACGCCGGTGTCGGTGAGCCAGCCGACTGGATCAGTGCTCATGGACTGGATCTTCCACGGCTGCGATGGCATCCCGGTCAGCCACGCTGTCGGGCAGCCGGAACCTCGGCAGGCGACTGCCGAGGAGGCTTCGCCGAGTGATCGTTCCTGGGCCGTTCCTGGGCCGTGCGACGGCGCTCGACAGCGATCGGCGGCGACAGCCAGTGACAGGCCGGCTATGGGTGCGGACGGGTGTCCGGCTATGGGCGCGGACGGGTGTAGGGGCAGGTCACAGGGCACTGATGAGACGGGTTTCCGTCCGGGGATGGACGTCAGGCAAGATGGGGTGTATCTGCCCACACATCGATAGCCGGACGGTTTCTCTTGGCTGAGTACATCTACACCATGCGCAAGACGCGCAAAGCGCACGGCGACAAGGTGATCCTCGATGACGTCACCCTGAACTTCCTTCCCGGCGCGAAGATCGGTGTCGTGGGCCCCAACGGCGCCGGTAAGTCCACGGTGCTGAAGATCATGGCCGGCCTGGAGCAGCCGTCCAACGGTGACGCGTTCCTGTCGCCCGGTTTCAGCGTCGGCATCCTCATGCAGGAGCCGCAGCTCGACGAGGCGAAGACGGTTCTGGAGAACGTCCAGGACGGCGCCGCGGAGATCATGGGCAAGCTCAAGCGCTTCAACGAGGTCGCCGAGCTCATGGCGACCGACTACTCCGACGCGCTGATGGAGGAGATGGGCAAGCTCCAGGAGGACCTGGACCACGCCAACGCGTGGGACCTGGACGCCCAGCTGGAGCAGGCCATGGACGCGCTGGGCTGCCCGCCCGGTGACTGGCCGGTCGTCAACCTCTCCGGTGGCGAGAAGCGCCGCGTCGCGCTCTGCAAGCTGCTGATCGAGGCGCCCGACCTGCTGCTTCTCGACGAGCCCACCAACCACCTCGACGCCGAGTCGGTCAACTGGCTGGAGCAGCACCTCTCGAAGTACGCGGGCGCCGTCGTCGCGGTCACCCACGACCGTTACTTCCTGAACAACGTCGCCGAGTGGATCCTTGAACTCGACCGCGGCCGCGCCCTGCCGTACGAGGGCAACTACTCCACGTACCTCGACAAGAAGGCCACCCGCCTCAAGGTCGAGGGTCGCAAGGACGAGAAGCGCGCCAAGCGGCTCAAGGAAGAGCTGGAGTGGGTCCGGTCCAACGCCAAGGGCCGGCAGACCAAGTCCAAGGCACGTCTCGCCCGTTACGAGGAGATGGCGGCCGAGGCGGACAAGATGCGGAAGCTGGACTTCGAGGAGATCCAGATTCCGCCGGGCCCGCGGCTGGGCTCCATCGTCGTCGAGGTCGAGAACCTCTCGAAGGCCTTCGGCGACAAGGTCCTCATCGACGACCTGTCGTTCACGCTGCCGCGCAACGGCATCGTCGGCGTCATCGGTCCGAACGGCGCGGGCAAGACCACGCTGTTCAAGATGATCCAGGGCCTGGAGACTCCGGACACCGGCTCCATCAAGATCGGTGACACGGTCAAGATCTCCTACGTCGACCAGAGCCGCGCCAACATCGACCCGAAGAAGACCCTCTGGGCCGTCGTCTCGGACGAGCTGGACTACATCAACGTCGGCCAGGTCGAGATGCCCTCGCGGGCGTACGTCTCCGCGTTCGGCTTCAAGGGCCCCGACCAGCAGAAGCCGGCCGGTGTCCTCTCCGGTGGTGAGCGCAACCGCCTCAACCTGGCGCTGACGCTCAAGGAGGGCGGCAACCTGCTGCTCCTCGACGAGCCCACCAACGACCTCGACGTCGAGACCCTGTCCTCGCTGGAGAACGCGCTGCTGGAATTCCCGGGCGCCGCTGTGGTCATCTCCCACGACCGCTGGTTCCTGGACCGCGTCGCCACGCACATCCTGGCGTACGAGGGCGACTCCAAGTGGTACTGGTTCGAGGGCAACTTCGAGTCGTACGAGAAGAACAAGGTCGACCGCCTCGGTGCGGACGCCGCCCGTCCGCACCGTGCCACGTACAAGAAGCTCACGCGAGGCTGATCGACTTGGCACGTCACATCTACCACTGCCCGCTGCGCTGGTCGGACATGGATGCCTTCGGCCATGTGAACAACGTGGTCTTCCTCCGCTATCTGGAGGAGGCGCGCATCGACTTCATGTTCCGGCTGGCTCCGGGGGACGGCTCGCCGTCCTTCTCGGGCGGGTCCGTGGTGGCCCGGCACGAGATCGACTACGTACGGCCGCTGGTCCACCGGCACGAGCCGGTGACAGTCGAGTCGTGGGTCACGAAGATCGGTGCCGCGTCGCTGACGATCGCGTACGAGATCAAGGACCCGGAGCAGATCTACGTACGGGCCTCGACCGTCGTCGTGCCGTACAACCTGGCCGAGGAGCGGCCCCGGCGGATCTCCGCCGAGGAGAAGCTCTTCCTCCAGCAGTACCTGGCCGAGGAGCCTGCCGCAGCATGACGGTGCCCGTCAGGTCGCTGGAGTTCGCCGACAGGAGGGAGGCCGCGGATCTCGCGGCCTTCCTCGGTCGGCTGCTCCGCTACGACCGGGCTGCCGCGGTGCGGATGCAGGCGGGCGGCCACGCGCTGGCCGTGTTCGGCAGGCCGCCGTCGTTCGAGGTCCTGGCGATCCGGGCGGCTCGGCTGGCCGGAACGCACGACTTCGACGTCACGGTGTCCGCCGGTGAACTCCTCGAATCCCTCGACGTCGAAGGGGCGGCAGCCGGATCGGGCGCCCTGCCCGCACCCGTCACCGGGCCGCCGTGGACGGGCGTCCTCCCGCCCCGCGGCGGCTGGCGCGAACTTCCGGACCTGCCCGATCCGGTCTCCCTGCGCACGGCGGTCACCGCCGCGGTGGCGGAGTTCCGTTCCCGCGACGAGGCGCTGCCCGAGGACCGCCGCACCCGGGCGCAGAGGGATCTGATCGGCCGCGACATCTGGTCCCGCACGGTCGGCGGCACCGGCCTTCCCCTGCGGGCCGTCCACGCCGCGCAGTCCCTCGGCTTCCTGCGCCCGGCGCCGGACTTCCCGGTCGCCCTGCTCGCGGCCGGGTCCTGGCTGCGACTGCGCACCCCCTTCGGCTCGATCGCCCTGCGCGGCCCGGGCAGCGGGCTCGGCACGCTCGCGGTGACGGTCGGCGGGGGCGGGGGCTGAGCGGCGGCCCCGGAGGCGCGCGATACGGGTGAGGCTCGGCGGGGGTGGAGCTGCGGCCGCATCGCCCCGTGTCACGCGTGGGGCTGGTCGTCCGGCCAGACGCCGATGTGGTCCTGTTCCAGCTCCAGCATCACACGGTGCTCCATACCGAGCGCCTCCGTGTAGTCGGCGGGCAGTTGCAGCCGGCCCGCACGGTCGAGCATCGCGTACTCGCGGGCCACCTGCGACTCCAGGCCCGTCGCCGCGTCCACCTCGGTGCGGCGCAGCACCTCGGAGGACGTACGGCCGTCGCGGATGGCGACCGTGCGGCGGACCTCGCTCGCCACCGCCTGGTCGTGCGTGACGATCACGATCGTGGTGCCGAGCTCCTCGTTGGCGCGGCGGAACGCGGCGAAGACCTGCTCACCGGTGGCGGAGTCGAGTTCACCGGTCGGCTCGTCGGCGAGCAGCACGGACGGGCTGTTGGCGAGCGCGACGGCGATCGCCACCCGCTGCTGCTGGCCGCCGGAGAGCTGCTGCGGGCGCCGGTCGCGGCATTCCTCCAGGTCCAGCATCCGCAGCAACGACTCGGCGCGTGCGGCCCGTTCACGGCCCCGGCCCCGGCCGCGCAACTGCATCGGCAGGGTGATGTTCTGGACGGCGGTGAGATACGGGAGAAGGTTGCGGGCGGTCTGCTGCCAGACGAAGCCGACGACGTCCCGGCGGTAACGGAGCCGTTCCTTCGGCCCCATCGAGAGCAGATCGGAACCGGCGACCTTCGCCGACCCGGCCGTGGGCACGTCGAGGCCCGCCAGGATGTTCATCAAGGTCGACTTGCCGCTGCCGGACGCGCCGACCAGGGCCATCAGCTCGCCCTCGGCGACCAGCAGATCGAGGCCCTGGAGGGCCTGTACCTCCACCCCGTCCGTGGAGAAGATGCGGACCACGCGGTCGCAGGCGATCAGCGCGTCGTGCCCGTAGGAGGGCCGGTCGCGGCGGGCGGCGGCCCGCTGTTCGAGCTCGGCCAGCGTGGTGTCGGTCGACGGCGACGTCATCGGTGGTCTCCTGACCTGAGTTCGGTGATCGGTCCGCGGCGGCCGGCCCACCAGGCCTGGGCGGCGGCCACCGCGGCGGTGAGGACGACGACGCCGAGCGCCGGAAGCGTCAGCGACCACGCGTCGGCCCGCAGCACCACGGTGTCGTCCGCGCCGGAGCCGGGCCGGGTGGGGAGCGCGAGGCTCACCAGGTCGACGCCCGGTGCCAGCAGGGCCGTCGTCGCCCATCCGACGAGCAGCCCGCCGACGGCGGCCAGCAGCGCCTGCGGCATCGCTTCGAGGCCGAGGAGCCGCCTGCCCTGCCGGGAGGTGAGGCCCATGGTCCGCAGCCGGGCCAGCAGGGCGGTGCGTTCCGGTGAGGTCTGCAGCAGCGACAACAGGACGGCGAGCAGGGCGTAGCCCGCGCCGGCCGCGATCGCCGCCGTGTAGATGCCCTCGGCGCCCCGCTGCATGGGGGTGTCGACGAACGCCTCGCGTTCCTCGGAGCGCAGCTGTACGGAGAAGTCCTTGCCCGCGTGCTGGGCCGCCGCGCGCAGCGCCTTCGTGTCCAGGGAGCCGCCGGTGACCAGCAGCGTGGTGGTCTGGCGGCGGGTGAGCGACGCGGCGTCGACGATCAGGAAGTCGCTGTCGGAGACGGCGGGAGTCCGGGTGACGGTACCCGTCACCCGCACCGTGAGGTTCCCGGCCGACGCGGTGAGGTCGCGCGGCCCGTCGCCGAGCCGCGCGGCCACGGACGGCGAGGCGATGACGGGCAGCACCCGGCCCTCCTCCGCAGCCGTCCCCTCAGTCGCAGCCGTCCCCTCAGCCGCAGTCGTCCCCTTCGCGGCAGCCGCTCCCTCACCCACAACCGTCCCCTTCGCCGCAGTCGTTCCCTTCGGCGTCCCGGCTCCGGAGGCCGTCAACCGGTCGGCGGAGAACGCCCCCAGACCGGTCGAGCGGGCCAGCCGGGCGTACGCCGCCGGGTCGACGCCCACCAGGGTGGCATTCCTTGCGCGCCGGTCCCCGGTCCCGTCGCCCGGCAGCGGAATGCTGTACTCGATCTGCACGCCCGCCACCTCCCGCACGCCGCCCGCCTTCCGTACGTCCCGGATCAGGCGGTCCGGCAGCGCCACGGAGTTGCCCGGTCCGCTGATCCTGGCGTCCGCGCCGGTCGCGCGGACCGCCGCGTCGTCCCGCGCGTCCGCGATGCCCGCGAGTACCGAGCCGCCGAACGCCGCCGTGGTCAACGCGATCAGCAGCGCGAGCAGCGCCGGTGTGCCACCCGCCGAGGTGCGACCGGCGCGGGCCAGCGACAGGAAACCGACCGCACCGCGCCGGCGTGCGACGGAGCGCGAGGCGAGTCGCAGCGGCAGCGGATGGAGCCGCACGAGGACCAGGGCGGCGATCAGCCCGACGAGTACGGGGGCGGCGCTGATCAGCAGGTCGGCGCCGCCGTCCGACCCCGTGCCGCGCCGGCGCAGCGCGACGACCGCGCCGACGGCCAGGACCAGCAGGGTGAGTTCGGCGACCGTGCGTCCCCGTGACGGCCGGGCGCTCATCAGGTCGTCGCGGGCCCCGTGCAGTTGCGGCTTGCGGTGCGCCAGTGTCGTACGGAGCGGCAGGGCGACGCAGACCAGTACGGCGACGGTCGCCGCCCCGACGACGGAGGGCCACAACCGGGCCTGCCCGACGGCCAGTACGGCGAGCAGCAGCCCCAGCGCCGCCGCGGGCACCGCGATCACCGCCGTCTCGGCGAGCAGCCGGCCACCGATGCCGCGCATCGATCCGCCGCGCGAGCGCAGCAGCGCCAGTTCGCTGCGGCGTCGGCCGCCGATCAGCCCGCCGGTCATCAGCAGGACGACGGCGGCGACGGCTCCGATGCCCACGGCGGCGACCGTGACGATCGGGTCGATGGCCGTGCGCAGGGTGTCGTAGCGGGTGAGGATCTCGTCCAGGCCGGTCGTGAGCGCGGCGGTCTGACCGGCCACCGTGCGCAGCTTCACCAGCCCGGGACCACCCTTGAGCGAGGCGACCGACGAGCGCAGTTCCGCCACGTCGGTGGCGGCGAGGTGCGAGGAGTCCGGTGCGATCCGCCAGAACATCTCCGGTGCGCCGGCGGTGGCGAGCAGCGCGGGCGCGGCATCCGGCGGCAGCAGGACGGCCGCGGTCCAGTAGTACCGCGGGTCCGCCTTCCCCGTGGGCACCAGGGACGGGGTCCGGAGCAGCGGCTGCGTCGACCAGTAGGCGGCTTCCGCGTGCTTCGGGGCGACGATGCCGGTGATCCGCACGGTCAGCGGTGTGCCGACCTGGGTCGGTACGGAGAGAGTCGAACCGGCCGTGATCCGCAGGGCCTTCGCGGTCTCCTCGGTGACCGCGCCCTCGATCTCCGGCACGTCCGTCGTGACCTTGCCGTGGGCGGCGGGCCAGGCGCCCGCGCGCAGGGTGGCGTGGTCCGGGAGTCCGGACAGCGTCGAGTAGGTCAGCGCGGGATCGATGCCGTACGGCTTGGCCAGCCAGGTCTCCCCGGCGCTGATCGGATTCGCGGTGCGGAAGCCGTACGAGGACTCGGCGGTGTCGGGCCGCACCACGTCGGGCAGCCCCGACAGCACCCTGCGCTGGACGGCCGCCAGCGGCGCGTCGCGCACCGCCGCCTCACGCGCCGCCAGGGGCAACTGGAGCGCGGGCTGCGGACCGGTCAGTTCCAGAACGCTGAGCCGGGGGTCCGCGGTGGCGATGTCGTGGCGCAGTCCCTCGTTCTCGTAACGGTCGACGGCCCGTGGGAAGGCGGCGGCGAGAAACGCCGTCAGCAGCACCAGCAGCGCGAGCGCCCAGGAGGCGCCGGGAGCGGTACGCAGCCTGGTGCGGACCCAGGGTGCACAGGCGGCGGGGGCGCGCAGGCCCCGGTCGGTACGCGGACTCATGTCAGTTGTCCCCCTGGTGGCGCAGCGAGGTCGCGGGGTCGGCGCCGCGCAGCGCGAGGGACGCGACGATCACCAGCGGCAGCGCGGCGACACCGGCCAGCAACGCCGCGATCTGCCCGGCGGGCAGCTGTACCAGCACCGAGGGCACCGGTGCGGCGGCCTGCCCGGTCAGCACGATGAGCGGGACGACGGCCCGGTTCAGTACGGCCCCGAGCACCGCCCCGACGAGCAGCGCGATCGTGATCAGCACGCCCTGTTCGGCGGCGATCATGCGGGTCAGCCGCCGGCGCGGCGTCCCCAGCGCCCGCAGGACGGCGAATTCCGCGGTCCGTTCGCGCTGCGCGCCGACCGCGCTCACCGCGAAGCCGACAGCGGCCAGGGCCGCGGCGACGACCGCCACCGCGGGCAGCACGGCCTGCGGCCCGGCGCCCAGCGGGTCGTTGACCAGCTCCTGCGCGATCTCGTCGCGCACCAGGACCTGCGCCGGGTCGGTGTCGGGCCGGGCCCGCAGCGCCGCGGCGACCTTCCCGGTCTGGCCGGAGGTGGTGCTCAGCCACCATTCGGTGGGCGTGAGTGCCGCGTTCGGGCGGTGGGCGAAGACCTGTCCGACGGCCCTGAGGTCGAGCAGCAGGGCTCCGCCGTCCCGGGCGCGGTCCGTGCCCCCCTCGGTGCCGGTACCCGCGGCGTCGGCGGTGGCACCGACACCCGTGGTCGGCAGCCGGCGCACCGACTTCACGATCTTCACCCGGACCGACTCACCGGCCAGAGTGACATCGACGCTCTGCCCCGCCTTCGCCCCGGCGGCCTTCAGATACGCGTCCGTGGCGACGGCGTTCAGCGCCGGGGCCGCGGCGCGGGCCGCGGCGGCCCGCACCAGGAAGGCCGGCGTCCAGTCGCTCGCGTCCGCGTCGTCGGCGGAGCCCGTCGCATAGTCGAAGGCCAGCGGGGTCTGCGCGGAGGAAGTCGTGTGGGACGGCCGGTCCGGCTGCGTCCCGCCGCCCCCGGCCGTGCTCGGCGCGGCGTTCCAGTCGAACCCGTCGGGCACCGGGACCGGCTGCTCGGCGCCGCCGGCCGTCACGGTCCTGAGGGCGCTGACGGCGACCCGGTGGGACTCGCTCCGGCCGGCGGGCCGGTTGCCGCTCAGCTCGAACCCGGTCACGGCCAGGTCGCCCGTGGGCGCCACCGCGAACGAGAACGGATGCGCCTTCCCGTCGACGGGTACGGCCCCGGCCGACACCCGGTACGGAAGGCCGTAGCGGTCCTCCAGCAGCACGGTGACGAGCGGGGCGGTGCCGGACGGCGAGCGGTGCCCCGACGCCCCGGCCGCTTCGATCCGCACGTCGAACCGGAGCTGCGAGCTGTCCTTCGGCAGCACCAGCCCGGCCCGTGCGGTTCCCTGCGGGGCGAGGCCGTCGAAGAGCCGTTCAGGCGACCCGTCGGCGAGGTCGTCGCGCATCAGCATCCGCTCTCCGGCGTGCGCGGTGTCCAGGGCGACGACCTCGGCCGTGCGGTCGCCGGAGAGCTCCGAGGTCGTACGGACCGCGGGCGCCGCGTCCCGTACGCCCGGCAGCCGCGCGTACGCGCCCGCCTTCGCCGGATCGCCGTCGAAGTTCTCCCGTACACGCAGCGACGCACCGGCCCTGAAGTCGGCCTGGTCGCGCTGCGAACGGTCCCAGGACGCGCGCTGCCCGACCGCCAGCATCCCCAGGGCCACCGACAGGATCAGCAGCAGCACCGGCCCCGCGTTGCGCAGCGGGCGACGGCTGAACTGCCAGCCGGCCAGCGCCGTGACCAGCCCCCGGCCGCCCGCCGCACGGCGCTCCGCGAGCCTGGCCGCCGGAGGCAGCAGCCGCAGCGTCAGCACGGTGCCCGCGAGCAGCAGCAGGGCCGGGGCCGCGACGAGGAGCGGATCGACACCGAGTCCGCCCTGCCGGTCGCCGCTCAGCGCGCCGCTGCCGGAACCCGTGGTCTGCCGGTCGAGCTGCCAGTACGCCACCGCGGCGATCACCAGCAGGCCGATGTCGGCGCCCGCCCGCAGCGGGGCGGGCAGCGCGACGGTACGGCGGGACCGACGCTCCCCGCCACCGGCCGCCAGCGCGGGCGCGACGACGGCCAGCGCACAGGTCAGCGCGGCCACGCCGGCGACCAGCCACACGGTGGCGGAGGCGGACCCGTCCAGCCGGAGCCCCAGCCGGGACAGTGCGCTGCGGTCCGCGAGCAGCCGGGTCAGCGGCCCCGTCAGCAACGGAGCGAGGAGCGCGGCGGGCAGGGCGAGCAGCAGTGCCTCGATCGCGGCGAACGCGGTGATCCGGCCGCGCGATCCGCCGCGCGCCCGCAGCAGCCGGGTCTCCCCGTCGCGCTCACTGCTCAGCAGCCGTGCCACCAGCAGCAGCGCGTAACCGGCGAGCATCACCAGCTGGACGGCCACGATCAGCAGTGTCGAACGGGAGACCAGCAGCGCCCGGTCCATCTGGTCCAGCACCCGGGGAAGCGAGGTCTCCGCGGTGGCGCCGGTCCCGAACCCGGTGTCGGCCCGCAGCTTCTTCGGCGCGGCCGTGGCGGCGCTGTGCAGCGCGTCCATCCGGCCCGTGGTGACCGTGCGGAAATCAGCGGTCGCCAACCAGGACGTCCGGTCGGCGCCGACCCGTCCCGAACCGGTCACGGCGGGGTCGGTGAGCAGTGGACCGTACGTCGTGAAAGCGATCTTGCGGATGCCGCGTCCGCCGAGCTCGTCCAACTGCCAGTACGGGTCGGCCTGGTCGGACGCCTCGTACACCCCGGTGACCAGGACGCGCAGTGGCTTGTCGTCCAGCCGGTCCGTGAGGGTGAGCCGCGCCCCGGGGCCCAGTTTCAGATCCCGGGCGGCGGCAGCGGGCAGGGCGACCTGGACGGGATCGGTGGCCTTCCCGCTCCCGGCCGCCGGCATACGGCCCGCCGTGAGCCGGACGCGGCTGCGGTCCAGCGAGGCCAAGTGCGTGAGATCGGGGTCGCCGCCCCGGGCATCCGGAGCCCGCAGACTGCGCGGCAGCGCGTACGTCCCCGACGTCTCCAGGGTCCGGACGGTCACCGGAAGCCCGTCGAAGGTGTCGCGGGCGGTCCGCCGGGCGGTCGCGTCGGCCGTGTCCCGCTGCGCGGGCGCGACCTGCGCCGACATGACGAGGGAGGCGGCAGCCGCCGACCGGTGGGTGAGGGAGTGCCGCAGTGCCGCGTCGCCGATGGAGCCGGAGAAGGCCGTGAGCGCCGCCAGCACCGACGTGGTGAGCAGGACGGCGAGCACAGCCGCGGCGAGCAGGAGCCGATAGGCCCTCACCCGAAGAAAGACGAACCCCGTCACACGTGCCCCCCTGGTCCCTCGCCGCACACCCGCCCCCCGGCGTTACCCGGATGCTTTCAAGAGGCGCGGCCGGTGGGAACAGCCCAGGTGGACAACTTGATGGGATCGTGACCGTTATCCGGATACGGGGCAACGCATTCCGCGCCTGGGGCGGGGCGGGGCCCGTGCGCTCAGCGCATTCTGCGCCGGGCGCGGGGCACGTGCCCTCAGCCGTCGGTGTTCACCATCGAGGCGGCGGCATAAGTGAGGTAGTCCCACAGCTGCCGCTCGTGCTCCGGTGCCAGACCGAGTTCGCCGAGGGCCGTCCGCATATGGCTCAGCCAGGCGTCATGGGCGGCCCGGTCCACCCGGAAGGGAACGTGCCGCATCCGCAGCCGGGGATGTCCGCGCTGCTCACTGTAGGTACGGGGGCCACCCCAGTACTGCATCAGGAACAGGGTGAACCGCTCCTCGGCCGGACCCAGGTCCTCCTCCGGATACATCGGCCTGAGCAGCGGGTCCTCGGCGACCCCCTGGTAAAAGCGGTGCACCAGGCGCCGGAAGGTCTCCTCGCCGCCGACCTGCTCGTAGAAGGTCTGCTCCTGAAGCGTGTCGCGCGGAATCTCTGTCACCCGTCCATCGTCGCAGACGCGGCGGCCGAGGACCGGGGTCCTAGGACCGGCCCGGTTCCTGGCCCGGCGGCCCCGGCCGCAGGAAGGTGGAGGTATGCAGGACGCGCACCCGGACCGGTTCGCCGCGACCGCCGCAGAGGAGCGGTGGGCGATGGTGCGCGGGATGGTGGCGGGCGGGGCGCTGAGCGACCCGCACTGGCTGGCCGCCTTCGAGGAGGTGCCGCGGCATCTGTTCGTGCCGTACTACTTCACCGGCCGTGGATCCGACCGCCTGTGGTGCGAGGATCCCGACCCGGTCAGACGGGCCCGGTGGCTGCACGGCGCCTACACGGACGGCGCGCTGGCCACCCGGATCCGGGACGGCGAGCTGATCTCGTCGAGCAGCCGGCCCTCGCTGATGGCCCGGATGCTCGAAGCGCTGGACGTACGGGAAGGACAGCGGGTCCTGGAGATCGGCACGGGCAGCGGATACAACGCGGCGCTGCTCGCGCACCGGCTCGGCGACGGTGCCGTGACCACCGTCGACCTCGACCCGGAGATCACCGAGTCCGCCCGCCGGCATCTGGCGGCGGCCGGTCACCGCCCGGCGGTGATCACCGGGGACGGGACGCGGGGCTGGCCCCCGCGCGGCCCGTACGACCGGATCATCGCGACCTGCGCTCTGTCGTGCGTACCGCAGTCCTGGCTGGACCAGTGCACACCCGGCGCCCGGATACTGGCGCCGTTCGCCACCGGCCTGATCGGGCTGCGGGTACGGGACGGAGCCCAGGGGAGGTACGCCGAGGGCCGGTTCCTGCACACACCCGCGTACTTCGTACCGCTGCGTGGCACACCGCCGCAGCCCGTACGGCGTCCGCGCGCCCGCGGGCTCCCGAGGCGCGTCAGCGAGAACGAACTCTTCGCGTTCATGCTCACGCTGACCGGGGCCACCCTCGACCCCCGTGAGGCCCTCTCCCTCTGGCGGCGCGAACACCGTCCCGAGCGGGAGAGATTCGGCATCACGGTCCTGGCCGGCCGGCAGTGGGCCTGGCTGGACGACCCCGAGGGGCCGTACGCCTGGCCGCTGCCGAGCGGTTAGGGGACGGCCCCCGGCCCGACGCGCCCCCCGGCCCGAGCGCCCCCCGGTCCTACGGGTGGGCGGGACCGGGCGTCCCCGACCGACGCTACGGATAGGCAGGACCGGGTGCCCCGGCCCGACCGGCGGGCCGGGCGGGTCAGCCCCGGCGGATCGTGATCGTCGTCCATGCCCCGACATGCACCCGGTCGCCGTCCTGGAGCGGGACGGGGACGTAGGGCTGGATCGGGTCCTCGGCGCCGTTGAGCGTGGTGCCGTTGGTGGAGTTCTGGTCGACCACGGCCCAGCTGCCGTCCGGCTGCTGCACCAGCACGGCGTGCTGGTGCGAGACACCCGGGTCCTCCGGCGGCACGGACAGATCGATGTCCGGGGACTCGCCGGTGCTGTGCCTGCGGCGACCGATGGCGATCTGGTTGCCGGTCAGCGGAAGCTGCTGCTCCGGGGAGTACGCGGGCAGGTTCAGCCCGGTCGCCTCGGGGCCGCTGCGCTGCATCATCGACAGGAAGTAGTCCCGGTCCGGGGCGATGACCGCGGTCCAGCTCGCGGGCGGCTGGTTCTGGTTCGGGCCCGGGAACGGCGGCTGCTGCTGGGCCGGGGCCGGCGGCTGCGGGGCCTGCGGCTGGGACGGCGGGGACAGCATCCAGTCGTCGTCATGGCCGGACGGCTGTGCCGGCTGCGGGGCCGGCGGTGCGGGCGGGCCGGGCTGCCCGAACGCGGGCGGCGCCGACTGCTGCTCGAACGGCGGCCGGCTCTGCTGCTGGAAGGGCGACGGCGGCGCCGACTGCTGCTGGAAGGACGGCGGAGGCGGTGGCCCCTGCTGAAACGGCTGCGGCGACTGCGGCCCCTGAGGGCCCGGTGACTGCGGCCCCGGAGCCGGGGGCATGGGAGGCCGGTTTCCCTGATCGGGGGAGAGCGGCTCTGCCGAGCGGTTCAGCTGAGAGGGCCGCGAGCCCTGGTACTCGAACGGATCACGCTGCTGCTGAGGGCCCGGCGGCTGCTGCGCCTGGAAGCCCGGCGGCAGATTGAGACCGGGCGGAGGACCGGGAACGCTGTGCGAGGGGGCCAGCGGCGTGTACGACGTCGCGGTGTTCGTGAGGAAGTTCCAGCGGCACTCCTCGCAGAACGGCGCCATGGCCTCGCGCGGTGTGCGGCACTGCGGGCAGAGCTCGGCCTGCTGGGTCGCGTCGGACCCAGGTCCCTGCGGGTAGCCGTAACCGGGGGCGGGCGGCGGCGGGGGCGGCGGAGGGACTGCGCCCGCAGGCGCGCCCGGCCCGGCCATGCGATGGCCGCAGACCTCGCACCAGTCATCGGAACCCGACTGGTGTCCGTTCGGGCAGGTCGGCATGTCGGCGCTTCCCCCTCTCCTCGTCCGGCCCCGGAGGCCGTCGTTCTTCTTGCTCTTCGCCACCCGGCGGATCGCTCGGACCGGTGGCTCGGGTGTGTGGCCGTGTGGTCATCTCTTGACGCGAACGGTCTTGGTCGAGCGTGTTTCGAGTGTCATCGAATCGGCTTCCGCGACCTTCGCCTTCAGTCGCACAGTACCGGTCGCGGCATCGACGACGTCCACCACCTTCGAAAGCAGTTTCGCAGTGTCCTCGTTCCCGGACACCGACGCCAGCTGCACCGCACGGCCCAGTTTCGCGGTCGCGCCGTCGAAGTCTCCCGACTTGCGGGCATCGAGACCCTGTTGGATGACTTGTGCCAGTTCCGCCTGGCCCGTGTAGTGCGCGACCTGGGGGTTGATCGAGGTGGACGACGCCATGTCCTCCGTCCACACCGCCCGCACCAGGCCCTGCGACAGGGTCTGCGGCGTCCCGCCGGCCGGGTCGGGGAGGACCAGGGAGACCCGGGACGCCAGCATCTCCTGCCCGATCCCGGCCTCCGGCACCTGTACGCAGACGTGGTAGTCGCGGGACTCGTCGCCCCAGGAACCCGTGGGGTAGTCGCCGGCGCGCGGACCCGCCTCGGTGCGGCGGCCGGTCAGATCGGCGACCGTCGGTGCGACCTGCTTCACGAACTTGATCTCTGCCCCGACGGGCGTCCAGAGCCGCAGCGCGACGTCCGCGACCTCCTTGCCCATCGCGTCCTCCATCATCCGCGTGAAGTCCGCGGCCAGCCCCGTCGGGTCGGCCACGATGTCGGCCGTGCCGAGCAGCGCGGACGCTATGGCTGTGACCTCTTTCACCTCCCAGTCCGTGCCGACACCCCGGGCATCACAGGTGAAGCGGCCCGCGCAGGATTCCAGCGCGGCCCGCAGATCCTCCGGCGACTCGTGCTCGTTGCGGCCGTCGGTGAGCAGGATGCCGTGCCGGATCTCCACATCGGCGGCGCCGAGCAGCCGGTCGGTCAGCCGCAGCCAGGTGCCGATCGCCGTACCGCCACCTGCTCCGAGCGCCCGGAGAGCCCCCTTCGCCTGGTCCTTGGTCCGGGCGTCGGCGATGGCGAGCCTTCCGTTGCCCGGGTAGACCTCCTTGGCGACGTGTGTGCCCGCGACCACGGCGAACGAGGTGCCGTCGCGGAGGGTGTCGATGGCCGCGGCCGTCGCGTCGCGGGCATTGCGCATCTTCGTCGGCGGGTAATCCATCGAGCCGGAGCAGTCGACCATGATCACCACGGCGGCTCGCGGCGCCTGCCCCGGTACGTGCGCGGGCGAGGCGGTCGCACCGGACAGCGGGATGCCACCGGTGGTGCCGCCCCCGGTCGAGGTGACCGTGACGATGGCGTTGACCTCGCGACCGCCCTCCGGCAGATACTCGTTCTGGTACACCTCGACGGAGAACTGCGGCACGTTCGACTTGGAGAAGTTGGCCATCTGATCGGCTCCTTGGGACTCCAGGTGTCGGATGAAGACAGCTGAGAGGCAGAAGTGCGGGCGAAATCGGCTGAATGCGGTCAGGCGTGGGCGAGCGTGACGAAGGCGCCAGGAGGAGTGGACGGATAGAAACGGAATTAAGCGTTACGGAACGGGACTCATGTGGTGCCGCAGGCCGATCCTGCCCCCTGCGGCGCCACGGCGAACGGCAGCAGAGCCACTGTTACGTTGTCGTGGCCCCCACCGTCGAGCGCATGACCGACCAGCACCTGGGCGCCGTGCAACGGGCGCAGCCGCGCATCGTCCGGCACCGCCGCGGCCATCTCGGCCGCCGACTCCGCGTAGTTCCACAGACCGTCCGTGCACACCACCACGAGACCGGAGCGGTCCGGTTTGAACGACGCGGTGTGCGGCTCCAGTTCGTACGCGTCGGCGCCCAGCCACCCCGTGATCGCGTGGGCGCGCTCGTCCGCGTACGCCTCGGCCTCGCTCATCAGGCCCGCCGCGACCATCTGCGCGGCCCAGGAGTCGTCCTCGGTCAGCCGGGCGGGCGGCTGGGTGCGGTCGTCCGGCACCCAGTAGACGCGACTGTCGCCGACCCAGCCGACGACCAGCAGGCCGCCCGCCAGCACCGCGCCGACAAGGGTGCACGCGGGCGCGTTCTGATGGCGGTGCAGGTCGTGCTCCCTGGCCCGACCGGGCTCGTCCGCCAGGGAGTTGACCGACTCCGCGGCTGCGACGATCGCCTCGTGCAGCGCCTGCTGCGGATGGGTGCCGCGCGGCAGCGACTCCAGAAGCACTTCGTTGGCGGTGCTCGCGGCGGCGGCCGACGCCTCGTCGGGGCGGCTCGCCGACGAGACGCCGTCACAGACGATCGCGACGACGGCCGGTGAACCATCGGGCAGGGCCGTGGTCGACACCGCGAACGCGTCCTCGTTGCGGTGGTGACGCAGGCCCCGGTCGCTGACGGCGGCCACCGAACCGAGCTCCTGCTCCATGTGGTCGCGCTCGCGCGGCTGGGCGTGACCGCAGTTCTCGCAGTAGCCGTCGGTGTCGACACGACCGGCGCGGCAGGCCACGCACAGTTTGGTACCGGCCGGTGGTGTGGAGGGCAGCTCCACGGCGGGGGTACGGGGGTCGGGCGCCGCCGCGGTCGCGTCGCCGGACGGTGTGGACGGCGCGGACGCGGCGGTCCGGCGCGTGACCCCGGGACCGCTCCCGGAAGCGGTCCCCGGCGAGGCGACGCCGGGAGCGGGCAGCTCGAAGTCACCGGATCCGGCCGGCCCGTCGGACCGGGCCCCTTCCGGGCGCCCCGCCGGAGTGCGGGCGGGCGCCGCGTGGTTCTCCGCCGGCACGGCCAGTGCGATCGTCGGGTGGTCCTGCGGCGGTTCGGGTACGGCCGACAGGTCGTACCCGCACGCACCGCAGAACAGGTCCCCCGGCTCCAGCGGTTCCGTGCAGCCGGGGCACCTCGACAAGGCCGACTCCTGGGGCTTCTGCGACATTTTCACACCCACGTCCGGGGGCGGAAACGGTTGGCCCGCTCCACCAGTTCGATCCTCTCGTCGCCGGGCTCCGCAAGCCGGGCGAGTATCCGGTACGAACGCTCCAGCCCGAAACGCAGGCCGCGCTCGTCCACCTCACTGCCGAGCAGTGTTCTCGGCCCGGCAGGCCCCTGCGACCCGGCGGAGGCGTGCGCCCCCGCAGCCGGGGACGGTGCCGTCGGGCCGCCGGAGAGCACCCAGTCGAGTGCCACACCCAGCACCTCGGTCGACAACTGCTCGCGGCGCACCGCGTCCAGCCCGAAACCGGCCAGCCGCGAGACCTGGTCGGCCGCGGCCGTCAGATCGGCGATCAGTGCTTCGTCCGGAGACCGTTCACGCAGCCGGGCCCGCACCGCCGCGACCCGCGCCGCGGTGTAGTGGATCGACGCCTCCGGCACCGACTCCAGTGTCGCGACGGCACCGGTCCGGTCCCCGGCCGCGATCTGCACCCGGGCCAGGCCGAAGGCTGCGCTGACGAAGCTCTGGTCGGTCCGCCACACCAGGCGGTAGTACTCGGCGGCGTTGTCCAACTGGCCCAGGACCTCCGCACAGATGCCCAGTGCCAGCTTGGGCGCGGGTTCGCCGGGGAACGCGTCGTACACCGCGTCGAAGGAGAGCGCCGCGTTCTCGTGGTCGCCGGTCACCAGCGAGGCGACACCGCGGTACCAGACGACCCGCCAGTCGTCCGGATGCGCCGCCTCCAGCGCCGTCAGGGTCTGCCCCGCCGCGCCGAGCTCGTGCGTTTCCAGACGGGCCCGCAGCTCGCGCAGCCGGGTCTCCAGCGATGCCGCGGGGGCGGCGTTCAGTGCGGCGATCAGTTCAGCGGGGGCCGTGGTCATCAGCCCCGCGAGGAAGCCCGCGTTGGGATCGCTCACGTCGACCCGGGGCACGGGCAGCGCGAGCGAGGCGGCCCGCGCGTCCGGACCGGCCGGCCGGAGACCGTGTGCGGCGTACGGCCCCGACGACGGCACGCCGGGACCGGCGGCCGGGACACGGGGGCCCGGAATCGCGACCTGGTTCCGCGCGTACGGGGCCTCGCCGCTCCCGGGGCCCGCACCCTCGACCGCCCGTGCGTGCGTGAGCGGCGCGGTCGGCGGACCGGCACCCGCCGCGGTGTACCCGGGCGCGAGCGGAACGGTCGACGGCAGCGCGCCGGGCGGCACAGCAGCCGGAGCGGCACCGGTCGCCGCCTCGCTGCCCCGCCGACCGGAGCGGCCCGACGGCGCCCCGGCGGCGACCCGCGCGCCCAGCCGCGACACGTCGTCCGTCAGCTCGGCGAACAACTGCGTGTCCGTGACCCGCACTTCCGTACCGAACAGCGTCGACAGCGCCGGGCGCGGACGCCCCGTCTGCAGCGACACCACCTCGCGCAGCACACCGGTCAGCTGCTCCGCCATCTCCGCCGCCGAGGCGAACCGCCGGGCCGGGTCCGGATCGGTGGCCCGCACCAGCAGCCGGTAGAACGACTCGTAGGTCCGGAACACCTCGATGTTGTCCGGGTCCGGCAGCGAGTCGACGAAGACGTTGGTGTAGCCCTGGAAGTCGAAGGTGAGCACCGCGAGCGTCCGCGCGACCGTGTACAGATCCGAGGCGACCGAAGGGCCGACCTCCGCGACCTCCGGCGCCTGGTACCCGACCGTGCCGTAGATGGCCGACTCGTCGTCGTCCATGCGGCGCACCGCGCCCATGTCGATGAGTTTCAGCTGGTCCTCGGTCTGTATCGCGTTGTCGACCTTGAAGTCGCAGTACAGCAGGTTGCGGCTGTGCAGATGGCCGAGCGCCTCCAGCGCCTCGATGCCGTACGCGCACGCCTGCTCGACCGGCAGCGGATCACGTTTCCCGGCCGGGGTACGGCGGTCGTTCGCGATTTCCTTGAGCGACTTGCCGCCGACGTACTCCATCACGATGTAGCCGTCGAGCGAGCCGGTGCGCTGGTCGAGATGCTCGACGAAGTTGTAGATCCGGACGATGTTGGAGTGCTCGATCTCGGCGAGGAAGCGGCGCTCCGAGATGGCCGCCGCCATGGCGTCCTGGTCGCCCGTGTCGAGCAGGCCCTTGAGGACCACCCAGCGGTCGGACACCGCACGGTCGACCGCGAGATAGACCCAGCCGAGCCCGCCGTGCGCCAGACAGCCGGCGACCTCGTACTGGCCGTGCACGATGTCGCCCTCACGGAGCTTGGGCACGAAGGAGTACGGGTGGCCGCACTTCGTGCAGAACCCTTCCGTGCGGCCCGTCCGGCCGCCGCGGGACCGGCCCACGGGAGCCCCGCAGTCCGAACGCGAACAGAACCGCTTCCGCTCCGGCACCTCCGGGTTCTCCATCACCGCGGAGCGCGGGTCGTGACGCGGCACGTCCGGCACCTGCACCAGGCCCGCGCCCAGCCTGCCCCGGCCGGACATGCCCGTGGACGAACCGGAGGAACGCACCGACACCGGACGGGACGTGGTGCCACTGGACAGCGAGCGCGACAGTCGCCCCGAGACGGAGCGGCGCGAGGTCGACGAGCGTGACGAGGCGCGTGAGGACGCCCGGGACGAGGCCCGCGAACTACTGCTGCTGCCCCGACTGCCCGTGCCGTGCGCGCCGCCGCCCGCGATCCCGGTCGGCGGTGAACTCACCATGCCCGTCGGCGAGACGACCGGCGCCAGACCGCAGGTGTCGCAGTACAGCTCACCGTCGCCCACGTCCTCGTAGGCGCCCTCGCACGTGGGGCGCTGGCACTGCGTACTCATGGTCCGTCCCCCTGCTCGTCCCGCCGCCGCAGCGGCCCTTCCGCCTTGCGCCTACCCGAACTCACAGCCGGTCCTCCGGTCCCGAGGTCCGGCGCTGCGACAGCAGTTCGGCCGCCGCCTCCTGATAACGCAACACCGTCTGCGCGGCGACCCGCAGATCGCACGGCGCGCTCCACAGCATCCTGCGCGCCGCGTCGTACCGCTCGATCAGCAGGGGGTCCTCGGCCAGCCCGTGCCGGGCGACCTTCGCCTTGTACGCGTCGAGCCTGCCGCGCAGCTCCGCCCGCACGGCCAGCGGAGCCGTGACCGCGGTCAGCGACTCGCGGGCCCGCAGCAACTCCTCCTCGGCCTCCCGCTCCAGCGTCTCCAGGAGCGGGGAGAGCCGGTGCCACTGGGCGTGCCGGCGGTACTCCGACGCGGTGGCCAGCCGCTCCTGGAGCGCCGTCGCCGGACCGCTGACCGCGGGCACCTCGGAGGCGGCGATCTTCGCCAGTACCTCGCCGCGTGCCGCGCGGGCCTCCGTCAGGGTGCGGTCCGCGCGGGAGAGGACGTCCCGCAGGTGGACCAGACGCTGCTCGGCGTCCTGCCGGACCGCGAGCACCGCCTCGATCTCCCGGCGTACGTCGTCCAGGGCGCGGGCCGCCCGGTCGTAGCGCGTCGTGTCGGGCCGTCCGCCGCCCGGCGCCGAACTCCCGGGGCCCGACAGCCAGAACGCGAGCGGATCGGAGATCACCTGCACCCGCAGCGTGGTCAGTTCCTGGGTGATCGCCTCCAGGTCGTCACCCGCCGGGTGCTCGCCGGGGCGCACACCGACGGAGTGCGCCAGGGAGCGGGTGCGGTGCAGTTCGGCGGCGAGCAGATCTATCCGGGCGGGCAGCGCGGACCACACGGAGTCGGAGGCGACGACCATGTCCAGCGAGCGGGCGTACAGGTCGTTCATCCGGGCGACCAGTTCCTCCAGCGTGAACCGCTCGGAGAGCTTGGCCGGGCCCGTGATCGACGGATCGGGACGCCCGGCGGCGTGCGCCACGGTGACCCCCTGGCCGCGCAGCAGTTCGGTGAGGGCCGCCAGGTCGTCACGGCTGGGGTGGCGACGGCGGGCCCGCACCGAGCGGGCCTCGGCCAGCGCCCCCGCGTAGGCGTCGAAGTATCCCCACAGCAACGTGATCGACTGCTCGGTGGAGGCCCAGCGTTCCTTCGTGACACCGGTCAGGTCGGCGCCCTCCAGGAGCCGGCGGCCCGCGTGGTCCTGCAGGGCGAGGAGCGAGGTCTCGATCGCCTCGTGCTCCGCGCCCAGCCGGGCCAGCGCACGGTCCGCCTCGTCCCGGTCCATGACCGGGCCGGGGGTCCTCCCCGCATAGCCGGGGAAGGGGCCCGCGACGCCCATCGATCACCTCTCGCTCTTCCTGCCGGGACGGACCCGGCGGGATCAGTGCCACTGCCTCGCCGGTCCGGTACGCGCCGTCGCGCGCACCTGGCCGGTCCGGCGCTAGTTGCTCCGGTACTTGGGGGCGGGCGGCGCCGTTATCCCCGGCAGTCCGGCCTCCAGCCACTTCCGGTACGCCACCATCCAGGGACTGTCCGCACCACCCCTGCGGTAGTCCACCAGCACCTGGTTGACCCGGGCCACCAGGTCGTCGGCGCCGCGCTTCGCGGCCACGCCGTAGTACTCGGTGGTGAACGGGGCGCCCTTCAGCTCGACCGCCGGGTCCTGGGCGGCCTGCCCCGCCGCCAGCGCGTTGTCCGTGACCACCGCGTCGACCTCGCCCAGCTGCAACCGCACCAGGCAGTCCAGCTGGTTGGGGACGGTGAGCCGGTCCTCGTCCGTCGTGCCGCCGTCGTGCTCGTCCTTGAAGACCGAGCCGAACGACTGCTTCTCCAGCGCCTCGTACGCGGTGGAGCCCTCGGCGGTGCAGACCCGCTTGCCGGCCAGGGACTTGTCGAAGCCGGTGATCGACGAGTCCTTCGGCGCGAGGACCTGCTGCCCGGCCTGGAAGTAGGCCGTGGAGAAGGAGACCTGGTCCAGCCGGGCGCAGTTGATCGTCATCGTGCGGACGACGACATCGACCTTGTCGTTCTCCAGGGCGGCGATCCGCTGGTTGGTGGGGATGGCCCGGAAGATCACCGCGTCGGGGTCGCCCAGGATGTTCTTGGCGATGGCCCGCACCAGAGTGATGTCGAAGCCTTCCAGCTCACCGCTCGCCGGATTGAGGTACCCCCAGCTGAAGCTGTTCTGGTCGACGCCCGCGATCAGCTTCCCGCGCGCCTTGATCTTCGCGATCGTCGCGCCGTCGGCACTCGACGGCGGCAGGCTCGCCTCAGGGTCCGTGCAGTCGCCGGCCCGCGCCTGCACCGCCCGTGCCGCACCCGGCCCCGTGGCGTCGTCGACGAAGGCTTCGGCGCCGCCGTGGGAGAGCGGCAGCAGGGTGAGTGACGCCGTCACCGCACAGGCCACGGCCATGCCCGTCACTCCGCCCCAGCCGCGCAGCCTGCCGCGGGTGGACCCAGAGCCCGTCCCGGCCCTCACGCCCGTGCGCATCCTGGTCATCGCTCCCCCTCTCACCGGTACTCCGAGAGCCTGCGGTTGACTCCGAGGACCGCGGCGACGGCCCCCAGCGCGGCGAGCACGGCGGCCCCGGTCGACAGCCCCCGCAGCGCCCCGCGCCCGGCCTTGGCGGCCAGGGTGAACTCGTCCTGCTCGTGCGCGAGCGCCTGCTCCAGGGCCTTGTCCACGCGGTTGAAGGACTCACCCGTCGAATCCTTCGCCCCGATGGTCTGCTCCAGCGCCTCTTTGTAGTCGCCGTTGTCGTCGGTCGTGCGGGCGGTCCGGTGGCGGTCCCGCCACTCGGAGACACCCTCGACGGCGTTCGCCACCGGCCCGCTCCCCTGGGAGTCGTCGGCGAGCTTGCCGGCTTTCCCCAGCTCCTCGCCGAGGGCCTTCATGCCCGTGTTGTACTCGGTCTCGTACTGGTCGTTCTTGCCGTCCGGGGTGAGTACCGCGCCGCGGGCGACAAGAGTGAGGTTCTCATTGGCGCGGGCCTTCAGCGAATCGATCCGTGCGTGGTTGAGGACATCGAGGGACTGCTGCCCGTGCACATCCGCGTCCAGCAGTTCGGACCGCGCCACCGTGTGCCCCACCGCCAGCCACAGCAGCACCACGGTGGACGCGGCGGTCGCGACGAGCAGGCCGTGGTTGAAGACCCGGTTGGTCCTGCGGTAGTTGCGCCGCTGCGCCCAGATCAGACCGGCAAGTGCCACGACCCCGAGTCCGAGGGAGAGGAACGGCCAGGCCCTCGCCTCGTCGCTGTCCCGGCCGAGCCGTCCCGTCTCCGCCGCGTACAGCCGCTCCGCGGCCGGCAGCAGGACGTCGGTCATCTTCTGGTTCGCGTAACGGAGATAGGCGCCGCCCAGCGGCAGGCCCTGCCGGTTGTTGGCACGGGCCCGCTCGATCAGGCCGGTGTACCGGGGAAGTTCCTCGTTGAGCGTGGTGATCTCGTGCCCGGAGGCGGTCGACGTGTCCGTGTTGGCCGCGGCCTTCACCAGGAGCCGGGACGCCTCCTTGATGTCCCGGTCGTACCGGTCGTGGACCTCGCGGGGCTCCTGCGCTCCGGCCAGGAAGCCGCTCGCCGCCGAGGTGTCCGCATCGGCCAGCGAGCGGTAGATCTTCGCCGCGTCGGCGCTCAGCGGCTGACTGCGGCTCACCACGTCATGGGCCGCGTCCTCCCGGTCGGCGATCTCGAAGGCCGTCACGGCCCCGAACGCGACGACGAGCAGGGCCAGTACGGCCCCGATGATCTGGAGCCTGCCCGGTTCGGTCGTCGCCGAGGCCCGCAGCCGTCGCGTCGCCGCGGACCAGGCACCGCGCTCCGGCGGAGCGGGTACGGCCACGGGTACGGGCGGCTGCGCCCGTACGTGCTCCGGCGCCGTACGTACATTCGGCGGGTATGTCACCCGACCTCCCCCTCGGTCTACGGACGGTGGCCCGACCCCCGGCCGATCGGGAGACTGGTGCCCGGCCAGAAGTATGGCCGCAGGGACCGGCATCCACACCAGGAACGCCTGATGCCGCATCGGTCCTCGGATGCCCTCACCCGCATTCGATCAAGGCAGGAGCCGCCGATCAAGACGATCGGCGGACCAATCCCGGAAGCGGACCGATCTCCCCACCCGTGAACACGTCCGGGACGACTGAACGGTTCCCGTGCGCGAGGGGCGTCCTGCGGCGCGGGAGCACCGTGGGACGCCCCCCGGGAGAGACCGTCCGGACCCGGAGTCTGCCGGGTGACCTCTGATCGGGCGGCCACGCCCTGGCACGCGGGTGACCTCAGCCGTACTGGGCACGCAGCCTCGCGTGCACCCCGGCAGCCGCCCCGGTGTGGTCCAGGCCCAGCAGCGCGGCCCCCAGGACGGGAGGTTCCGTCACGACCCGGACCACCGCCTTCGGGGCACGTATCGTGAGGAGTTCGGCGATTCTGTCGTCGAGCCGCGGGTGGCGGGCCGCCAGCACGCCGCCGCCCAGCACCACCGGCGCCTCCTCGTCCAGCAGACCGAGCCTGCGCAGCGCGACCGACGCCATCGTCACGACCTCCCCGGCCAGCCGGTCCACCAGCGCACCCGCGACCGCGTCCCCGGCCGCCGCGGTCGCGAACAGCACCGGAGTCAGCTCGTACCGGCGCTCGGACTCGATCCGGCCCAGATGCAGCTCCTCGATCAGCGCGTACATCGAGCCGAGCCCGAAGTGCGCGGGCAGTGTGCGGGCCAGCTCGGTCGGCTCACCGCGGCCGTCCTCGGACCGCGAGGCGAACCACATGGCCTCCTCGGCGAGCCCGGAACCGCCGCCCCAGTCACCGGAGATCCGGCCTATGGCGGGGAAGCGCGCGGTACGCCCGTCCGGCACCATGCCGACACAGTTGATCCCCGCACCGCAGACCACGGCCACGCCCCGGGGCTCGTCCACCCCCGCGCGCAGTATCGCGAACGTGTCGTTGCGCACCGCGACCGTGGAACCCCAGCCGCGGGCCCGCAGCGCCGCCGCCAACTGCTCCTCCTCCACCGGAAGGTCGGCGTTGGCGAGACAGGCCGACACATGCGTGACGGGGCCGTCCGGTGCGCCGGACAGCTCCAGTGCCCGGCCGACGGCCGCGCCGAGCATGTCCACGGCCGCCTCGACGCCCACGACGGGTGGCTGGAAACCACCGCCCCGGGCGGTCGACAGCACTGTTCCGTCCGCACCGATCAGCGCCACGTCGGTCTTGCTGTTTCCCGCGTCGATGGCGAGGACCGAAGCGTTCACGCCCACGGGAGGTGCTCCCGGTTGTGCGCGATCAGCTTGTCGGTGAGCGCCTCGGCGTACGCGATCTGACCGGTCAGCGGGTGTGCGAGCAGTGCCTTGAAGACCCGGTCCCGGCCGCCGCGCAGCGCGGCCTCCAGCGCGAGGTCCTCGTACGCCGTCACGTGCGCGACCAGCCCCGCGTACAGCGGGTCCAGCTCCGGCACGGGGAGCGGCGTCGCCCCCGTGCCGTCGACCCGGGCCTGCACCTCGATCACCGCGTCGTCCGGCAGGAACGGCAGCGTGCCCCTGTTGTACGTGTTGACCACCTGCACCGCCGAGCCGCCCGAGCCCAGCAGCGAGGACGCCAGGTCCACGGCCGCCTCCGAGTAGAAGGCGCCGCCGCGCTTGGCGAGCAGCGCGGGCTTCTCGTCCAGCGCCGGGTCGCCGTACAGGGCGAGGAGTTCCTTCTCCATGGCGGCCACCTCGGCCGCCCGGGACGGCTTGGTGCCGAGTTCCCGTACGACTTCGTCGTGCGTGTAGAAGTACCGCAGGTAGTACGAGGGGACGACGCCGAGGCGGTCGACGACCGCGCGGGGCAGGCGCAGGTCGTCCGCGATCGTGTCACCGTGCTCGGCGAGCAGCCTCGGCAGGACGTTCTCGCCGTCCGGGCCGCCGAGGCGCACCCCGAGCTCCCAGGTCAGGTGGTTGAGCCCGACGTGGTCGAGGTGCACCTCGCCGGGGGTGACGTCGAGGAGCCGGGCGAACTTCCGCTGGAAGCCGATCGCCACGTTGCACAGGCCGACGGCCTTGTGCCCGGCCTGGAGCAGGGCCCGGGTGACGATGCCGACCGGGTTGGTGAAGTCGATGATCCAGGCGTTCGGGTTGGTGCGGCGGACCCGCTCGGCGATGTCCAGGACGACGGGGACGGTGCGCAGTGCCTTGGCGAGGCCGCCGGCCCCGGTGGTCTCCTGGCCGACGCAGCCGCACTCCAGCGGCCAGGTCTCGTCCTGGTTGCGGGCGGCCTGGCCGCCGACGCGCAGCTGGAGCAGGACCGCGTCGGCGTCGGCGACGCCCGCGTCGAGGTCCGCGGTGGTGACGATCCGGCCCGGGTGGCCCTGCTTGGCGAAGATCCGCCGGGCGAGGCCGCCGACGAGTGCGAGACGGTCGGCCGCCGGGTCGATGAGCACCAGCTCCTCGATGGGCAGCGTGTCCCGCAGCCGGGCGAAGCCGTCGATCAGTTCGGGTGTGTAGGTGGACCCGCCACCCACTACTGCGAGCTTCATGTCAGCCCTTTACTCCGGTCAGTGTGACGCCCTCGACAAACGCCTTCTGGGCGAAGAAGAAGACGAGGATCACGGGGGCCATGACCAGGACGGTCGCGGCCATGGTCAGGTTCCAGTCGGTGTGGTGTGCGCCCTTGAAGGATTCCAGGCCGTAACTGAGCGTCCAGGCGGCCGGGTTCTCCGAGGCGTAGATCTGCGGGCCGAAGTAGTCGTTCCAGGCGTAGAAGAACTGGAAGAGGGCGACGGCGGCGATGCCCGGCCTGGCCATCGGCACGACGACCTTCAGCAGGGTGCGCAGTTCGCCGCAGCCGTCGACCTTGGCCGCGTCGAGGTACTCGTTCGGGATGGTCAGCAGGAACTGCCGCAGCAGGAAGATGGAGAACGCGTCACCGAAGGCCATCGGGACGATCAGCGGCCAGAGCGTGCCGGACAGGTCCAGCTGCTTCGCCCAGAACAGGTACATCGGGATGACGACGACCTGCGGCGGCAGCATCATCATCGAGATGACGAGCATCAGTGAGAGGTGCCGCCCGCGGAAGCGGAACTTGGCGAGCGCGTACGCGACGGGCAGCGACGACACGACCGTGAGGACGGTGCCGAGCCCCGCGTAGAGCAGGGTGTTCCGCCACCAGGTCAGGAAGCCCGGGGTGTCGAACACCTTCCGGTAGTTGCTCCACTCGAAGGGGTGCGGCCACAGGTCGCGGGTCAGCGCCTGCTGGTCGCTCATCAGCGAGGTGAGTACGAGGAAGACGAACGGCAGCACGAAGAAGAGCGCGGCGGCGACGCCGAGCGTGTGCACGGCGATCCAGTTCAGCAGCGCCCTGCGGCGTGCCGTGCGCGCGGCCGGGGTGGCCGGGCCGGCTGCGGGGCCGGCCGCCTTGAGGGTGTCGAGCGCCTGCGGCACGTCATTCACCTGCCTGGATCAGCCCGCTGCGGCGCCGCATCAGCAGTGCGGTGAAGGCCATCGCGAGGACGAAGAGAACGAGCGCGACCACGCAGGCGGAGCCGTAGTCGAAGCGCTGGAAGCCGAGGTTGTAGACGAGCTGCGGCAGTGTCAGTGTCGACTTGTCGGGATAGCCCGGTTCGAACTGCTGCCCGGAGCCGCCCATCACACCCGAGGCGACCTTTCCGGCCACGAGCGGCTGGGTGTAGTACTGCATCGTCTGGATGATCCCGGTGACCACGGCGAACAGGATGATCGGCGAGACGTTCGGCAGGGTGACGAAGCGGAATCGCTGGAACGCGGTCGCCCCGTCCAGTTCCGCCGCCTCGTACTGCTCCTTCGGTACGTCGAGCAGCGCGGCCATGAAGATCACCATCAGGTCGCCCACCCCCCACACCGCGAGCGCGGTCAGCGCGGGCTTGGACCAGGCGGCGTCGGTGAACCAGCCCGGCGTGGGCAGGTCCAGCGCGCCGAGGAGCGAATTGGCCGGCCCCGTACCCGGGTTGAGCAGGAAGACGAAGCCGAGGGTCGCCGCGACCGGCGGGGCGAGATACGGCAGGTAGAACAGGGTGCGGAAGACTCCGGCCCCCGTCCTGATCCGGGTGATCAGCAGCCCGACACCGAGGCCGAACACCACCCGGCAGGTCACCATGACCACGACCAGCCAGAGCGTGTTGCGCAGCGCGGGCCAGAACAGTGGGTAGTCGTGGAAGACGTACGACCAGTTCTTCAGCCCGTTGAACTCGGGGGCCGCGAAGCCGTCGTAGTGGGTGAAGGAGAAATAGAGCGTGGAGATCAGCGGGTAGGCGAAGAAGACGCTGAACCCGATCAGCCACGGCGACATGAAGGCCGCCGTCCGCAGTGCCGTTCTTCTGCGCTTCGCACGGAGTGTGTACGTACTCATCGCGGTACTACTTCGCCTGGGCGATCGCCGCGTCGATTTCCTTGGCGGTCTTCTCCAGACCGGCCTTGATGTCCGTCTGCTTGCCCTTCTCGATGTCGAATCCGAGATTCTGCAGGGACACCAGGTACGCGCCGCCGTTCACCGACGGCGGGGTGGTGGTGCTGTCCGGATTCGCGGCGATGTCCAGGAACGTCTTGAACCGCGGGTCGTACGTCAGCTTCGGCGACTTCAGCGCGTCCAGTGTGGACGGCACGTTGTGGATGGCATTGGCGAAGTCGACCACCGCGTCGGTGTCGGTCGTCATGAACTTCACCAGCTCCCAGGCCGCGTTCTGCTTCTGCGAGGTGGCGGCGATACCGGCGATCGTGCCGGTCAGATAGCCCTTGCCGTACGTGTCGGCCTCGTCGTCGGCGACGGGCATCGGCGCGACCCCGATCTCGAACCCGGGGTCGGTCTCCTCGGCCATCCCGAGCCGCCACTCGCCGTCCAGCTGCATCGCCACCTGGCCGGTGTGGAACGGGTGCTTGGCGCCCCATTCGTCGCCGAACGCCGTACGGTACTTCTCCAGCTTCGCGTACCCGCCGAGGTCGTCGACGAGCTTCTTCTGGGCGGTGAGCATGGCGGCGAACGCCGGGTCCTCGGCGATGTTCGACGTGCCGTCCGCGTCGAAGTACGTCGGGTTCCAGCTGCCGAGGTAGTGATCGGTCGTCGACTCGTAGCCGTGGTAGTTCGGCATGAAGCCGAGCTGCTCGTACGAGTTGCCCTTGGTCTTCGTCAGCTTCTTGGCGTCCGCAGCCAACTCCGACCAGGTCTTCGGCGGGTTCGCGATTCCGGCGGCCTTGAACGCGTCCTTGTTGTAGTAGAGCCCGTACGCGTCACCGAGCAGCGGAACGGTGCAGCGCACACCGTTGAACTGCGTGTACTCGTTCATCGCCTTCGGGAAGGTCGTGTCCGCATCGATGCCGTCCTTCTTCAGGAAGGGGTTCAGGTCGACGAACGCCTTCGACGAGCAGAACTTGCCGACATTGTTCGTGGTGAACGAGGAGACGACGTCCGGCGCCGTCGAACCGCCCGCCCGCAGCGCCTGGTTGATCTTGTCGTCGGTCATGTTTCCGACGACCTTCACATGGATGTTGGGGTGCGCCTTCTGGAAGGCGTCGATCGTGGCCTGAATGCCCTTGACCTCGTTCGGGGCGCTCCAGCCGTGCCAGAAGGTGAGGGTCGTCTTCTTGGACGCGTCATCACTGGCACCGGAGTTGCTCTGACCCGTACAGGCCGAGGCGAACAGCGATATCGCGGCGGTCGCGGCGAGCGCGACGGCCGACTTCCGGCGGTTTCCGGACATGGCGGTGACTCCCGATGAAGGAAGGGGACAAGGGAAAGGCGGTGCGCGAAGAAGGGAGGGAGAGGGCAGGGGGAGGGAAGGGCGAGAAGAAGAGGAGGGCGTAAAGGAGGAAAGGAGGAAAGGAGGAAAGGAGGAAGGGGCGGGGCGCGGGACAGCGGTCAGCGCGAGGTGTCGAAGACCTCGTCACGCGTGGTGGCGAGTGCGCTCTCCAGCGCGCCGCGCAGAACGGGTCGGTGGGTCACCTCACCGGCGATCAGGCGGGGCCGGGAGGCCGCCAGTTCGACGAGTTCGGACTGCACCCGGCTGCGGAGCGGTTCTCCGCCTGCCGCGATCAACTCACCGGACAGCACGACGAGTTCGGGATCGAGCACGGCGACCATGGAGGCGAGACCGGTCGCGAGTCCGGTGGCGAACAGATCCAGGAGCCGCAGGTACGGGCCGTCCTCGCCCGACTCCGCGGCCCCGGCGGCGCGCGCCACCAGACGGGCGGCGACCTCGTGGTGGGTGCCGGAGCCGCGGGCCGGTTCGTCGTCGATGCCCAGCTCACGGGCCAGCCGGGACAGCACCTGCGCGCCCGCCAGTTCCTGGAAGCCGCCCGCGTTCGCCTTGGTGACCTGGCGGACCAGCGGGGCGCCGGGCACCGGCAGGAAGCCGACCTCCCCGGCACCACCGGTGAAGCCGCGGTGCAGCCGTCCGTTGATGACGAGGGCGGCACCGAGCCCCTCCTCGTTCCACAGCAGGACGAAGTCGTCGTGACCGCGCGCCGCGCCGAGCCGTTGTTCGGCCACCGCGACCAGGTTCACGTCGTTCTCGTACTCGACCGGCATCGGCAGGAACGCGGCCAGCTCCTCCAGCAGGGTGGGGGAGTGCCAGCCGGGCAGGTGCGAGGCGTACCGCAGCCGCCCGGTGCCGGGGTCGAAGGCGCCCGGGGTGCCGATGACCACGCGGTGCACCTCGGCACGGGTGAGCCCGGCGTCCTTGACCGCGCCGTCCAGCGCCTGCGCCACCTGCCGCACCACGGAGTCGGCCCGCCGCCCCGGGGTGCGCAGCTCGAACTCCCCGACCGTCTCACCGGTCACATCGGCGACGGCGGCGACGATCCGGTGGGCGTTCACATCCAGTCCCGCGACATGCGCTGCCCGCGCGTTCACCGCGTACAGCTGGGCATTGGGCCCCGGCCGCCCGGCCGCGGTCCCGGTCGCGACGACCAGCCCGGCGGCCTCCAGCCGCGCGAGGAGCTGCGACGCGGTGGGCTTGGAGAGGCCCGTCAGCTTCCCGATCCGCGTGCGGGAGAGAGGTCCGTGCTCCAGCAGCAGATCGAGGGCGGCCCGGTCGTTCATGGCTCGCAGAACGCGGGGGGTTCCGGGTGTGGTTCCGGCCATGAGCGCTGCACCCGCCTCTGTTAGGAAAGTTTCCTATTCGGTGAGAGGACGGTATGGCGCTGTCGCCGGGGCGTCAATGGGCTCCACCGCGGTGGCAACCAAAGCGTTATCCGAGGCGTTCGCGGGACGCGGGGATCCTCGGTCGCACCTCACGAACCACACCGCCGGGGAACCGAGTTGAGGCCGCGGCGACCCGTGTGCGCGTGAGGGGTGTCCCGGAACCGGACGCGGAGCCGGACGCGGGGCCGGCCGGGGTGACCGAAGTCCGCGTACGTGTGAGGGGCGCCCCGCAGGTGCTGCGGGACGCCCCTCACACGTACGGGCGGGTCCTACTTCGACATGTTCGGCGGCGGGTTGATCGGCGTCGCGGCCAGTGACTGCGGCGAGGTCGTCGACGCGTACGCGGACGGCGCGGCCATGCCGGCCGTCGGGTCGGCCGCGGAGGGCTCGTCCGCCTGGGCGGGGACGCCGGCGACCATGCGGATGTCCGCCTCGTCGAAGGCCCGCTTGATCCGCCAGCGCAGCTCGCGCTCCACGCTCAGCGCCTTGCCCGGCATCGTCTTCGCGGTCACCCGGACCGTCATCGAGTCCAGGAGCACGGAGTCCAGGCCCAGGATCTCCACCGGGCCCCACAGCCGCTCGCTCCACGGCTCCTCCTTGGCCATCTCCGCGGTGGCGTCGGAGATCACCGTACGGATCGTCTCCAGATCCTCCGTGGGGCGCACCGCCACATCGACACCGGCCGTCGACCAGCCCTGGCTGAGGTTGCCGATCCTCTTCACCTCGCCGTTGCGGACGTACCAGATCTCACCGTTGTCGCCGCGCAGCTTGGTGACCCGCAGACCGACCTCGATGACCTCGCCGGAGGCCACGCCCGCGTCGATGGTGTCGCCCACGCCGTACTGGTCCTCCAGGATCATGAAGACACCGGAGAGGAAGTCGGTGACCAGGTTGCGCGCACCGAAGCCGAGCGCGACACCGGCCACACCGGCGGAGGCCAGCAGCGGGGCCAGGTTGATCTTGAACGCGCCCAGGATCATCAGCGCGGCCGTACCGAGAATCAGGAACGAGGCGACCGAGCGGAGCACGGAACCGATCGCCTCGGAGCGCTGACGGCGGCGTTCCGCGTTGACCAGCAGCCCGCCCAGCGCGGTGCCCTCCACCGCCTGCGCGCTGCGGTTCATCCGGTCGATGAGCTTGGTGAGGGCACGGCGGATCGCGATGCGCAACACGACCGCGATCGCGGCGATGAGCATGATGCGCAGACCGGTGCTCAGCCAGGTGGACCAGTTCTCCTCCACCCAGCCCGCGGCGTTGCCGGCCTGCTCGGCGGCCTCGTCCAGCGAGCCACCGGGCCCGGGTGACGTGGCTGCGGCCAACAGGGCGGACGGGAGCACGACGGAACCTCCAGACGGACGACAGCAGACCAACCACACTAACGGGGTATCCGGAGTGTTCCCTTCTTGTGACCGGGGAGAGACCTGTCTCACGCGGGATGCGGAGGGCGTATGTGGCGGATCGCACATGGGGTGGGGCCGCAGCGGCAACGGCCCCCGCAGCGCCCGCTCCGCCATGCGGCGACGGGTGATCGGCACGGGGCGGAGAAAAAAATCCTCCCGGCCCGTTACCCGCACGTGGTGGCGCTTTGACCAGGCGTGAGGAGAGACTGAGAGCGGATCGTCCCGGCGCGAGCCACGCGCCGCCGGCGTACAAGGAGGCATCCACCGTGCCGCACGTCCTGGTTCTCAACGCGTCGTACGAGCCGCTCGGCGTCGTACCGCTCCGCCGCGCGCTCGTCCTCGTGCTCGAAAACAAGGCCATATGCCTTGAGGAGTCCGGCGCCTTCATGCACAGTGCCACCCGGGTCGTCCCGGCCCCCAGCGTCGTCCGCCTGAAGCGGTTCGTACGGGTTCCGTACCGGGGGCCCGTCCCCCTGACCCGCAGGGCGCTCTTCGCCCGGGACGGGGGCCGCTGCATGTACTGCGGCGCCGCCGCGACCAGCGTCGACCATGTCATTCCGCGCAGCCGGGGCGGACAGCACTCCTGGGACAACGTGGTGGCGGCCTGCCGCCGCTGCAACCACGTCAAGGCCGACCGGCACCTGCCGGAGCTCGGCTGGCGGCTGCACCAGCAGCCCGCCCCGCCGACGGGCCTCGCCTGGCGCATCATCGGGACCGGCCACCGCGACCCGCGCTGGCTGCCGTACTTGCAACCGTTCGGCGCGGACGACGCGATGGCCCGGATCGACGGCATCTCAGCCTGAGAGATCCGGGCCTCTGTCGTCCCCGGGCCCGGGCAGGGGCAGCCGGGGGCGACGCGGGCGCGAGCGGGACGACACGCGGGCGCGAGCGGCGCGGGTGGGAGCTGAGGGGGGGCGAGTGGCGCTGAGCGGGGCTGAGCGGGAGTGGGGCTGAGTGGCGCGTTACTCCGTTGAGGCGACCGTGTGTGCCTCCACCGACCGGAGCGAGCAGCCGTACGCGGTGACCCGGGCCTTGTCCTGGATCCGGAGGCAGTGGTTGTCCTGCGCGTCCATCCGGACCGACTCGCGCCCGCCCTGCCCGTCCCGTACGGTCGCCGCCGTCCGCCGACGGCGGCAGTCCGCGGAGACCTGGACGCGGGTGGTTGTTGTGTCGTAAATGCCCGAAGTCGCTGGAGGGGTGAGGGAGGGGTGGCCGTCGGGAGGCGACGCCAAGGATGACGCCGAATGGCCGAAAATGGCGGACAACTTGCGGAGAACCAGCCCCTGGGGAAAGAAATGTGACTCAGGGCACGTTGAAGTCGTTGTGGTAACGCCTACGTCTGCGGTCGAGTTCGCTGGGTAGGCCTGCTGTGTCCTGTTCCTCCACGGCCAGGAGGCCGCCATGCCCGCTGCCGCGCAACTCCTGCTCTCCGCCCTCTCCAAACAGGTGGTCGGTCCCGCCCCGCGGCCCGATGCTGTCCCCGCCGGTGCGCCCGGTCCGCAGTCCGGTGCCTTTCCGTTCGCCGCATCCGGTCCCGGCCCGCTGACCAGCGAGCCGCCGCTCGCCGACGCGATACCTCTCACCAGCGAGCCGCCGCTCGCCGACGCCACCCCCTTGACCAGCGAAGCCCCGCTCGCCGTCATTGCCCCGCTGACCAGCGAACCGGCCACGTCCGGCGGCGCGTGGGGCATGGAGTCCCCAGGAGTCTGAATGGGCTTGTCCCGGCTCGCCGCACTGCACGGCGTCGCCACCTCCTACTCCCCGTCCGCCGACGTCACGGTGTCCGTTCCCGAGGACACGGTCGTCGCCGTGCTCGCCGCCCTCGGCGTGGATGCCGCCACCCCCGAAGCGGTACGGGAATCGCTCGCCGCAGCCGAGTCCTCGGCCCGCTCCCGGCTGCTCCCGCGGACGCTGGTGGTGTGGGCCGGGGAGCCGTTGCCCCCGATCCTGACCGCCCTGCCGCCCGGCAGCACGCTGGACATCGGCCTTGAGGACGCCGGGTCGCCCCCGTCCCCGACGATGCGCGTTCCGGCTCACCGGCCGGATCCGGCCGTTTCGGTACGGGGCGCCGCCGACCCGGACGGTGACGCCGTGACGGGAGCGGACACGGGGGTGGGTGCGCATGCGGGTGCGGGTGCGGGTGCGGGTGCGGGCGCGGCCGGGAGCGTGCCCGACGCGGGCAGGGGCGCGGGCGGAGACACCCCGGCGGGTGCGCCCGTGCTCCCCGCCTGGTGGGCCGAACCGCCGCCCGGGGTGCACCGGTTGGCCGTGCGTGCTCCGGACGGCCGGAACACGACCTGCACGCTCGTCGTCGCCCCGCCCCGCGCGCCGCAGCCGCCCGCACGCAGCCACGGCTTCCTCGTGCAGCTCTACTCCCTGCTCTCCGCCCGTTCCTGGGGCATGGGTGACCTCGGGGATCTCGCCGACCTCGCCGCCTGGTCCGGGCGGACCCTCGGCGCCGGATTCGTCCAGGTGAACCCGCTCCATGCCGCCGTGCTCGGCGACCCCACCGATCCGTCCCCCTACCGCCCCTCGTCGCGGCGCTTCCCCGACCCCGTCCATCTGCACATCGAGTCCATCCCCGAGTACGGGCACGTACCGGACCGGGGCATCCTCGACGACCTGCGGCAGGACGCCGCGACACTCAGCGACACCGTCCTGAACAAAGGCGCCCTGATCGACCGGGACGCCGTCTGGGAACTCAAGCGCCAGGCCCTCGAACTCGTCACGAAGGTGCCCCTCACCCCGGGCCGTCGCGCCGCGTACTGCGACTTCCTGGCCGAGCAGGGACAGGCCCTGGAGGACCACGCCCTGTGGTGCGCCCTCGCCGAGGTCCACGGCTCCGACTGGCGCGCCTGGCCGGCCGCGCTCCGCGACCCCCGCTCCAAGGAGACCGCCCACGCCCGCCGCGAACTGCTGGACCGGGTCGACTTCCACGGCCGGCTCGCCTGGCTGACCGACTGCCAGCTCGCCGCCGCGCAACGCGCCGCCCTGGACGCGCACATGGCCGTCGGCATCATTCACGACCTCGCCGTCGGTGTGCACCCCGATGGTGCCGACGCCTGGGCCCAGCAGGACGCCTTCGCGCACGGCATGTCCGTCGGCGCGCCCCCGGACGCCTTCAACGCCCGCGGTCAGGACTGGGGTCTGCCGCCCTGGCGCCCCGACGTCCTCGCCGCGTCCGGCTACGCCCCGTACCGCGGGCTGCTGCGCGGACTCCTCGCCCACGCGGGGGCCCTGCGCATCGACCACGTCATGGGCCTGTTCCGGCTCTGGTGGGTGCCCGAGGGGCGCCCGCCCACCGAGGGGACCTACGTCGGTCACGACGCCGAGGCGATGCTCGCCGTCCTCGTCCTGGAGGCGCACCGGGCCGGCGCGGTCGTCCTGGGGGAGGACCTCGGCACCGTGGAACCGGGGGTGCGCGAGGCGCTGGCACGCCGCGGCGTGCTCGGCACGTCCGTGCTCTGGTTCGAACGGGACTGGTCGGGCACCGGCCGCCCACTGGCCCCGGAGGAGTGGCGCGAGGGCTGCCTGGCCACCGTCACCACGCACGACCTGCCGTCCACCGCCGCCCGGCTGACCGGCGACCACGTGACCCTGCGCCACCGCCTCGGTCTGCTCACCCGCGGGCTCACGGAGGAGCTGACCGCGGACGCGGCCGACACCTCCGAGTGGCTGGCCCAGCTCACCCGCCTCGGCCTGCTGCCCGAGGGCGAGGGCGACGAGGAGGGCGCCGTGCGCGCCCTGCACCGCTTCCTGCTGCGCACCCCCGCACGCATGGTCGGAATCTGGCTGCCCGACACGCTCGGCGACCGCCGCCCGCAGAACCTCCCCGGCACCTGGGACCAGTACCCCAACTGGCGACTGCCCGTCGCCGACGCGGAGAACCACCCGGTCACCCTGGAGGAGCTGGCCGCCGCACCCCGCCTGCACGGCCTGATGGAGGTCTTCCGGCCGGGCGGAGGCGGCCTCGGACCCCGCTCGGGAGCTCACGGACCCTGCTCAGGAGCTCACGGACCCCACCCGGAACCCCGTCCGGAACCTCGTACGGCACCCCCGGGCGCGCGCCCGTCGTAGGCGTTCGCTACGTTTGCACCGTGGACAAGAAGAACGCAATGCGCGCCGGCGCCGTGGCGGCCGGTACGACGCTGATGATGCTGCTCATGTCGTCCCCCGCGCTTGCGCTGACCCGTGACGACGGTGACGACCCGGGCCCCGGTCTGAGCGTGATCGAGACGGTCGGTCTCTACGTCGTGGCTCCCATCGCCCTGTTCGTGGTCATCGCGGGCCTCGTCATGGTCTTCGACAAGTCCAAGAAGCAGGCCTGACACCTCGGCTCCTCCCGTGTGCGCCGCCGGTACCCCGTACCGCGCGGCGCACACGCGTGTCCGCGCCGGGGCGCCCGCTCCCCTCACCCCGCCCCCGGCCGCGCACCACGACAGCCCGCGCCCCGGTTCGCGCTGCGGCCCCCGCCGCCGGACCCCGGTCCGTGCGCACGCACCACGAAGGGGCGCCTCCCGCGATCGCGGGAGGCGCCCCTCACTGCGTGCCGTGCGGCTGTTACGCCCTGGCTGCCGCCGCGTCCGCCGCCTGGGCCCTCAGCGCGCGCTCCACGCCCGAGCGGGACTCCGACATCAGCCGGCGCAGGGCCGCGTTCGGTTCCGCCGAGGACAGCCAGGCGTCCGTGGCGTCCAGAGTGGCCTGGGAGACCTGGAGGGCCGGGTAGAGGCCGACGGCGATCTGCTGCGCCATCTCGTGGCTGCGCGATCCCCAGACGTCCTTGACCGCCGCGAAGAACTTCTCCGTGTACGGGGCCAGCAGCTCGCGCTGGTCGGTCTGGACGAAGCCGGCGATGACCGCCTCCTGGAGGGAGTTCGGCAGCTTGTCGGACTCCACGACCGAGGCCCACGCCTCCGCCTTCGCCTCCTCGGTGGGGCGTGCCGCGCGGGCGGTCGCCGCGTGGCGCTCGCCCGCCGCCGTTTTGTCACGCTCGTACTCGCCGGCGATCTCGTCCTCCTCGAACACGCCGGTGGCGGCGAGCCGTTCGACGAACGCCCAGCGCAGCTCCGTGTCGACGGCCAGGCCCTCGATCGTCTCCTTGCCGTCGAGCAGCGACTGCAGCAGGTCCAGCTGCTGCGGGGTGCGCGCCGTCGCCGCGAAGGCGCGGGCCCAGGCCAGCTGGTGGTCGCCGGCCGGCTCCGCCGCGCGCAGGTGCGCGAGGGTGGCCTCGGTCCACTGCGTCAGCCCGGCCTCGCGCCACTCCGGCGCCGCGTACAGGTCCAGTGCCAGCTTCACCTGGCGGTGCAGCGACTGGACGACGCCGATGTCCGACTCCTTGCCGACGCCGGAGAGCACCAGGGAGAGGTAGTCGCGGGTCGCCAGCTCGCCGTCGCGGGTCATGTCCCAGGCGGAGGCCCAGCACAGGGCGCGGGGGAGGGACTCGGTGAAGTCGCCGAGGTGCTCGGTGACGACGCGCAGCGACTCCTCGTCGAGGCGGACCTTCGCGTAGGAGAGGTCGTCGTCGTTGAGCAGGAGCACGGCGGGGCGGGCGGTGCCGGCCGGGAACGGGACGGCCGTGCGCGCGCCGTCGACGTCCAGCTCGATCCGGTTCGTACGGACCAGCTTGCCGGAGCCGTCGAGGTCGTAGCACCCGATCGCGATGCGGTGCGGCCGGAGCGTCGGCTCACCCTTCGCACCGGCGGGGAGGGCCGGGGCCTCCTGGAGGACCGTGAAGGACGTGACGTGGCCGTTCTCGTCCGTGGTGATCTCCGGGCGCAGGACGTTGATGCCCGCCGTCTCCAGCCACGCCTTCGACCAGGTCTTCAGGTCGCGGCCGGAGGTCTCCTCCAGCGCGCCCAGCAGGTCGGACAGACGGGTGTTGCCGAACGCGTGCGCCTTGAAGTACGCCTGGACGCCCTTGAAGAACTCGTCCATGCCGACGTACGCCACCAGTTGCTTCAGGACCGAGGCGCCCTTGGCGTAGGTGATTCCGTCGAAGTTGACCAGCACGTCGTCCAGGTCATGGATGTCCGCCATGATCGGGTGCGTGGACGGCAGCTGGTCCTGGCGGTAGGCCCAGGTCTTCTCGCTGTTGGCGAACGTGGTCCAGGAGTTCGGCCACTTCGAGCCCTCCGCGTACGCCTGGCAGGCGACCGAGGTGTACGTGGCGAACGACTCGTTCAGCCACAGGTCGTTCCACCACTCCATGGTGACGAGGTCACCGAACCACATGTGCGCCAGCTCGTGCAGGATGGTCTCCGCACGCCGCTCGTACGCCGCGTCCGTCACCTTCGAGCGGAACACGTACTGGTCGCGGATGGTGACCGCGCCCGCGTTCTCCATCGCGCCCGCGTTGAACTCCGGGACGAACAGCTGGTCGTACTTGGCGAACGGGTAGGCGTAGTCGAACTTCTCCTGGAACCAGTCGAAGCCCTGCCGCGTCACGTCGAAGATCGCGTCCGCGTCGAGGTACTCGGCCAGCGACGGACGGCAGTAGACGCCGAGCGGAACGGACCGGCCGTCCTTCTCGTAGCTGCTGTGCACCGAGTGGTACGGGCCGACGATCAGGGCCGTGATGTACGTCGAGATGCGCGGCGTCGGCTCGAACGACCAGACGCCGTCCTGCGGTTCGGGCGTCGGCGAGTTCGAGATGACGGTCCAGCCCTGCGGCGCCTTCACGGTGAACCGGAACGTGGCCTTCAGGTCGGGCTGTTCGAAGCTCGCGAAGACGCGGCGCGCGTCCGGCACCTCGAACTGGGTGTAGAGGTAAGCCTGCTGGTCGACCGGGTCGACGAAGCGGTGCAGGCCCTCACCGGTGTTGGTGTACGCGCAGTCGGCGACGACCTTCAACTCGTTGGATCCCGCGACCAGGTGGGGGAGCTTGATGCGCGAGTCACGGAACACGGCCGCCACGTCCAGCGCGGCGCCGTTCAGCTCGACCTCGTGCACGGCCGGGGCGATCAGGTCGATGAAGGTCTCCGCACCTGCTTCGGCGGAGTCGAAGCGCACGGTGGTCACGGATCGGTAGGTGCCGCCCTCCTGCGCTCCGGAGAGGTCGAGATCGATCTCGTACGCGTCCACGGTCAGCAGGCGCGCCCGCTCCTGTGCCTCTTCGCGGGTCAGATTGGTGCCAGGCACGCGGTCATCTCCTTGGTTTGTGGTGTTTCGGGTCATCCTTCCACGCCACCTGTGCGCAGCGCGATGTCCGATATCCGCCGGACCGCGTCCGCACGGCGGGACACACTCGCCATATGACCGCATACGAGGCACGACCGATCGATCCCGCCGCGCTCAAGGAGCTCCGCGACACCGATGACGCGGGCCGCCCCTGCGCCCCGTACACCGCCACCGACAGCGGCGACCCGCTCCGCTGCTGTCTGCGCGGCAACGAGGCGGGGGAGCGGATCGCCCTCGTCTCGTACGCGCCACTGCGCCGCTGGGCGGCCGCGACCGGGGCGAGGCCGGGGGCGTACGACGAGCAGGGGCCGGTCTTCATCCACGCGCGGGAGTGCGGCGGCCCCGCGGCCGACCGGGCCGGGTACCCCTTCTCACGGGCGGGAGCGGTGCGCACCGTCCGGCGCTACGACGCGGCCGGCCGCATCGTCGGCGGCCGGCTGCTGGAGATCCCGGCCGACGAGGAGCGGGGGTACGACGAGGCCCTTGCCGCGGCCTTCGCCGACCCGGAAGTGGCACTGGTGCACGTCAGGGCCATGGAATACGGGTGCTTCCAGTTCGAGGTGCGCCGCCCCCGGTGATGCGGGGCGGGTGCTGCGGGGCGGGTGATGCGGGGCGGGCCCCGCTCCCCGGTCGTCGCTCCGTGGCCCTGCCCCGGCGCCCCGGCGCCCCGCTCCCCGGTCGCCGCCCCGCGCCCGCCGTCGGACGCGTCAGCCGTTCAGCTCGGCCGCCACCAGCTCCGCGATCTGCACCGCGTTCAGCGCCGCGCCCTTGCGCAGGTTGTCGTTGGAGACGAAGAGCGCGAGGCCGTTCTCCACGGTCTCGTCGACGCGGATACGGCCGACGAAGGAGGCGTCCTTGCCGGCCGCCTGCAGCGGGGTGGGGATCTCGGAGATCTCGACGCCCGGGGCGTCCTTCAGCAGCTCGTATGCGCGCTCGACGCTGATCGGGCGGGCGAAACGCGCGTTGACCTGGAGCGAGTGGCCGGAGAAGACCGGCACCCGGACGCAGGTGCCGGACACCTTGAGCTCCGGGATCTCCAGGATCTTGCGGGACTCGTTGCGGAGCTTCTGCTCCTCGTCGGTCTCGAAGGAGCCGTCGTCGACGAGGGAGCCGGCCAGCGGCAGCACGTTGAAGGCGATCGGACGCTTGTAGACGTCCGGCTCGGGGAAGTCGACGGCCTCGCCGTCGTGGGTGAGCTTGTCGGCGTCGGCGACGACCTTGGAGGCCTGGCCGTGCAGCTCGGCGACACCGGCCAGGCCGGAACCGGACACCGCCTGGTAGGTGGCGACGGTCAGCGTCTGGAGGCCGGCCTCGTCGTGCAGGGGGCGGAGCACGGGCATGGCGGCCATCGTGGTGCAGTTCGGGTTGGCGATGATGCCCTTGGGCCGGTGCGCGATCGCGTGCGCGTTGACCTCGGAGACGACGAGCGGGACCTCGGGGTCCTTGCGCCAGGCGGAGGAGTTGTCGATCACGACGGCACCCTGCGCGGCGACCTTCTCGGCGAGCGCCTTCGACGTCGCTCCACCGGCCGAGAACAGCACGATGTCGAGCCCGGAGTAATCAGCCGTGGAGGCGTCCTCGACGGTGATCTCCCGGCCCTGCCACTCGATCGTGGAGCCCGCGGAGCGCGCGGACGCGAACAGTCGCAGCTCGTCGGCCGGGAACTTCCGCTCGGCCAGAATCCTGCGCATGACTGTGCCGACCTGACCGGTGGCGCCGACGATTCCGACCTTCACAGGGACTCCTTCGAACGTACGAACTGGCAGGTTGCCGGTCCATGATGCGTATGTCCACGGCTTCCTTGTCCAATCCATTGTCCGCGCTGCGGACAGTGCCTGCCCGGCGGAGGCGCTCGGCGGTGGGACGGGTGCTCTTCCGGCGCCCGGCCGGGCGCAGAGCAGTGGGGCGGGAGCTCTTCCGAGCGCCCGCCCCACTGTCGTACGGATCACACGGTGACCGCGGTCACCGCCGTGGTGCCACCCGCTACTGCGTGACCTTCTCGATCACGACGCTGCCGGTGCCCGCCGCGGTCCCGTGGCTGTTCACCAGGTGGACCTCGCCGAAGAACTGCCGGCCCTCGGGTGCCGCTCCGCCGACCGAGACCTCGGCGCCGATCTGCGCCGAGGCGCCGTTGGCCAGGTTCACGGCCTTCGACTCGTCGACCTTGATCGTGCCGAGCGACGGCGCGTAGTACACGTCGCGGTAGTTGTACGTGGTCGTGCCGGCCGGGACGCTGTAGCCGTCGATCACGATGGTGTACGTGCCGGCGGCAGGGTTCACCAGGCTGACCGACTCCTCGGACCCGGCCGTGGTGGAGCTGCCGACCTGGGTGCTGCCCTTGAAGACGTACAGGTCGATGTCGGCGTTGTTGTCCGACGTACCGCCGATGGCGACGTCCAGCTTCTCGACGCCCTCACCGATGGTGACGGTGTACTCCTGCTCGTCGCCCGTGCCGATCGACGGCGTGTCGACCTTGGCCGAGCCCAGCGAGCCGCCCTGGAGCGTGCCCTCCAGGTCACCGGCGTTGTTGGTGACGGTCCAGTCCACCGCGGCCGGCGTACCGACCTTCGCCTCGTCGATGGTCTGCACGGCCGGGTCGAAGGTCGCACCGAGCAGCGAGACATCGAGCTTGTACGGGTTGTCCAGCAGCGGCGACGTACGCCGTGCCTCGACCTCGATCTCCCAGACGCCGGGCTGCGGGTCCTTGTAGGAGCGCACGTCCGGGCGGCAGGTGTTGGCCGGGTTCTCGTAGTTCGGGTAGCAGTAGATCGTGGAGCTGTCCTCGATCGGCACCCCGTACGGGTGGATGGAGATGAAGCGGGTCTGGCTGCCCGAGCGCAGCCCGCTCATCGCGACCTCAAGGGTCTTGGCGCCTTCCGGCACGGTCAGGAAGTACGACGTGGTGCCGTTGCGCTGCACCGAGCCGGACGCCTTGAACGCGTAGGAGGGCTTCACGAGCGGCGTGGAGACGACGACCGTGGAGAGGATCTGCTGGTCCACGCCGACGGTCTTGCTGTCGTCCACCTGCAGGATCGCGCTGTGCACACCCGCGCTGCGCGGCTGCGCCTGAACCTTGACGGTGACCGGCTTGCCCAGCGGCAGCGAGACCGTGCCGGAGCCGGTCAGCTTGAAGGTGCCGTCGTTGTTCTTCCACGACAGCTTGTGCTTGACGTCCTTGTCCGGACCCGTGGTGCGGGTGATCGTGACGTCGTACGACTTCTTCTGGCCGGCCTTCAGGCCGCCCTCGCGGTCGTACAGACCGGTACCGAAGCCGGGGGTCTTCAGCGCCCAGTCGATCGAGGTGTCGACCGGGGCCTTCACCGTGTACTCGTGCGCCGGGGAGCCCTGCTTCTCGATCTGCTTCCAGGCGCCGACGATGTTGATCAGACCGGCGCCCTGGGCGTGCGCGGGCACGTCCTTGATGTGGGTGGCGGTGCTGGTCAGTGCGGTCCGCAGATCGGCCGGGGGCAGCTCGATGTGCTTCTGCTTGGCGGCCGACAGCAGCAGTGCCGTCGCACCGGCGGCCTGCGGCGAGGACATCGAGGTGCCCTGCAGCATGGAGTAACCCGCCGGCAGGCTGTAGCCCGCCTCCTTGACCGGGCCGCCGGGCAGCCAGGTCTGGGTGGTGTTGATCGACGCACCCGGGGCGGTCAGGATCGGCGCGAAGCCGCCGTCCTCACGCGGACCGCGCGAGGAGAAGGGCAGCATGTCGTACTTCTTGGTGACGTTCGAGCCGTAGTTCGCGGCCCAGGTCTCCTTGGAGATGGCCGCGCCGACGGAGATGACGTGGTCGGCGAGACCGGGGTCACCGATGGTGTTGACACCCGGGCCGTCGTTGCCGGCCGAGATGACCAGCTGGACGCCGTAGATGTCGATGAGCCGCTTGTAGAGCTCGGCGCGGGCGTTGTTGCCGTCGTTGAGCGGCGGCAGGCCACCGATCGACATGTTGACGACGTCGACACCGCGGTTCACGACGAGGTCGATCATGCCCTCGGTGAGCGCGATGTTGGTGCAGCCGCCGGACCAGGTGCAGGCACGCGAGGAGACGATCTGCGCGCCGGGCGCGGCGCCGTTCATCGCGCCGCCGAAGAGCCCGTTGGCGGAGGTGATGCCCGCGACGTGGGTGCCGTGCTCGGACTCGATGACGCCGATGTTGACGTAGTCGGCCTTGTCGCCGGCCGCGTTGTACACGACGTCCTTGCGGGTCTCCACGACGAACGGGATGCGCTCGACGACATCGGTCGCCGGGTTGTCCGTGCCGAAGTAGCCGACCTGGTGGCCGTCCTTGTACGGCTTCATGACGGCGTCGTCGGTGAAGTCGGCGTTGTTGTTCAGGTCGACGCGGACGGTGCCGGCGACCGGGTCGTAGAGCACGGCCCAGACGTCGGTGGTGTCGCCGTCCCGGTTCAGGTCCCCGGCCATGTCGCCACCCTTGGTGGCGGCCTCGGAGAAGAGCTGGATCTTGTACGAACCGGTCGGCGCCGAGTAGGTCCGGCCGCCGATGGCGAACGTCGGGCCGGACACCGAGGCCGACATCCGCAGCCAGGTGCCGTCGCCGTCGCTGACCGGGTCGGTGGCCGTCACCCAGTCGACGATCTTGCGCTCGCCGGTGGTGGTCTTCTGGAGCGCCGGGTGGCCGAGATCGACCCCCGAGTCCAGGATGCCGATGGTCACACCCCGGCCGTCGGCCTTCGGGTGCTGCTTGACGAAGTCGACCGCGCCCGTCTCGAAGGACGGGTTGTACGGGTTCTTCGCCGGGGTGTTCTTGCCCGGCGCCGGGTAGGTGCCGGTGGACTTCGCCGTCGCGCCGGCGGCCCGGTCGGCCGTGGGCGTCGGGTCGTCCAGCTTGATCTCCTGCTTGAGATCGATGCCGTAGACGGACGACAGCTTGGAGGCCGCCTTGATCGTCGCCTCGGCGGACGAGGTGGGCACGGTGGCCCGCACGTAGCCGAGCTTGTCGTACGTACGTCCCAGCACGGACCCCTTGACGGCGTCCAACTGCTGGGTGACCTGCTCGGTCGCACCGGGAGCGGTGGCGACCATCATCGTGATGCTCTTCTCGCCCTCGGCCTTGGCCTTGGCCAGAACATCGGCGTCGGCCTTGCCGAGCTTGTCGGCCGTGGCGCCGCCTGCGGCGGACTTGACCGGAGCGGGAGCGGGGTCATCGGCGGCGAAGACCGGGGCGGCGCCGGTGGCGGCCAGCGCGGCCACCAGACCGGCGGCAGCCGCCACTCGGGCCACGCGTCTCGCCCCGGGTATGGAACTGGGGGACTCGGAGGTCATCAGCATCCCTGAATTGAAAGAGAGAGTCCGGAATTCGGTACCGGATGACCGCTCACCCTTTCGTAAATGACAGGGGTTTGTGGAGAGTTGCAGGGGGCGAGATGTTGACATGGCGCAATCCCGCCAACGTGGCTGATGTGCCATCAGGAGCAAAAAGGTGGATAAGTGGCCGCTGTGGCCCGTTTTCAGCGAGGGAGGACCATCACGTACGCGGCCGGTTCACGATCGGCCGCCGCCATCAGCGCCGTGCGTACCACGACCGCCTGCTGCTCCCGCGCGTCGCGCAGCTTCTTCGGCGAGAGATGGACGACCGTGACGCCGAGCCGTTCCAGATGCTCCCGCTTGGCGGCGTACGCGGTCCACTGCGTGTCGTGCTCCTCCTGGCGCCGGTCGTCGTCGAGTCTGCTGTGCCGCGGCGCCCTGGTGTCGAGCACCGCGGCGACCGCCTCCTGCGGCCAGAAGGCGTCCACCGCGCCGAGATGCGGACCGCCGGGCAGTCGCAGGTCCACGTTCCAGAGCGGTTCCGGCAGACCATACGCCCGCACCATGTCGTACAGCCGGCTCTCCGCCAGTGCCCGGCCCTCGGCGAGCAGTGACTCGACGGCGTTCACCACCTGAGGGCGGCCCAGCAGTCCGGCCCGGCTCAACTCGCCCACGACGGCGGCGGGCTCGCAGTGCCCGCCGCGCACCGCCTCGATGAGCAGGCGACGTACGACCGCGGCGTCCCCGAGCCCGGCGACCGCGTCCGCGAGCGCCCGCTCCGCCGGTGCCACGGGCAGGCCCCGCACCTGCTCGGGGCGGGGCGGCTCGGAGGTCCGCACCAGGCGGACGTACCGGACCGAGCGCGTCCGGCGGGTGCGGGGCACCAGCACGTCGATCCGGTCCGACGACGCGGGCGGCGTGACCGCGATCCCGTGCAGGGCGAGCGCGGCGAACCCGGTGACCACGGCCTCGCCGTACTCGGGTTCCGCGTCCGGCGGCTGCTGGGCGGTCGCGGACCCCCGGCCGGAGGCCGACGGCCGGCCCGCGTACAGCAGGGCGGAACGCAGCCGCTCCTCGCCGGTGGGCGGTTCCGGGTGCAGGACGTACACGCCGGGCAGCGGCTGCTGCCACGGCCCGCCGGTCCTGCACTGCGCGGCGGCCTGTGCGGCGGACACGCCATGCGCCCTCAACTGCGCTGCGGACAGCACACGTTGACGGACGTCGCCGGTGTCGCGGCGGTGACACGGGGAGAGCGGGGTGTTCTTGGTCATGCTCCGGTGTATCCCGCAAGCGGTCGCGGCCCTAACCCCTGTTACATGCCCGTCGACAATCCAGGACAACGCCGTCCTAAAGTACGCGCGTTCGATGGCCGAAATGGGCCGTCCTGGGGGATTGTTCCACCGGCCGGGCTGCTCCCCGTCCTCCTGTCCCTGTCGAGCCCGTCCGGCTCCGGGAACTCGGTCGGGAACACAGCCGGGAACACAGCCGGGAACACAGTGCCGGCCGTGTTCCCGGCGCGTCCGTCAGACCCCGGCCCCTGCCGCCGCGCCGTCGCACTGCTGCGCGCGCAACGCCCGGGCCAGGTCGTCCCGGGCCTCCAGCACCAGCCTCCGCAGGGCCGGCGCCGCGTCCGCGTGGGCGGTCAGCCACGTGTCCGTGGCCGCCAGCGTCGCCGGATCGTCCTGCAGCGCCGGGAACAGGCCCCTCACCACAGCCATCCCGATCTGGATCGACCGCTCGGCCCACACCCGCTCGATCGCGTCGAAGTACAGCCGTGTGTACGGCGCCAGCAGTTCACGCTGCGACGCCTGCTCGAAGCCCGTGATCGTCGCCTCCACCAACGCGTTGGACAGTGCCTCCGACTCCACGACGCCCGCCCAGGCCTGCGCCTTCACCGCAGCCGAGGGCCGCGAGGCCAGACACCGCACCTGGTGCCGCTTCCCGGACGCCGTGTCGTCGCGGGCCAGTTCGGCGTCGATCACCGACTCGTCGGCCACCCCGTGCGCGGCCAGCGGCGACAGGAACGCCCACCGCAGCTCCTGATCGACATCCAGCCCGTCGATCCGCGCCGAACCGTCGAGCAGCCCGGACAGCAGCTGGAAGTCCGTGTCCGAGTCGGCGACCGACGCGAAGAACCGCGCCCACGCCAGCTGGTGCTCGCTGCCCGGCTCGGCCACCCGCAGCTCCCGCAGCGCACCCTCGGCCAGCGCCCGGCCGCCCTCCTCGCGCCACTCCGGCGCCGCGTAGTGGACCAGTGCGGTCCGGGTCCAGGCGTGCAGCATCTGCAGGACGCCGATGTCGGACTCCCGGCCGGAGAAGGCCAGCACGAGCGAGACGAAGTCGCGGGCCGGCATGAGGCCGTCCCGGGTCATGTTCCACAGCGCGGACCAGCACAGCGCCCGGGCCAGGGGGTCGGTCACGTCACCGAGGTGCTCCCGCAGCGTGGCCAGGGACACCTCGTCGAAGCGGACCTTGCAGTACGTGAGGTCGTCGTCGTTGACCAGGATCAACTCGGGCCGCTCGGCCCCGGCCAGCTCCCCGACCACCGTGCGCGGTCCCGCCACGTCCACCTCGGCGCGCGCGTAGCGCACCAGGCCGCCGTCGGCGGCCCGCCGGTACAGGCCGACCGCGACCCGGTGCGGCCGGAGCTCCGGGTGGGATTCGGCCGCCTCCTGGCGCACCGCGAGCTCCGTGATCCGGCCCGCCGCGTCGTATGTCGCCTCCGGGGCCAGCGAGTTGACGCCCGCGGTCTGGAGCCACGACCGGGACCAGGCGGTCATGTCGCGCCCGGACGTCTCGGCCAGGACCGACAGCAGATCGCCCAGTTGCGTGTTGCCGTAGGCGTGCTTCTTGAAGTAGCGCCGGGCGCCCTCCAGGAACGCGTCCCGCCCCACGTACGCCACCAGTTGCTTCAGGACCGAGGCGCCCTTGGCGTACGTGATGCCGTCGAAGTTGAGCTTGGCGTCCTCCAGGTCACGGATGTCCGCCGTGATCGGGTGCGTGGACGGCAGCTGGTCGGCGCGGTACGCCCAGGACTTGCGGTTGTTGGCGAAGGTGATCCAGCCGTCCTCGAAGCGGGTCGACTCGACCATGGCGAAGACGCCCATGAAGTCGGCGAACGACTCCTTCAGCCACAGGTCGTCCCACCACTGCATGGTGACGAGGTCGCCGAACCACATGTGGGCCATCTCGTGCAGGATGACGTTGGCCCGGCTCTCGTACGACGCCCGCGTCACCTTGCCGCGGAAGATGTACTCCTCGCGGAACGTGACACAGCCCGGGTTCTCCATCGCGCCGAGGTTGTACTCCGGCACGAACGCCTGGTCGTACTTCCCGAACGGGTACGGGTAGTCGAAGTGGTCATGGAAGAAGTCCAGGCCCTGCTTGGTGACGAGGAAGACGTCCTCCGCGTCGAAGTGCCGGGCGAGCCCCTTGCGGCACAGCGCGCCGAGCGGGATCTCCAGCGTCGTACCGTCGTCGAACGTACGGCTGTAGGAGTCCGTCACGTAGTGGTACGGACCGGCCACGACCGCCGTGATGTACGTCGAGATCGGCTTCGTGTCGGCGAACCGCCACACCTCGCCGTCCTGCGCCTCCACGGCCCCGTTGCTCCAGACCGTCCAGCCCTCGGGTGCCGTCACCTCGAAGCGGAAGGGGGCCTTCAGATCGGGCTGTTCGAAGTTCGCGAAGACCCGTCGCGCGTCGGCCGGCTCGTACTGCGTGTAGAGGTAGACCTCGCCGTCCTCCGGGTCGACGAACCGGTGCATGCCCTCGCCGGTCCGGCTGTACGCGCACTGCGCGTCCACCACCAGGACGTTGTCGCCCTCCGGCAGATCGTCCAGTGCCACGCGCGTCCCGTCGAACACGGCGGCGGGGTCGAGCGGCTGCCCGTTCAGCGTCACCGCGGTCACGCCCGGCGCGACCAGATCCGCGAAGGTGGACACCCCCGCGCGCGCGGTGCGGAACCGGATCGTCGTCACCGAGCGGAAGGTCCGCGGACCGGCCGAGGCTCCGTCGCCTTCCCCGTCCGGCCCGCCGACGGCGGAACGCAGGTCGAGCCCGACCTCGTAGCCGTCGACGCTCAGCAGCTCTGCCCGCACGCGGGCCTCGTCGCGGGACAGATTCTCACCGGGCACCGGCACACTCCTTTGTGTCACGCTTTTGTGTCACGTTCGAATGGTTTGATCCTCCCATGTCGCCGATCGGCCCGGCAGGCGGGAATGGCCGATGCGCCCCGCGGTGTTTCGGTCACAGGTGCGAATGCCCTTACGAGGAGAGACATGTCTGACAACAGCACGGCGACCGGCAAGACCCCTGCCGATTTCTGGTTCGACCCGCTCTGCCCCTGGGCCTGGATGACCTCCCGTTGGATGCTGGAGGTGGAGAAGGTCCGCGACGTCGAGGTGCGCTGGCACGTGATGAGCCTCGCCGTACTCAACGAGGACAGGCTCGACGAGCTGCCCGAGGAGTACCGCGACATGCTGCAGAACAAGGCATGGGGGCCGGTACGCGTCGTCGTCGCCGCCCAGCAGAAGCACGGCGACGACATCGTCGGCCCGCTGTACACGGCGCTCGGCACCCGCTTCCACAACCAGGGCGAGGGCCCCACCCGCGAGGCCGTCGTGGGCGCGCTCCAGGACGTGGGCCTGCCGGCCGAGCTGGCGGACTTCGCGGACTCGGACGCGTACGACACCGAGCTGCGCGCCTCCCACAAGGAGGGCATCGACAAGGTTGGACAGGACGTCGGTACCCCGGTCATCGCCGTGCCGGGCCCGGACGGCGAGCAGATCGCCTTCTTCGGCCCGGTCGTCACCCCGGCCCCGAAGGGCGATGAGGCGGCGAAGCTGTGGGACGGCACGCTGCTCGTGGCGTCGATCCCCGGCTTCTACGAGATCAAGCGGACCCGCACGCAGGGCCCCGTCTTCGACTGACGCACGTGGTGCGGTGAGGTGCGGGGTCCGGCGACGTCCGGACCCCGCACGACCGACACGAACCCGGTGCGGGCCCGGCTGGGGCGGACGGGCAGTCCGCACGGGGCGCGCGGACCAGTCGGTCTCCACACCCGGAGGCCGGTCGGTTCCTACGCCCCGGAGGGGTGGGCCGTGTCCGTCGACGGCGTCAGGACAGGGGCGTTCACGGGCTGAGCCAGTCCGTGACCTCGGCCACGTCCCCGACGGTCACCACGCCCTCGTGGACCACCGCGTTCTTCGCGCCGAAGCTCACCTTGTTCTTGTACTCCGGCTCGCGCCGGTACGTCGCGAGGGTCCGGACCGGTTCCGGGCCCGCGCGGCGGCCCGTGCGCTGGTCGACGAGCGGGACGCTGCACCGCGTTGCCCGTACCGAGTAGGCAAGTTCCACGGAGCCGAGGGTCATCCGGCGTACCCGGTCCTCGAAGTGCGGCTCGGCGCGGCCGGTCAGGACGATGTTGGGGCGGAAGCGGTCCATCGGGACGGGCGCGGCGCCGCCCCGGGTGGCGATGCGGGCGTTGAGGCCGTCCAGTGAGGCCGTCGAGGCGACCAGTACGGCGTGGGCGTCCGCGAAGTTGACCTTGCCGGGGGTCTCGCCCCAGCCGTCCCGGTCGAAGCCGGGAACCACGCGTACCAGGCGGGACTTCGTACCGAGCACGTCGGAGAACCAGTCCGCGGCTGCGTCCCCCTGGTCCGCCGCCGGGCCCAGGGGGCGGTCGAACATGCTGACTTCGCGGTGCGGGCCGTCCGGGTCGACGTCCAGGCGCAGTGGCTCGACACCCTCGGCGGACAGAGCCAGCGCTGCCCCGTCGTCGAGGACGTCGGCCCTGATCGCGGCCATCGAAGGATGCGTCCGCTGGCTGCGGAACGCGCCGTCCGCCGCGTCCACCACCATGAACGTCCGGTCGTGGGCGAGGCCGGTGGCGGTGACCCGTGCCGCATCGACCACGGTCCCGGCGCAGCCCTTGACCGGGTAGTGGACGAGCTCTCGAACGGTGATCGTCACGATGTCCCCTCCGGGGCGGCCGCTTCGAGGTCGAGGCTGCCGGACATGGTGGTGCGGATGTGCCTGGGGAAGTGCTGGGTGAGCGGGCCCCTCCGTGAGAGCGAGGCCCATGACGCCCATCATCGCATTCACCTCGCATCGTGTAAGTTCCTTTTAGGAACTAACACGTACCGAGAGAGGACCCGCCGTGACGCTGGCGCAGTGGACCGAGGTCGACGACTACTTCAACGGCCTGCTGGTGGGCCCGGACGAGGCGCTGGACGCGGCGGTCGAGGCCAGCGACAGGGCCGGGCTCCCGGCCATTCAGGTGGCCGCCAACCAGGGCAAGCTGCTGCACCTGCTGACCCGTCTCCAGGGGGCGCGCACCGTGCTGGAGATCGGCACTCTGGGCGGCTACAGCACGATCTGGCTGGCCCGCGCGCTGCCCGAGGGCGGCAGGCTCGTGACGCTGGAAGCCGATCCGGAGTGCGCCGAGGTCGCGCGCGGGAACATCGAGCGGGCCGGTCTGGCGGACGTCGTCGAGATCCGGGTGGGCCGGGCCCTCGACGTACTGCCGGTGCTGGCGGAACAGAGGTACGGGCCGTTCGACGTCGTGTTCATCGACGCCGACAAGCCGAGCAACCCCGACTACCTGGCCTGGTCGCTGAAGCTGACCCGGCCCGGCAGTCTGATCATCGCCGACAACGTCGTGCGCGACGGGGAGGTGGTCGACGGCGACAGCGACGACCCGAAGGTGCAGGGCGTGCGCCGCTTCACCGAACTTGTCGCGGCCGAGCCGACGTTGAGCGCGACCGCGCTGCAGACCGTGGGCAGCAAGGGATACGACGGGCTGATGATGGCGCTGGTCACCGGCTGAGGCCGGGTCGCCGAAGCCGGTGGGAGCGACGGCCCTCGGCCCGGCCGCGCCCGGGGGGCGCCACCCGTGTCCCGTGTCCCGTGACATGACAGAAGGGCCCCCGCCTGTCACGTCCAGGCAGGGGTCCTCCCTTCATCCGCCTGCCCGGTGAAGGGTGAGAAGACGATCACGAGGCAGGACGTTCATGAGTCCTGGCGTCAGAGGGTGAGCAGCAGTACGTCGGCGCGCTCCCGGGCGGCGGCGTAACGCCGCGCCACGTCCTGCCAGTTGACGACGGCCCACATCGCCTCGATGAAGTCGACCTTCTGGTTCTTGTACTGGAGGTAGAAGGCGTGCTCCCAGGCGTCGAAGACCAGGACCGGGACGGATCCCTGGCCGACATTGCCCTGGTGGTCGTAGACCTGCTCGACGATCAGCCCGCCGCTGACCGGCTCGTACGCGAGGACGCCCCAGCCGGATCCCTGCGTCGTCGCCGCGGCCTTTGTCAGCTGGGCCTTGAAGCCGGCGAACGAGCCGAACGACTCCGTGATCGCGTCCGCGAGGTCACCGACACCGTCCGTCGCGAGGGGTTCGCCGCCGCCGTCGCCGGTCATGTTGTGCCAGTAGATCGAGTGCAGGATGTGGCCGGACAGATGGAACGCGAGGTTCTTCTGGAGCCCGTTGACCGCTCCCCAGACCCCCTTGTCGCGCGCCTCCTCCAACTGCTCCAGGGTGTCGTTCGCGCCCTTCACGTAGGCGGCGTGGTGCTTGTCGTGGTGGAGCTCGACGATCTGCGGATCGATGACCGGTTCGAGCGCCGCGTAGTCGTACGGAAGTTCCGGAAGCGTGTACGTGGCCATGGGTCGACCCCTCCAGGTGCCGTCCTGTTGTTATTGCAACCAATATGCAAGAGCAGGCTAGCAGCAGGAGGGGCCGGAGTCGGTCGTGCCGAGGCGCGGTTCATGAGCGGACCTTCCACGGGGACGGAGGGCCGGCGGGGGCCGGGCCGGGGACGCCGTTCAGCCGGTGCAGCCGGGCGTAGGTCCCGCCGCGCAGGAGCAGGTCCTCGTGTGTGCCGCTCTCCACGACCCGGCCGCGGTCCAGCACCACGGTGGACGTGGCGTCGCGGACGGTGAGCAGATTGTGGGAGATGACGACGGTGGTCCGCCCGGCCATGAGCCGGCGCAGCGGCTCCATGATCCGGTGGCCCGACCGGGCGTCGAGGCCGGTGGTCGGTTCGTCCAGCACCAGGACGGGCGCGTCCCTGATCATCGCGCGGGCGATCGCGAGCCGCTGGGCCTGCCCGCCCGACAATGTCCGGCCCCGCTGGCCCACCACGGTGTCGTAGCCCTCGGGCAGCTGCTGGATGAAGTCATGGGCGTCGGCGGCGCGGGCCGCCGCGACGATGTCCGCCTCTGTCGCGTCCGGACGGCCGTAGGCGATGTTCTCCCGCACGGTGCCGTGGAAGACCAGCGTCTCCTGGAGGACCACCGCGACGTTCTCGCGCAGCTCGGACAGGCGCAGCTCCCTGAGGTCGGTGCCGTCGAGGAGGATCGCCCCCTGGTCCGGGTCGTAGAAGCGCAGTTGCAGCTTTCCGACCGTGGACTTACCGGCACCGCTCGCGCCGACCAGTGCCAGCGTCGTGCCCGGCGGCACGTGGAACGACACGTCGGACAGTGCCCACCGGGGCGTACCCGGATAGCGGAAGCAGACGCCGCGGAACTCGATGTCGCCCCGGGCGCGCCCGATCCGCCGGGGCGCGGCGGCTTCGACGACCTGCGGGCGCTGGTCGAGCAGCTCGATGATCCGTTCGGCGGAGGCGGCGGCCGCGTAGAACGTGTTGGCGAGGTGGGACAGGTCGCGGATCGGACTGTAGAGATTGCCCAGCAGTGCGAGGAAGACCAGCAGCCCGCCCAGCGTGAGCTGACCCTGTGCCAGCTTCCACGTGCCCAGCCCCATGACGGCCAGCCCGCCGGTCAGCTCGATGACCTCGACGACCGGGCCGTAGACGGCACGGATGCGCGCCGAGGCCATCGCCGCGTGCAGCCTGCCCACACTCTCGCGTTCGAACCGGCGGTCCTCCGACTCCTGCCGGTTGTACGCCTGCACCAGCGCGACGTTGGCGAGCGATTCCTCGGCGATCGCGCTGATCGACCCGCTGCGCCGCCGCCGCTCGCGCGAAGTGTCCTTGATCAGGCGGGAGAAGCGCCGGGCCGCCCACCAGAAGAGCGGCACGATCACGAGCGCGAGGAGGGTCAGATCCCATCGCAGGAAGAACAGCAGGCCGAGGAAGACGCCCAACTGGATGACGTAGTACAGGCCGTCCGCCACCCCCGAGAGGAGGAACGTCTCGACCGCGTCGACATCGCCGGTGATACGCGACAGGACGTCCCCCAGCCGCCGGCGTTCGAAGAACCCGAGTGAGAGGCCCTGGACGTGCCGGAAGACATCCGAGCGCAGGGCCAGCAGGAAACGCTCGCTGACCCAGGTGGAGGTCACGTCGTCGGCGAATCCCAGAACGCCGGAACAGATGATGAGCCCTGTGTACGCCAGGGCGATCCAGAGGAAGGGACGCAGATCGCGCGGTACGAGGACGTCGTCCACCACGACCTTGAAGAGCCAGATCTCGGCCGCGTCGACGACGGGTCCGACCATGCTGAAGACGAGTACGGGAATGAGCCAGCGGCGGCCACCGCGCGTGTAGGGCCAGAACCGCCGGAACGCCTCACGCGGCGCTACGGGCGGCGCGGCGGCGACGACCGCGTCGGGGTCATCGGCCACCGACAGCAGCCGCCGCAGCGCGTGAAGCGAGACACGCCCCATAAGACGCGTTCCTCAAGGGTCGCCGAAAGGGGCGCCGACGGGGGCGCCGACGGGGGCGCCGACGGGGCGCCGGCCGAGCGGACCAAGAGCCCGGGCCCGCTCAGCCGTCCCGCCCGATCACCAGCGGTGATCGCGGTGGTGGTCGCCGTCACCGTGGTCGTGGAAGTGGTCACGGCCGTGACGACGGTCCCTTCCGTGGTCGTCGAAGCGCCGCGACATGTCCCTCATGTCATGACGCCTACTCGTGGGGATGAGACGACTGAAGATCGCCATGAGCTTTCCTCCTGAAGAGGCTTGAGCTTCCCTCCTGAAGAGGCTTCCAGATGGAAATACGCTCCAGAGCTCCCAGGGGATTGCCTCTTGGGGAAAAATCCCTGCTCCGGTTCGCCTGCCGTGTCAGGTCGGCCCGTCGTCTCCGGCCCGCTGTCGCCGGCCTTCTGCCTCAGGCCCGTCGTTTCCGGCCCGCTGTCTCCGGCCCGCTGTCTCCGGCTCGTCGTCTTCGGCTCGTCCGCCGGGTCCGTCCGCCGTCCCGGGTCCGTCCGCCGTCTTCGCCGCGCACGGATGCCGGGCCCTGTGCCGGCCCTTTCACCGCACCGGGGCCGGTTCTTCGACCGTTCCGGGGGCGGTCCTTCCACCGCTCCGGGGCTCCTTCGGGGCAGGCAATCCTCACGGGCCCGTGTTACGTAAGAGGTATGCGCAGGAATGGCATCCCCCTGGAGCGGGTGCCCGACGAAGCGCTGCTGGCCGGACTCATGACCGGCGATCCCGAGATCGCTGTGGCCTTCGTCCGGCGGTTCCAGCGTCGCGTCTTCGGCGTGGCCGTCGCCGTGGTCGGCGACGTCCAGCTCGCCGAGGACATCGCGCAGCAGACCTTCGAGCGCGCCTGCCGGCACGCTCAGGTCTACGACCCGCGCCGGGGCTCGGTGCCCACCTGGCTGGCGGTCATCGCGCACAACCTCGCGATCGACGCCGTCCGCGCGCGCAAGGCCACTCCAGTCGATCCCGCAGACCTGGAGAACATGATGGAGACCATCGCGGACCCACCGGAGAGGCATGCGCTCGCCGCCGAAACCGCGGTGGAACTGCGCCGTGCGGTCGGCTCGTTGCCACGGGAGCAGGCTCGCGCCCTGGTGATGGCCGGTATCTACGGCATGACGGCTCAGCAGGTCGCCGACTTCGAGGAGATACCGCTCGGTACCGCCAAGACCCGGATCAGGGCAGCCATGGGCAAGGTCCGGGCATCCCTGGAGAGCAGGCAGGTGGACCATGACTGACAAGGACGGGTTCACCTGTGAGCAACTGCGCGAGATCGGAGCGGAGTTGGCACTCGGCGTGCTGCCGGCCAGGGAGCGGGCCGAGGCGATGGACCACCTGGAGCACTGTCCCGGCTGCCGCGAGTACATCCACGAGCTGACCGCCACCTCGGACGCGCTGCTGAGCCTCGTGCCGGTCAGCGAACCGCCGGCCGGCTTCGAGGACAGGGTGATCGACCGGCTCGGACTCACCGCCGGACGGCGCCCGCTCCGGGGCGTGCGGTGGCGGCGGTTCGGCCTCGCCGCGGCGGCGGCGGCAGCGAGCCTGGCCCTCGGCGGAGGCGGTTGGGTGCTCGGTGCGTCGGCCGGCCGGCCTGCGCCGGTCACGCCCATCGTCTCCCCGGTGCAGGCACGGCTGGTCACTGCCGGACTCACCCACGCGGGCCACCCGTTCGGGCAGGTCTACCTCTACACCGGGGCATCGCCCTGGTTGTACATGGCGGTGGACGCCGAAGGGCACTCCGGCACCGTCCGCTGCGAGTTGCAACGGGCCGACGGCTCCACCGTCCAGGTCGGTTCCTTCGCACTCGACAGCGAGGGCTACGGCTCCTGGGGCGCGCCCTACCCTGCCGACACCTCACCGGTCACCGGCCTCCGCCTGCTCAACCCGGACGGCACCGTGCTCGCGAGTGCCACCTTCGCCCAGCTCCACCATTGAGGGCTTCGCACGTTCCCGGCCGAAGTCCCCGACGTACTCCCGGACGTGGTTTTGAACGTGTTCCCGGACACCGGGCACGCGTGCTCACGCAGGGGCCCGAGCGCTCACGTACCGGCACCCGTGATCACGTGCGGGCACGCGCACGGGCCCCGTCGAGCCGGGTCAGGTGGTCCTCGTACGCCCGCGCGTAGAACGCCGCCCGCTCCGCATCCGGTTCGACGACCGACGTCGGGGCCGTCCAGGCCGCCGTGTCCAGCTCCGCACCGAACCGCCGCGCCGCCGCGAGCACCGCCCCCCGCGCACCGACCTCGCCCTCCACGATCCGCACCGGCCGGCCCAGCACATCGGCGAACAGGCGCATCCACGCCGGGGAGCGGGTGCCGCCGCCGCACAGGGCGAGCGTGCCGGTGAGGCCCGCGGCCTCCAGGCAGTGGCGGGCGGCGAAACCGATGCCTTCGCAGACCGCCCGGACCAGGTCCGCCGGAGTCGTCTCCAGGGACACACCGGTCAGCTCGGCCCGCAGACGCGGCTCGACGAACGGGGCGCGTTCGCCGGACGGGGCGAAGTAGGGGAGCACGCGGACCCCGTGCGCTCCGGGCGGGGCGGTGGCGAGCAGCGAGTCGACCTCCGTGTGGCGTACGCCGGTGGTCTTCAGGATCCAGTCGAGGGCCGCGGTGCCGACCATCGCGGGCATGGCGCGCAGCCAGTGGCCCGGCCGGTCGGTGGAGATGTGCAGCCCGGCCGGCTCGCCGTCCAGGTCGAGCCGCCGCGTGGCCACCAGGGCGGCCAGACAGGTGCCGACGATCAGCAGGCCGTCACCGGGACGGGTGACGCCCGCGCCCAGGGCACAGGCCGGCAGATCGTACGGTCCGTTGGACATCCGTAACCCGGAAGGGAGTTCGGCGGTGGCGACGGGGTCGCTGACCGGGGCGAGGAGCGAGGCCCGGTGGCCGAGGCCCAGCGCGGCCACGACATCCAGGGAGTACGTACGGGTCATCGGATCCAGGAACGGCATCGACGCATCGGAGACATCCGTGGCCCGGACCCCCGTCAGCCGCTGGAACACCATGTCCTTGCAGTACAGGGCGGTCGTCGCGGCGTCGAGCGAGCCGGGGTCGTGACGGTCGAGCCAGGCCAGCACCGGGCCCGGACAGCCCGGGAACATCGCGCTGCCGGTGCGCCGGTAGACGGCCCCGAAGACACCGGACACCAGCCAGTCGTCGACCAGTTCATGGGCCCGGCCGTCCATCCAGGAGATCGCCGTGCGGACCGGGAGGCCCGCCGCGTCGACCAGCCAGACGCCGTCGCCCTGACCGGTGAGGCCGGCGAACGCGACCCCGTCGGAGCCCAGTGCGGAAAGTACCTCGCGGACCGCGCCGTACACCTCGTCCATGTCCTGCTCCACGAAGCCGCCGCGGATCGTGAGCCCCACCGGTCGGGACTCGACGGCCAGCGTGCGGCCCCGCCGGTCGAAGGCCGCGGCCTTGACCACGGAGGTGCCGACGTCGATGCCGATGTACCTCGTCATGGAGCCGGCTCCTCTCACAGGGCGTGGGCGAGCTCTTCGCCCCGCACGTAGCGCGCCACCTCGGCCGCCGCGATCCGGGCGGCCTTCCGCGCGACCGACCGGCTGGCGCCCGCCACATGCGGGGTCATCAGCAGGTGCGGGGTGCGCAGGAGCCGGGACGTGGGCGGGGGCGGCTCCTGCTCGTACGTGTCGAGCGCCGCGGCCCGCAACTGCCCCGAGTCCAGGGCGTCGCACAGCGCGTCCGTGTCCAGCAGTCCGCCCCGGGCCGCGTTCACGAGGACCGCGCCACGCGGCAGGAGGGCCAGTTCGCGGGCTCCGACGAGATGCCGGGTCTCCGGGGTGAGCCGGGCATGCAGGGTGAGGACACGGGAGCGTTCCAGGAGCGCCTCCAGCGAAGCGGCGCGCATGCCGTGGACGTCGCCGCGCACATACGGGTCGTACACCTCGACCTCGGCGCCGAACGCGGAGAGGACCCGGGCCACCCGGCTGCCCACCGCGCCGTAACCGATCAGTCCGACGGGAGTGTCCTCCAGCTCCAGACCGCAGTTCTCGTACGTGTAGTGGGAGGCGTCCCAGAGGCCGTCCACGGCGAGGGAGTGATGGGCCTCGGGGATGCGCCGCAGGGCGCAGAGCATCAGCCCCACGGTGAACTCGGCGGTCGCCGCCGCGTTGCGCCCCGGCGCGAAGCACACCCGTACGCCCCGGGCCCGTGCCGCGCTCGCGTTCACGTTGACCGGGCCGCCCCGGCAGACCACGACGAGCCGCAGATCGGGTGCGGCGGCGAGGACCCGCTCCGTGAACGGGCCCATCTGCGTCACACACACCTCGACCCCGTCCAGGGCGGCGATCAGCGCGTCCTCGGCGTCGCTCGCCTCGTCCACCTCGGCGACCTTGCCGAAGGGTTCCAGGGGCCAGCGGAGGGTGAGTTCGGTGAGATGGGGATCGGGGCCGAGCACCTGGTGCAGCGCCTCGGCGATCAGGGAGTTGCGGACGAAGTGGTCACCGGCGATCAGAATCCTCGTCGCGGGTCGGACCGTCGCGGGTCGGGGCATCGCGGAGCGGGTCATCGCGGAGCGTCTCCTGTCTGGGCGTCGAAGACATGGATGGGCTGTGGTTCGGCGGTGATGCGTGCGGTGTCGTCCAGGTCGGGCTGTGGTTCGGCGGTGATGCGTGCGGTGTCGTCCAGGTCGGGCTGTGGTTCGGCGGTGATGCGTGCGGTGTCGTCCAGGTCGGGCTGTGGTTCGGCGGTGATGCGTGCGGTGTCGTCCAGGTCGGGCCGCGGCGCCCGGCCGGACAGCGGCGCGGCCGGGCGCGTACGGGAGGACGGGGTGCGGCGCGATGCCGGGGGAGCACACCGCTTCGACGGCGGCCCCGCCGCGTCCGCCGCGGGTCCGGCACCGGCCCCGCGGCGCCGGTTCCGTCATCCGTCATCGCCGCCCCCCGCCCCCGCTCCGGATTCCCGGCCGGTGCCGCAGACCTCGTAGGGCACCTTGTACTCGTCGAGCTCCCGCAGCGCTCCGGCGGACGCGCCGTCGTCGACCAGCAGCAGGTCGAAGCGGGAGAGCGGGGCGAGCCGGTGCAGCGCGACGCGGCCCAGCTTGGAGTGGTCGAGCAGCAGCACATTGCGGCTCGCCGAGTCGAGCATCGCCCGCTTCACGGAGACGATGTGCTGCTCCTGGTGGTAGGCGTAACCGCCGGACACGGCGGAGGTGGAGGTGAAGCAGAGGTCGACCTGGAGTGACTGCACCGCCTCCACGCACGAGACGCCGAGGAAGGAGGAGTGCAGCGGGTCGAAGTCGCCGCCGAGGCCCATCAGATGGATGCCGCGCTCCTGCGACAGCAGATTGATCGCTTCGAGGAAGTTCGTGACGACGGTCAGCGGAGTGATGGAGCGCAGTCGGCGCGCGATCTCCAGCGTGGACGTCGAATCGTCGAGCATCACCGCCATGCCCGGCTCGATGAGCCCCAGGGCCCGCTCGGCGACGGCGGCCTTCTCGGCGCGCATCGCCTTCAGCCGGTAGGAGACGTTCGACTCGAAGACACCGGAGGGCTGGGCGGTGACACCGCCGCGGAACTTGCGGACGATGCCCTGCCGCTCCAGCTCGTCCAGATCCCGGTGGATGGTCATCAGACTGACGTCGAAACGCGTCGCCAGCTCGGCGGCGCTCACCTCGCCCTGTGCGAGGACGTACTCGGCTATGGATGCCTGGCGCGGGGCGGGGCCCCGCTGCGGAACGTTGCTCACGTGCTGATCCTTCGTCCTGGACGTGCCGGCCGGTCGGCCTCGAACAGCAGCAGACTCTCAGGCGGTCCGCAGAACCGGACCGACCGGCCGGGGCCCGGGCCCTCCGTGTCGGCGCGCGCGACGACACGGGGCAGCCGCCGTCCGTCGCTCCTGACCGTGACCGCGCCGGCGCGGGCCGGCGGACGCTGCCGCCGCCGTGCCGAAGGAGAGGAACCGGTGCCGGTCGTGCGCGTGCATGTCCATCCGTGACCTCCACGGTCCGGCCGGGGACAGGCGGCGGAAGTGCCCGTTCACACGTTGAGTCGACTGGTTAACAGAGCTTGGAACAAGGCAAGTTGGCCGTCAATCCCTCGCGCAACGGAAATTCTCGGTGCAGAGTGAGAAGTTCACAGAGGGGGCCGATATGTGGATGGGCATCGATCTCGGCACGCAGAGCGTCCGCGCGGTGGTGGCAGGAGACCGGGGCGAGATCCTCGGCAGCGGCTCCGCCCCCCTCTCGGGCACCCGTGACGGCGTACGCCATGAGCAGCGGCCCCTCGACTGGTGGACGGCCGTGTGCGCGGCCAGCCGCCAGGCACTGCGCGACTGCCCCGCACCACGTGCGCTCGCCGTCTGCGCCACCTCCGGCACCGTGCTGCTCGGCGACCGGGAAGGACGGCCCCTCACCCCGGGGGTGATGTACGACGACGGACGCGCCGTGACCGAGGCGGCCAGGGCCGCAACCCCGCCGAGCTGGGCGCTGCCCAAGGTGATGTGGCTGCTGCGGGAGTACGGGGCAGGCGGGGGCGGGTCCGTGCGCGTCATGCATCAGGCCGATCTGGTCCTGGCGCGGCTTGCCGGAACGCCGTTGCCCACCGACTCCAGCCATGCCCTGAAGACCGGCTACGACGTCGAGCGGGACGCCTGGCCGCACCGGCGGTTCGCCGGGCTGGGCCTGCCGGACGGACTGCTCCCGGACGTGGTGCGGCCGGGCCGGCGGATCGGTGAGGTGGGGCGGACGGCCGCGGCGGAGACCGGGATTCCGGCGGGCACGCTCCTGGTGGCCGGGATGACGGACGGGTGTGCGGCACAGATCGCGTCCGGTGCGCTCACCGTGGGCTCCTGGAATTCGGTGCTCGGCACGACGCTGGTCCTCAAGGGGGTCACCGCGTCGCCGGTCGTGGACCGGGCCGGTGTGGTCTACAACCACCGGGCGCCGGACGGGAGCCGGCTGCCGGGGGGCGCCTCGGGGGTCGGTGCCGGGGCGCTGGCCGCCGCCTTCCCCGGCGTGGATCCGGCCCGCATGGACGCCCTGGCCCGTGCGTACGAGCCGGCGCGTGTGGTGGCGTACCCCCTGGTCGCGACGGGCGAACGCTTCCCCTTCGTCGCGCCCCGGGCCACCGGGTTCCTGCTCGGCGAGCCCGCCGACGACGCCGAGCACTGGGCGGCCCTGCTGACCGGAGTGGGCCTGGTCGAACGGCTCTGCCTCGACTACCTCGACCTGCTCGGAGCCCCGCTGCACGGGCCGGTCACCTTCACCGGGGGCGCGGTCCGCAGCGGCTACTGGAGCCGGCTGCGCGCCGACATCCTGGGCCGGACCGTCTACATCCCGCAGTACAGCGAGCCCGCCCTCGGCATGGCCGTCCTCGCCGCGTACGGGGCACGGGCGACGGCCACCCTGCACGAGGCGGCGAGCCGGATGGTGCGCCTGCGGCACGTACTGCGCCCCGATCCGGCGCGTACCGCGCGATACTCCGAGCCGTACCTCACGCTGGTGGACGAACTGGAGCGACGGGGCTGGCTCCCCGCACCGGTCGCCGCCCACGCCCGCACCCGAACGGAGAGACCATGACCGACCGCCCGAGCACCGCCCTGCTGCTCGCCCGTCACGGTCAGACCGTCTGGCACGCGGAGAACCGCTACGCCGGAGTCAGTGACATCGGCCTCACCGAAGAAGGGCACCGCCAGGCCGGGCACCTGGGCGAGTGGGTGGCCCGGCACCCGGTCGACGCGATCTGGACGTCCACGCTCACGCGCGCGATCGAGACCGCGCAGCCCGCGTGCTGGGCGCTCGGGATCGCCGCCCGGCGCGAACACGACCTGCGCGAATGCGATTTCGGCGAGGCGGAGGGGCGCACCCTGGCGGAGTTCGCGGCCGAGCATCCGGAGCGGGCCAGGGAGTACCGCGCCGACCCGGTGACCCATCCCTTTCCCGGGGCCGAGGACCCCCGGTCGGCGGCGGCCCGGGGAACGACGGCGCTGCGCCGGATCGCGGACGGGCACCCGGGGCAGCGGGTACTCGTCGTCGCGCACAACACCCTGCTGAGACTCGTGCTGTGCGAACTGCTGTCGATTCCGCTGGGCGCCTACCGCCGGGTCTTCCCGCGGCTGCGGAACGCCGCGGTGAGTGAGGTGCGCATCGGGGAGGAGGGCGGTGCGCTGCTCTCCCTCAACCTGCCGTGCGCACCGGACGTCAGCCCTTGAGCGGTGCGGACCGCCTCTGCCGTACGACACCGATGACCACCAGGGCGACGGTCAGGATGCCGGAGGCCATCAGCTGGTCGCGCGTGTCGGGCTGCCGGAGCATCAGGAAGAAGATGCCGGCCATCGCCAGGAGTGCCAGCACGGTCAGGACCGGGAAGAGCCACATCCGCACGACCAGCTTCTCCGGGGCCTCGCGCTCCAGCCGGTCGCGCAGGATCAGCTGGGAGACGGCGATGAAGATCCAGACGACCAGGATCACCGCACCGATCATGTTGAGCAGCCACGGGAAGACGTCGTCGGGGCGCCAGTAGCTGAGCAGCACGCACAGGAAGCCGAACACGGACGAGACCAGGACGGCCCTGCGCGGGACACCCGAGGAGATCCGGCCGAGCCGCTTCGGCCCCTGGCCGCGGGCGACCAGCGAACAGGCCATGCGCGAGGCGCCGTAGATGTTGGCGTTCATCGCGGAGAGCAGGGCGACCAGGATGACCACGTTCATGATCTCCGCGGCGCCGCCGATGCCGAGGTGGTCCAGAGCCGCGTAGAACGGCCCGACCTCCACGACCTTCGGGTCGTCCCACGGGACCAGCGTGACGATGACGGCCATCGAGCCGACGTAGAAGAGCGCGATCCGCCACATCGCCGTCCGCACCGCCTTGGCGACACCCCGCACCGGGTTCTCGGACTCGGCCGCGGCGATGGTGACGGTCTCCAGACCGCCGTACGCGAAGACGGAGGCGAGCAGCCCGATCACCAGGCCCTCGGAGCCGTTCGGCAGGAAGCCGCCCTCGCCGCTGAGGTTGGTGGTGCCGGGGGCGTCGGTTCCGGGCAGCACGCCGAGGATCGCCAGCACACCCAGGACCAGGAAGAGCGTGATCGCCGCGACCTTGAGCGCGGCGAACCAGAACTCGAATTCGCCGAACTTCTTCACCGAGGCCAGGTTCGCGCCCAGGAACACCACCATGAACAGCGCGACCCAGGCCCACTCCGGCGTTCCGGGCAGCCAGCCGGTGACGATCTTCGCGGCACCGATGCCCTCCAGGCCCACGGCGACACAGAGCAGCACCCAGAACGCCCAGCCCACGGTGAATCCCGCCCACGGCCCTATCGCCCGCTCCGCGTGGACGGAGAAGGAACCGGAGGCCGGGTTCGCGGCCGACATCTCGCCGAGCATCCGCATCACGAGCATCACCAGCAGGCCGGAGACGGCGTACGCGATGACGACCGACGGGCCCGCGGCGGCGATCCCCGCACCCGAGCCGACGAAGAGTCCGGCGCCGATGACACCACCGAGGGCGATCATCGAAAGATGGCGCTGCTTGAGCCCGTGGGTGAGCGCCGTATCGGGACCGGTTTCGGAGACGGCGGCCGGGGAGCCTGTGGGGGGAGGCGCGGAATTCCGAGACATGGACAAGCTCTGTTCGGTAGGTGAGACGTGGGGGATGTGCGCACACAGTCTGACCGTGCACCCCGTGCAGGGGGAACCGTTGTCCGCTATACGGTCACAAAGTGCGCACAAGGTGTGCATAAGGGTGCCGCCGGGCGGTCGGGGCGCTCGCGGGGCGGCCCTGGAGCTCCTGGGTGCTCTCCTGGGCGGAATTGGCGAGAACCTACAGTCTCTCTCGATGAGTCCTTCCGGCAGAAGGCGGGCCGATCGTTCGGCCACCACAGTGACAAGCGTCACGTCGTCGCGTGAGGGCCTGCGCCGCTTTGTGTGAACCCCACCAAAGGCTCCGCCACCGCTTTGTGGGCCACTGATGGTGATCGAGCGTTAACCCGTGGGCTAACGTCAGCCTCAGTCTGTCCCCACCTGCCCTCACCCCGCGGAGTCCCGATGAGCACTGCTGCCGCCGCCCCTGCCCGTACCGGAGCGGTCCTCGCCGACCTGCTGCCCGCCGCCAGGAACCGTTACGCCGTCGACACGGCCCTGGTCCTCGGTGGCGCCGCGCTCACCGGCATCGCCGCCCAGATCGCCGTTCCGGTCCCCGGCTCCCCGGTCCCGGTCACCGGCCAGACCTTCGCCGCCCTCCTCGTCGGCACCGCGCTCGGCGCCCGCCGCGGCTTCCTTTCCCTCGCCGTGTACGCGCTCATCGGCATGGCGGGCATGCCGTGGTTCGCGGGCGGCAGCTCCGGCGCGGGCGGCGCCTCGTTCGGCTACGTCCTCGGCATGCTGCTCGCCGCCACCGTGGTCGGCGCGCTGGCCCGTCGCGGCGGCGACCGCTCCGCGCTGCGCACCGCGGGCACGATGGTGGTCGGATCCGCGGTCATCTACGCGGTCGGCGTCCCGTACCTGGCGCTGTCCACCGGCATGTCGGCGAGCGCCGCGATCGCGGCCGGCCTGGTGCCGTTCCTGCTCGGTGACGCGCTGAAGGCGGCGCTGGCGATGGGAGCGCTGCCCGCATCCTGGAAGCTCATCGGCCGTCGCGGCTGACGCCGCAACTCCCTTCGAAGAGGCTCGCCGGGGCGTGACGCGACACCGGACCGGCGAGCCTCTCGTGCGTCCGCGCACCGTGGGATCCCGTGGTGCGGTCCCGCCGCGAAGGAGAGGTTCAGCCGGGTGTTTCCCCGGCGGTGCGGCTCTTGCGGTTCCGGGCCTCACGCACCAGCGAGATGCCCACCACCACGGCCGCGACGAGCAGCGAGAGCAGCACCTGCTCGCGTCCGCCGTCGTCGGTCAGCATGTAGACGAGGACGAACGAGATCATCGCGATGGTCGCCCAGGTGAGGTACGGGAAGAGCCACATCCGTACGACCAGCTTCTCCGGCTGCTCGCGCAGGATCATGGCCCGCATCCGCAGCTGCGTGAAGCAGATGACCAGCCAGACGAACAGGGCGACCGCACCGGAGGAGTTCAGCAGGAACTGGAAGACGGTGTCCGGCCACTGGTAGTTGAAGAACACGGCGACGAAGCCGAAGACGACGGAGGACAGGATGGCCGCCTGCGGCACGCCGCGCTTGTTCGTCCGGGCGAACGCCCTCGGCGCGTCCCCGCGGTCGCCGAGCGAGAAGGCCATCCGTGACGCGGTGTAGAGGCCGGAGTTGAGACAGGACAGTACGGCCGTCAGCACGATGACGTTCATCACCTGACCGGCGTGCGGGATACCGATGGAGTTGAGCGCCGCCACATAGCTGCCCTCCTTCAGGATCGAGGCGTCGTTCCACGGCAGCAGGGTGAGCACGACGAAGATCGAGCCCAGGTAGAAGACGGCGATCCGCCAGATCACGCTGTTGGTGGCCTTCTGGACGGCGCGCTGCGGGTTCTCGGACTCGCCGGCGGCAAGGGTGACGATCTCGCTGCCCATGAAGGAGAAGACGACCATCAGCACACCGGTGAGGATCGCGCCGGGCCCTTCGGGGAAGAAGCCGCCGCTGTCGCTGAGGTGGGCGAACCCCGAGCCGGCGTTGTCCGAGCCGGGCAGCAGCCCGAAGACGGCGAGCAGTCCGACGACCACGAACGCGCTGATCGCCACCACCTTGATCCCGGCGAACCAGAACTCGAACTCGCCGTACGAACCCACCGAGACCAGGTTCGTCGCGGTGAGCACGACCATCACGATCAGCGCCCACGCCCACTGCGGGACGCCCGGCACCCAGCCCTCCAGGATCTTGGCACCCGCCGTGGCTTCGACGGCGAGCACCACGACCCAGAAGAACCAGTACAGCCAGCCGATCGAGAAACCGGCCCAGCGGCCCAGCGCCTGGTCGGCGTAGGCGGAGAAGGAGCCCGAGCTGGGACGGGCGGCCGCCATCTCGCCGAGCATCCGCATGACGAAGACGACCATGAGGCCGACCAGGGCGTAGGACACGAGGATGGCCGGTCCCGCCGCCGCGATGCCGGAGCCGGAGCCCACGAAGAGACCCGCGCCGATCACGCCGCCGATGGCGATCATCGAGAGATGGCGGTTCTTGAGACCTGCCTGGAGACCGTCGGAGGAACCCGGTGTCCCGGGATCGTCCGGCCGGTCCGGACCGCCGGGCCGATGGCCCGGTCCGGTCAGAGTCGTCTGCGATGTCATGGATCGAGTCCTTACGTTCGTCCGGATCGCTCTCCGTGTGCCGATCGCCGTGGCGGGGTGCGACGGCGAGTGATGCATTGAAGCCCACCGAGCCGTGAAAGCGGAACCCCTCCTTCCGGATCGTTGTCCGAGTGGCGTTGCGCACACGGGCGGGCAGACGGAGCCCCTGCGCGGTTCCGCCGTCGGTCCGGCAGGAAGGCTCCGACCCCGATGGCGGCTACCCGGCGACGCTCGTGCCACACTCGTCACATGCGCGTGTACCTCGGCTCGGACCATGCCGGCTATGAACTCAAGAACCACCTCGTCGAGTGGCTCACCGCCCAGGGCCACGAGCCCGTCGACTGCGGCCCCCACATCTACGACGCCCAGGACGACTACCCGCCGTTCTGCCTGCGTGCCGCCGAGCGGACGGCCGCGGACCCGGACAGCCTCGGCATCGTGATCGGCGGCTCCGGCAACGGCGAGCAGATCGCCGCGAACAAGGTCAAGGGCGTGCGTGCCGCGCTCGCCTGGAGCGAGCAGACCGCCGCGCTCGGCCGCGAGCACAACAACGCCAACGTGGTCGCCATCGGCGGCCGGATGCACTCGGTGGACGAGTCCACCAAGTTCGTCGAGATCTTCCTCGCCACCCCGTACTCGGGCGAGGAACGTCACACCCGCCGCATCGAGATGCTGACGGCGTACGAGACGACCGGCGAGCTCCCCCCGATCCCGGCCCACCACCCGCAGCAGGGCTGACCGGCCTCCACCCCTGTGCCGCCGGTGCTCCCGGCGGCACAGCCGTTTCCCGGGGTCCTCCGCTCACCCCGCCGCCGCGTCCCACCCCGCCCCCACGTCATCGAGGAGAGCCGCCGCCGTGCCCGAGGGACACACGATCCACCGCCTCGCGGCGGACCACCGGGACAGGTTCGCCGGGCGGCCGGTCCGGGTGAGCAGCCCGCAGGGCAGGTTCTCCGCCGGTGCCGCGCTGCTCGACGGCCGGACGTTCACCGGCGTCGACGCCCACGGCAAGCACCTCTTCCTCGGCTTCGAGGGCGCCGGCTGGATCCACATCCACCTGGGCCTCTTCGGCAAGCTCGGCTTCGGTACGGCCCCGGCCCCGCCGCCCACCGACACGGTCCGGCTGCGCCTGGTGAACGACGACCACCACGCCGACCTGCGCGGCCCCACCACGTGTGCGCTGATCACCGACCCGGAGAAGCGCGCGATACACGACCGCCTCGGCCCCGACCCGCTGCGCACCGACGAGGACGGCGAGCGGGCCTGGCGGCGGATCTCCCGAAGCCGCATCACCGTCGCGGCCCTGCTGATGGACCAGAAGGTCATCGCGGGCGTCGGCAACGTGTATCGCGCGGAGGTGCTGTTCCGGCACGGCATCGACCCCTACCGCCCGGGCAAGGACCTCACGCGCGCCGAGTGGGACGCGATCTGGGCGGACCTGGTGGTGCTGATGCGCGAAGGCGTACGGAACAACCGGATCGACACGGTCCGTCCCGAGCACATGCCGGAGGCGATGGGGCGTCCGCCACGCGTCGACGACCACGGCGGCGAGGTGTACGTGTACCGCAGGGCCCGGCAGGCCTGCCACATCTGTGGCGGCGAGATCCGCACCGCCGATCTCGCCGCCCGCAACCTCTTCTGGTGCTCGGGCTGCCAGCCCGCCCAGGGCGTTTCGCCCGGGCCGGACCGGACCGGGTCGCGCCGCTGATCCGGCGCCCGATCCCGACGGAAGACCTCGCAGAGCCTTCCGGCCCGGTGCCGGGGGACGAGACGCCCTAGAACCCTCGGGGCAACCACGGCGCCGCGTCCGACGAGAACGCCAGCGACGCCTCCGCCAGCGCACCCTCCCGCAACTCCCGTACCCGTCCGGCCAGGCCCAACGCGCTCAGCGACTCGCCGCCCAGATACACCGAACCCAACTCCCGCACGGAAAGGACGAGATCGGCCGCGTCATCGGTCCGCCGGCACGACGCGACGCCCTTCGCGTCAGCCGTGAGCCGCCAACGCCCCGCGTTCCAGGGGCAGAACGCGTCCTCCACCTCGAACACCACATCCACCGGCGCCCGGTACGCCCGCGCCTCCAGCGCGGCCCCCACGTCCACCAGCCGCACATAGAGCGCATCCCGGACCCGGACGTCGCACCGCCGTACATCCGAGACCATGTGCAGCACCGCGTCGTCGACCGGCCGGTTCCGCGCCTCGACCGCCGACATCAGGTCGATCTCGAAGACGAACCGCCACAACGCCGCGTACGCCGCCGGATCCAGCGCGGCGAGATCGTTCACCAGGACGGTGCCCTTGGGGCCGGCCTTGTCCCAGTCCGGCTTCATGCGATACGTCACACAGCCGACGACCTCGCCGTCCCGCTCCGCCAGCACGCACTGCTGCGCCGAACCGCCCTCCCGGGAGCTCACCGGGTCCACCATCGGCTTCTTCTCCCAGCCGGGCCCATGGGCCGGGGTGCCGGGTCGGCCGGCCACCAGACGCGCGTACACGCCCTCGCACGCGGCCGTCCCCTCACCGGGCCTCGCATGCCGCAGACGCACCCCGTCCGTGCCCTCGGGCACCGCCAGCCGCACCCGGTCCGTGTCGATCACCAGTGACATCTGACGTGAGGCCACGGCGTACCCGAACCGGCCGTAGATCGCCGGTTCCGAGGCCGTCAGCACGGCGATCGGCTCACCCAGCGCCCGGAAGTCGTCGAGCTGCCGGCGCATCATCGAGGTCAGCAGCCCGCGCCTGCGATGGGTGGACGCGACACTCACCATCGTGATCCCGGCGGCAGGCACCAGCGCCCCGCCCGGCACGGCGACCCGGAAGCTGAACGCCCCGGCCGTGGCGACGACGTCGGTACCGTCCCAGATGCCGATCGACCGCTCGTGCTCGGTCAGCTGCTCGTACAGCGCCCGCTGCTCGGGCGGCTCCGCGATCCCGCCGAACGCGAGTTCCAGACACTCGAACCATTCGTTCCATTCGGACGGTCGCAGGACGCGCAACTCAGTAGTCATGAGCCATGCCTACCAGGGGAAAGACCGCCGGTCGACCCGATTTCGAACACATTGTCACGGGGTCCCCCTGCACCGGAGGCCGCCGGGTGGATAAAGTCCCGGCAATGGCCCGTCGCGCAGGAGCAGACACGTACCCGGCCCGATTGCGGAAATCGGCGCACCGGGCACGCATCGCGCTGCGCAAATCCGGAGTCGACTACTTCCGCGGCGACGGGTCGGACTGGATCGCGCTGGCCGGTCTGCTGCTCACCATCCCGGCCATCACCTGCGCCACCCTGCTCGACGCGGTGTGGTGTTCGCCGGCCGCGCTCGTGCTGCCGATCGTCGCGGGCGGACTGCTGCTGCGGCCCGCGAGCCTGCTCGGTCTGTACGCCACCGCCGCCACCGCCCTGATCGTGGAGTCGCTCGCACTGGGCCCGTACGAGGACGGCCCGGCGCGGGTGACACCCGGCATCGTCCTGGTGGTCGCGGCCTGCGGTTTCTTCGGGCTGGTCCTCGCCCAGTTCCGGGCCAGGGTCGGTGTGCCGTGGCGGCGCGGCGGCACCATGCTCTTCGACCTGCGCGAACGCATCAGGGTGCAGAGCGCCCTGCCGCGGCTGCCGCAGGGCTGGCACCGCGAGATGGCGCTGCGCCCGGCGGGCGGGCAGTCCTTCTCCGGTGACTTCGTCGTCGCCGCGCGCACCAACGGCGGGCGGACTCTGGAGGCCGTACTCACCGACGTCTCCGGCAAGGGCATGGACGCGGGCTCCCGCGCCCTGCTGCTGTCCGGCGCCTTCGGCGGTCTCCTCGGCTCGCTGCCCCCGCACAGCTTCCTGCCGGCGGCCAACGGCTACCTGCTGCGCCAGGACTGGGACGAGGGCTTCGCCACCTCGATCCATCTGGTCCTGGACCTCGAATCGGGCGACTACGAGCTCCTCTCGGCGGGGCACCCACCGGCGCTGCAGCTCCATTCGGGCAGCGGGCTGTGGGAGGAGAAGGCCGCGGAGGGCCCGCTGCTCGGGGTGTACGACGGCGCGCAGTTCGACGCCGTCAAGGGCTCGCTCGCCCCCGGCGACGTGCTGATGCTGTTCACGGACGGCCTGGTGGAAGCGGCCGACCGCGACATCGCGGAGGGCATCGACCGGCTGACCGGCGAGGCCGACCGCTATGTGGCCACCGGTTTCGAGGGCGCGGCCTGGCATCTGATCGAGGCATGCGCCAAGGACGTCAACGACGACCGGGCGCTGCTGCTCCTGTCACGCAAGTCCTGAACCGGGCACGGTCCACGGCCCGAACCGGCCGTGGTCGACGGCCTGAACCGGCCGTGGTCGATGGCCTGAACCGGTCACGGTCCACGGCCTGAACCGGACACGGTCCACGGTCCGGACCGGCCGTGGTCGACGGCCCGAACCGTGCACAGCCCACGGGAACGGGCTCGTCGCCCGAGCGCGGACACCGACATGTCCGGGTGCGGACACCGACATGCCCGGGTGCGGGGCTGCCGTGGCTCCGTACCCGGACATGCGGCCGTGGACTCAGACCGGGGCCGTGACCTGTTCGGCGTCGCTCTCGCGGTCACTGTCCTCACCCCGGCCCCGTCCGCCGGGCAGGAAGCGGGCCAGCCAGTGCGACCTGCCTGCCGCCAGTGGTGCGAGGACGGCGAGGACGAGCACATAGCCCGCGATGAACGGCGAGAGCCGTTCGTCCAGCCCCGTGGCCGCCGCCATCGTGGCCAGGATCAGGGCGAACTCGCCACGGGCCACCAGGGTGGTGGAGATGTTCGCCGTGGCCTGCGGACCGAACGCGTACACCTTGGCGGTGGCGATTCCGGCGAGGACGTTCATGGCGAGGGTCACCGCGACGGCGGCCAGCACCGGCCGCAGTACGGTCGGCAGATCGCCCGGGTTGATGGAGAGGCCGAAGGCGAAGAAGAAGATCGCACCGAAGGCGTCACGCAGCGGGTGGACGAGCTTGAGGATGCGGGTGCCCGAGGTCGTGCTGCCGAGCATCAGGCCGACCATGAACGCGCCGATCGCGTCCGCGACCCCGAACCACTCCGACACTCCGGCCACGAAGACCGCGGCGCCGAGGAAGGAGATGACGAGGAGTTCGTCGTCCGGGGTGTTGATCAGCCGGCCGATGACCTTGGTGCCGAACCGCGCGGCCAGGGCGAGCAGCAGCAGGAAGCCGAAGGCCTTTCCGCCGTCGACCGCCGCGGCGGCGAGGCTGTCCGCGCCCGACAGGATCGGCTGGAGAGCGGCCAGATAGAGGGCGAGGAACACGTCCTCGACGACGATGATGCCGAGGATCGGTCGCGTCTCCGGATTGCCGATACGGCTCAGGTCGACGAGGACCTTGGTGACGATGGCCGAGGACGAGATGCCGAGCACACCGGCGAGGACCAGCGCCTCGGACGTGCCCCAGCCCAGCGCGAATCCGAAGCCGAGCCCGGCTCCGACGTTCAGGGCGAGATAGGTGCCGCCGGCGAGCGCCATCTTGCGGCCGCCGGCCTTGAGGTCGTCGAGGTGGAATTCGAGGCCCAGGTAGAAGAGCAGCAGCACCAGGCCGAGTGCGGAGAGCATCTCCAGATCGTGCGGGTCGGCGACGAGCACGATGCCCGGCGTGTGCGGGCCGAGCAGGATTCCGGCCAGGATGAACAGGGGGATGGTCGGCAGTCCGATGCGGCTGCCGACGCGGGCGAGAACGGCGGCGGCGAGGAAGGCGCCGCCCATGGCGATGAGTGTGTCTGCGTGTCCGATGAGCCCGATCCTTCGCTAGGTCAAGAGATCGTCAAGAGAACGTCAGTAATTAGTTTACCGAACGATTGACGTTGCAACTATGACCACCCCCGGGGCGAAGGCGGACCCGCCCTCGCCCCGGCCCGCACCTTCCGTTGCTGCGCCGCCCGCACTCGCCCCGACTCGACCTCGTCCCGGCCCTCTCGGGCCTCACCAGAGCCTCGCTCGGCCTCAGAGCAGCGCCACTCCCGCCACGGCCGTCGCCACGAGCACGACGATCGCCAGGACGTGGAGCGTCACGTCCCGCTCCTCCGAGCGGTGTTCTGCCGCGCGGTCCAGGGTGAACTCGGCCGGGTCGGCGGACGTGTAGTGGACCGTGACGTCACGCCTGTACGCGCCGGCCTGGTCCGGGAGGTTCGACGTGCAGTGGGCAGTGACGGCCGTGCCCTCGTGGGTGGTGAACGACACGACCGGGGTGATGGTGGTCGAGGTGTGGCCGTCGTCCTGGTCGACACTGACGTCCTTCAGGACCGCGACGACCTGTCCCCGCACGGTGTCCATCGCGGCCAGTCTCTCGATGCGGCGGTTCTTGGCGCGTACTGCCCCGGGCAGTTGAACGGCGCCGGAGACCGCCCACGGCCCGCCGAAGCCGATCAGCGCCCACGGCCACCCCCAGTCGACCGCGGCGAGGACCACCAGCCCGACGTAGACCAGGAAGACCGCGAAACCTGGCAGGCCCAGCCCACGACCGGGCTCCTCCGGAGTGGGGGAGAACCGGTAGGCGTGCGGTCTGCCCCGCGGGTGGCTGACCCCGATCTCCCGGCCCTCCCACGCGGAGGTGATCATCTCGCCCCGCTCACCGTCGTTCGTCACGGTGACCTCCTGACCCGAGGCCGGGTCGCGGTAGGAGACCACCACCGATATCCCGCCCCTCCGGGATCCGCCGTGCCGGGGCTCCCGCACCCGCTCGATCCGCCCTGTGAGCCGGACCGTCCGCTGCGCCTTGGTCACTCCGGCCAGCGACATGCCGTACCCGATCAGCGCCACCACACCCCACCCCGCACACCACAGCACCAGGAACTCGTTCCACCCCATGCGCCCCTCCTCCTGCCGATCCGGTCAATTTCCGCTGCGCCGCAGCACTTTGCCCTGGCCGTCCGCCTCCAGCGTTCCCGTGCCCCCGGCGCCGGCGCCGGCGCCGGTGACCATGACCCTGAGCGTGAGCGAGCCGGTGACGCCGTCGGCGGTGAGCTGCCAGCTCTGCGGGGACTCGACGCCGAGGCTGGTCCTGGCCTCCTCGACCAGGCCGGGGACGCGGTCGTAGGGCAGGGACTTCGGGTCGAACCCGGCGGTCTTCACGCCGGTGGGGGAGAAGACGACCGTCAGCAGGCGGTCCTGGACGACGACGGTGAGCGCCTGACGCTTGTCCGCGCCCTGCGTCAACGACTCGACGGCCTTGCGCAGTTCACCCTCGTCGAGCATCGACTGGCCAGGGCCGAGGGTGACCGTGCCCGTCGCCGACGTCACGGTGGTCGTGGACGACGAGGAAGAGGAGGAAGAGACGGACGGCTTGGGGGCGCCGCTCTCGCCCTCGTGGGAGTCGAACAGGTCGGCACGGAAGAGCAGGAGCACTGCGGCCGCGCCGAGCAGCAGCCCGAGGAAAGTGAGGAGCGCGCCGAAACAGCCCCCCGGGGTCTCGCTCTTCATGGCCGGACCGGGCACCGAGTCCACCTGGGCCACGGCCGCCCGTTCCTCCCACTCCGGCGTCGGCCGCTTCACGATCCGCGTCTTCCACGGTCGGTCCGGCGGATACTCCACCACCACGACCCCGCGCGGCCGGTATTCGGGCAGCTCGACGAGGTTGACGTCCTGCCGTATCTCGACACGGAACGCGGGTGCGTCGTCCGGCGCGACGGACAGCTCGAACCGCACCGGCACGTCGCTGGTCTCACCCCCGACGGCCTCCAGACTCTCGATCACCGCGAGCGCCGCGCGCGGCGCGACAGCAGCCTCCCGGGCCCGGCGCGGCAGCGTGGCGAGGAAGAAGAGGAGCCCGTAGAACGCGGGCAGGACCAGCCCCGTGACGATCAGCGGCGCACTCTCGACGACACAGCCACCGATGAAGGCGGTCAGCGACGCCCCGATCACGCCGCCCGTCAGAAACCCCCGAGCGAGGTCGGCAGGCGTGTTGTGCGTGGGCGGTGCGCCCGCAGTGATCGTCATGTGACCGATTGTGCACGTCATGGGTAACGGCCGACAGACCTGTGGACAGACCTGTGGACAGACCTGTGGATGAGGGATCCCACCGGTAACACCGCTGAGTTGAACACCAAGGAACGATCACGGCTCGGCTCCTCGGGGATCCTGCGGGCCCCAGCCTGGTCGTACGTCGCGCCCACCCGGTGGCGCGGCGGTTTCAGGGCTCACCTCGGCGACGCCCCCGGAACGGCCGTCCGGCCGTAGGGTCGGACGATGACCACGCCGCGCGCACATCTGACCCTGGCCGAAGTCGAGGCGATCGCCCGCACGGCCCATGCCGACCAGCGGGACAAGGCGGGGCGTCCGTACGCCGAGCACCTCGCCGCGGTCGCGGAGGGCGTGCGGATCAGGGGCGGCAGCGATGAGCAGATCGCGGCGGCCTGGCTGCACGACGCCGTCGAGGACGACGCGCTGTCGCGGGAATGGCTGGCCGACGCCGCGCTGCCCCAGCAGGTCAAAGACATGGTCCTCGCCGTGACCAAACGTGACGGCGAGGACCTCGGTTCTTACACCCGGCGCATCCTCGACACCCCGGGAGCCCTGTTGATCAAGGAGTCCGACCTGGCGCACAACGCCGACCCGGCCCGCCTCGCCGTACTGGAAGCGGCGACCCGTACCCGGCTGGCCGAGAAGTATGCGCTGGTACGGGGGCTGCTCGGGCTCACCTCAGGCGGAACCCCCGTCGAGCAATCGGTTCAAGCCAACACGGCGAAGGGCTGATCCACTCCGACCGGAGTCCGGGCAACGGCGGACCGGGGGTTCGGACGAGCACGGATCGAGGACGGATCGAAGTCGGATCGAGGACGGATCAGAGTCTGGACGCGTTGCGCCGGAACGCCCAGTTCATGTCCGGCTCGGTCAGCGGACGCAGCACCCGCCGTACCGGCGGCGTGCACAGCAGAGTCACGGCACCGGCCGCGACCACGGAGACGAGGACCAGACCGCCGGGCGCGGCGAGCCACGCGTGGGCGTCGAAGACCCCGGCGTATCCGGCGCCCTTGATCAGGAATCCGTGCAGCAGGTAGCCGCAGATCGTTCCGGCGCCGAGCACCGTGAACCACATGGGGCGGGTCGGCACACAGGACAGGAAAGCGACGGTGAGCAGCAGCGCGCACGCGAACATCACGAGTGTCATCACGGCGCCGGACCACCACGGAGCGCCCATCTCCTGAGCGCTGTTGCTGCGGTAGAACCAGCCCAACTGCATGCGTGGCGCGAGCCAGTACGCGAGAGCCAGGCCCCCGGCGAACAGCGGGAGCGCGAGCATCCGCACCTCACGCCGACGGACCAGCTCGAAATGCTCGGGCCTGAGTTGGAGCCCCAGCACGAAGAACGGCAGGAACTGCAGAACGCGCTGGAGATCGAGATCATCGCCGATCGTCGGGGAGAAAGAAGCGAGCACGGCGATGACGAGTGCCACCGGCAGTGGATGGCGCAGCGCCTGCCACAGCGGTGTGGTGATCCGCCAGATGAACAGAGCGACCAGGAACCAGGTGAGATACAAGGGGTCGGTCAGACTGATCGGCTGATCGGGCGAGTGGTCCGCGTACCGCTTGAACAGCGAATACGCCGTCTCGAACACCACATACGGCACGGCGACGCCGGTGACCAGGCGTTTTACCTTGGGGGCCGACATGTCGAACGAGCGGGAGAAATAGCCGGAGACGATGATGAACGCCGGCATGTGAAAGGTGTACGCGACCATGTACAGCGCGCGGGTGGTCCGGCTGCCGTCCATCACCGGTTCCCACGCGTGGGCCACCGCGACAAGCACGATGGCCAGGTATTTGACGTTGTCGAAGTAGGCGTCGCGCTTCTTCGCCGGCGGGGTGGTCGAAGGCTTGTTCGTTACCGTTGCCGGAGGTGGCGCGGTGGTGGTCGTCGTCCCTTGACGTCTGGGCTCCGACTCCCGGGTCGCTGATGGGAGCGGGGCCCTCTGAAATACGTTCGGAGCGTGGAACATCTAAAGCACCTTAGACGCCCCGATTGCAATTCGTAAAACCGTCCTCGGATATTGCGTGTCCGCGTCCAATCAAAAGCGAAACCGCCGAAAACCGCCCGCTATGCCCCGATTCATCCACCTTAAATAGGGCATAGCGGCAGGCTGTCGAGGTGAGTGAATTTCATCGCACCATGTCGTGGAATTCCATGTGAATGAAGTGTGCGGGTATGGAAACCGTTGCGTCGCCTCGCTGTTGTGATTATTCGATTCACAAGCGACTCACAGGTGCGTGGCGTCCCGGCGATATTCCGTGCCACCTCTCGTGTGCAGCCGTGCGCCCCCAGGCGCACAGGGGGGCGCAAGGATGGCGCGATCCCGCCCGTTCGATCCGTCACCTGGCAGCGACAAGGGGGGAGTTGGTGGCACGATGGGTGGAACGGAGGGGTGCTCGGCCGCACGCCTCCGGGCCGGCAAGGCGGACCGACCAAAGGTGTGATCAGTCGTGGCCATTTCACTGTCTGTGGTGCTTCTGTTGGCGATCATCCTGGTGGTCCTGATCCGAGGCGGCTCCATCAAGCCCGGGCCCGCGATCGTCGCGGTGCTCTTCGGCTTCTTCCTCGCATCGACCGGCCTGGCGCCGTCGATCAACAGGTTCATGGACTCGATAGCCGAGACCATCAACCAGATCAGCTTCTGACCCGGCCGCGCCCCGATCCGGGCTTCGGCGCTCCCGATCCGCGAGCGCGCGTCGACGCACCGCGATGACTCCGCGAGCGCGCGTCGACGACCGCGATCCGTGCTTCGGGATGCCGTGATTCCGTGATTCCGGGAATGGCGATCCGTGCCTCGACGCGCCCCGGCCGCAACGCGAAAGGCCCGGCCCGACGAGGAATTCGTCGGGCCGGGCCCAGCGTGGAGCGGGCGACGGGAATCGAACCCGCGTAGCTAGTTTGGAAGACTAGGGCTCTACCATTGAGCTACGCCCGCAAGCACCGCACCGCTGGTCCGGGGACCGGCGGCAACGAGAAGCATCGTAGCGGGTCGTGGGCGTTGCCCGCACACCGCGTGGCGATCGTCCGACTGTCGCGTGCGGTGCCGCCCGCGCAAAGCGGCGGATGCACTGCCTCTCTGCATGTACCCTACGTGTCGCACCGACGGGGTGTGGCGCAGCTTGGTAGCGCGTCCGCTTTGGGAGCGGAAGGTCGTCGGTTCGAATCCGGCCACCCCGACCACCGGCAGGACCGAAAGCCCGCAAGCAAGATCGCAGACCGCCTGCGGGAGCGCATTGTGGGAGTGCGTCTCCTTGCCGTTACTATGCAAAATGCGTGCCCGTGTGTCTGATGTACCGGGCTCGGTCCGCGAAGCCGCCTCCGGGGCGGCGGAGCAGAACCCCAAGAAGTCAGCCACCAAGGAGACCGAACCGTGAAGAGCGCCGTGGAGACCCTGAACCCGACCCGGGTTCGGCTCACTGTCGAGGTGCCCTTCGAGGAGCTCAAGGACAGCCTCGACGCGGCGTACAAGAAGATCAACCAGCAGGTCACGGTGAAGGGCTTCCGCAAGGGCAAGATCCCTGCCCGGATCATCGACCAGCGGTTCGGCCGCGGTGCGGTGCTGGAGGAGGCCGTCAACGACGCCCTCCCGAAGTTCTACACCGAGGCTGTCAACGAGGGTGAGCTCAACGTCCTCGGCCAGCCCGAGGTCGACATCACCGAGCTGAAGGACGGCGAGCTGCTGGCCTTCACCGCCGAGGTTGACGTACGCCCCGAGATCGAGATCCCGGACTACTCCGGCATCGAGGTCACCGTCGACGCCCTCGAAGTCAGCGACGAGGACATCGAGAAGGCCGTGGAGCAGCTGCGCGAGCGCTTCGCCTCCACCAACCCGGTCGAGCGCGCCGCCGCCGAGGGCGACGTCGTGACGATCGACCTGGAGGCCAAGGTCGACGGCGAGGTCCTGGAGGACGGCGTGGCCGACGGTGTCTCGTACACCATCGGTTCCGGTGAGCTCCTCGACGGCATCGACGCCGCCGTCACCGGCCTGGAGGCGGGTGGCGAGGCCACCTTCACCTCCGAGCTGAAGGGCGGCTCGGCCGAGGGCAAGGAGGCAGAGGTCACCGTCAAGGTCACCGCCGTCGCCGCCCGCGAGCTCCCCGAGCTGGACGACGACTTCGCCCAGATGGCGAGCGAGTTCGACACCCTCGACGAGCTGAAGGCCGACAGCCGCAAGCGCCTGGAGAGCACCAAGCAGTACGACCAGGCCACCCAGGCCCAGGAGCGCGTGCTCGACGAGCTGCTGAAGCTGGCCGAGATCCCGATCCCGGAGAAGCTGCTCGCGGACGAGGTCCAGACCCGCAAGCACAACCTGGAGCACCACCAGCTCGGTCAGATGGGTCTGACCCTCGACAAGTACCTGGAGATCCAGGGCAAGACGGTCGAGGAGTTCGAGGCCGAGACCTCCGAGCAGGCGACCAAGGGCATCAAGACCCAGTTCCTGCTGGACGAGATCGTCAACAAGGAGAAGCTGAACGTCAACCAGGAGGAGCTCACCGAGCACCTCATGCGGCGCGCTGCTTCCTCCGGCATGAGCCCCGACCAGTTCGCCCAGGCCGTCGTCGAGGGCGGCCAGGTGCCGATGCTCGTCGGCGAGGTCGCCCGCGGCAAGGCGCTGGCCGTGGTCGTCGAGGCCGCCAAGGTCGTCGACACCAAGGGTGAGATCGTCGACCTGGAGGACGACGAGGAAGAGGCCATCGACGAGAAGACCGAGGCCTGAGCCTCGCGCTGAACCCGTACGACGGGCTCCGGACGCTCCCCGCGTCCGGAGCCCGTCGTCGTACGGCGCACGGTGCCCCACAACCCTTGTGCGGACTGCGGAGCTTGCGCTCCCAGCGAACAGTTGCGGAAGCGGGATGGCGTTGTCCCACCTGCGCGTTAGGGTCCATGAATAGGAAGGGCAGGGGAGCCCCCGCCCCACCCGGTACGAAGACGCTGAGACGGCCGGAGCCGTCAGAGACGAGCAGGTGGATACGTGACGAATCTGATGCCCTACGCCGCCGGAGAGCCGTCCCTCGGTGGAGGCCTCGGTGACCAGGTCTACAGCCGGCTGCTCGGCGAGCGCATCATCTTCCTCGGTCAGCAGGTCGACGATGAGATCGCCAACAAGATCACGGCGCAGCTGCTTCTCCTCGCCGCTGAGCCGGAGAAGGACATCTACCTCTACATCAACAGCCCCGGCGGTTCGGTGACGGCAGGCATGGCGGTCTACGACACCATGCAGTACATCCCGAACGACGTGGTCACCATCGGTATGGGCATGGCGGCCTCGATGGGCCAGTTCCTGCTCACCGGCGGCACCGCGGGCAAGCGCTTCGCGCTCCCGAACACCGACATCCTCATGCACCAGGGTTCGGCCGGCATCGGCGGTACGGCCTCGGACATCAAGATCCAGGCCCAGTACCTGCTGCGCACCAAGCGGCGCATGGCTGAGATCACCGCCCGCCACTCCGGCCAGACGGTCGAGACGATCATCCGCGACGGCGACCGCGACCGCTGGTACACCGCGGAGGAGGCCAAGGAGTACGGCCTCATCGACGAGATCATCTCGATCGCGTCGGGCGTTCCGGGCGGCGGCGGCACCGGCGCCTGATCCGGTCACCACCGGATCCGGCTCCACCGCCCCGCGCACCTCTCGTACGCCGAGAAACCCAGCCACAGAACGCCACCAGGATGGTGAACACCCACATGAACAACTTCCCCGGCGCCTCCGCGAGCGGCCTCTACACGGGCCCGCAGGTGGACAACCGCTACATCGTGCCGCGCTTCGTGGAGCGCACCTCGCAGGGCGTGCGTGAGTACGACCCGTACGCGAAGCTCTTCGAAGAGCGCGTGATCTTCCTCGGCGTGCAGATCGACGACGCCTCGGCCAACGACGTCATGGCGCAGCTGCTGTGCCTGGAGTCGATGGACCCGGACCGCGACATCTCGATCTACATCAACAGCCCCGGCGGCTCGTTCACGGCGCTCACCGCGATCTACGACACGATGCAGTTCGTGAAGCCGGACATCCAGACGGTCTGCATGGGCCAGGCGGCCTCCGCCGCGGCCGTGCTGCTCGCCGCGGGTACGCCCGGCAAGCGGCTGGCGCTGCCCAACGCCCGTGTGCTGATCCACCAGCCGTCCTCGCAGACGGGCCGCGAGCAGCTCTCCGACCTGGAGATCGCGGCCAACGAGATCCTGCGGATGCGTACCCAGCTGGAGGAGATGCTGGCCAAGCACTCCACCACGCCGCTGGACAAGATCCGCGACGACATCGAGCGTGACAAGATTCTGACCGCCGAGGACGCCCTCGCCTACGGTCTCATCGACCAGATCGTGTCGACCCGCAAGCAGGCGGCCACGGCCGTCTGACGTCGGTCTTCACCCCTTGGCGCGGCCGGTTCGCACCGCATCGGCGGTGTGAACCGCGCCAAGGGGGGCCCGAACGGGGGGCAAGGCAAGGTACCGTCGGATAGAGGCACCAGGAGCCGCTGAACCAAAGCTGCTCCCAGGCGAAGGGGAAGCACCTCGTGGCACGCATCGGTGATGGCGGCGATCTGCTCAAGTGCTCGTTCTGCGGAAAGAGCCAGAAGCAGGTGAAGAAGCTCATCGCGGGACCCGGTGTGTACATCTGCGACGAGTGCATCGATCTCTGCAACGAGATCATCGAGGAGGAGCTCGCGGAGACCTCCGAGGTGCGGTGGGAGGAACTCCCCAAGCCGCGCGAGATCTACGAGTTCCTTGAGGGGTACGTCGTCGGGCAGGAGCCCGCGAAGAAGGCCCTCTCGGTCGCTGTGTACAACCACTACAAGCGCGTCCAGGCCGGCGAGAACGGCGGCGCGCAGGGCCGGGACGACGCCATCGAGCTGGCCAAGTCCAACATCCTGCTGCTGGGCCCCACGGGCTCCGGCAAGACGCTCCTCGCGCAGACCCTGGCCCGCATGCTCAACGTCCCGTTCGCCATCGCCGACGCGACGGCGCTGACGGAGGCCGGCTATGTCGGCGAGGACGTCGAGAACATCCTGCTGAAGCTGATCCAGGCCGCGGACTACGACGTCAAGAAGGCCGAGACCGGGATCATCTACATCGACGAGATCGACAAGGTCGCCCGCAAGAGCGAGAACCCGTCGATCACCCGCGATGTCTCCGGCGAGGGCGTCCAGCAGGCCCTGCTGAAGATCCTGGAGGGCACCACCGCCTCCGTACCGCCGCAGGGCGGCCGGAAGCACCCGCACCAGGAGTTCATCCAGATCGACACGACGAACGTGCTGTTCATCGTGGGCGGCGCCTTCTCCGGCCTGGAGAGGATCATCGAGTCGCGCGCGGGTGCCAAGGGCATCGGCTTCGGCGCCACGATCCGCTCCAAGCGGGAGATCGAGGCGAGTGACCAGTTCCAGGAGGTCATGCCGGAGGACCTGGTGAAGTTCGGGATGATCCCGGAGTTCATCGGCCGGCTGCCCGTCCTCACCTCGGTGCACAACCTGGACCGCGAGGCGCTGCTGCAGATCCTCGTCGAGCCGCGCAACGCGCTGGTGAAGCAGTATCAGCGGCTGTTCGAACTCGACGGTGTCGAGCTGGACTTCGACCGCCCGGCCCTGGAGGCCATCGCCGACCAGGCGATCCTGCGCGGCACCGGCGCGCGTGGCCTGCGGGCCATCATGGAAGAGGTCCTCCAGTCCGTGATGTACGAGGTGCCGTCCCGCAAGGACGTCGCCCGCGTCGTCATCACGGCCGACGTGGTCCGCAACAACGTCAACCCGACCCTGGTCCCGCGCGAGCCGCGGACGATCGGCAAGGGTGACGACGGACGGCACGAGAAGTCCGCGTAGCCGTCCCCGGAACAGACCGAAGGGGCGCCCGGCCAGGTGAACTGGCGGGCGCCCCTTCGGTGTTGCCGTGATCAGACCTTGGTGCGGGAGGTGTTGTAGAGCTTGGCGGCCAGCGCGGCCACATCGTCCTGGGACATGCCCTTGCCGGCCATGGAGAGCGCGACGTCGACACCGCTCACCACGCCGACCGTGCTGTAGTCGGCCCAGACGCATGTGGGGATGGTGAACTCCTTGGGTCCGTTCTGGGCGGTTCCGTCACCCTTGCTGTTGGTCACCTTGATGTCCTGGCACTTCATCAGCGCTCCCTCGAACCCGGACGGGGTCACCGCCTTCGGGCTGCCGACGAGGGAGTACTCCATGCCTGTGGTGTCTTTCTCCTGCTTCATTTCGTTCTCTTTGTTCGCGAACGAACTGTCGATGACCTTCGCCGGGTCGGTGACGTCACCCCAAATGCCCTGGAGCGTGAGGCCCTTGACGCTCAGCTGGTTCTTCTGGTCACCCATGCTGTACTGCGCCACCGTCTGCTGAGGATCCTTGATCCCCATGCCCTCGGCCTTCGTCTTGCTCTCACCGGTCAACGGCGCCGACGCAGTCGAACCCGACGACTCCTTCTTGTACTCGCCCACCGACGCGGCCGGCGTCAGCTTGTAGCCCTTGGTGGAGTCCGCCACATCACTGTTGCTCGCGCCGCCGCCCGACGTCAGGAAGTACACCCCGCCCGCGATGACCGCCAGCGCCACGACCACGCCACCGATGATCAGGCCCGTCTTCTTCTTCGGCTGGGCCGGGGGGTACGGCGGCTGGCCGCCGTACTGCGGGCCACCGTACGGGGGCGTGGGCGGCTGCTGGCCGTACGGGCCCGGCTGCTGGGCCGGCGGGTAGCCGTAGCCCGGCTGCTGCGGCGGGACACCTGGGGGAGCCTGCTGCGGGTACCCGTAACCCGGCTGGCCCTGCGGAGGCTGGCCGCCGTACGGTCCGGGCTGCTGGCCGTAGGGGCCCGGCTGACCCTGCGGAGGCTGACCGCCGTACGGGCCCGGCTGCCCCTGAGGCGGCTGGCCGCCGTACGGGCCGGGCTGACCCTGCGGAGGCTGGCCGCCGTACGGGCCCGGCTGGTTGTAGCTCATGAGCGGTGTCCCCTGTTCGTGATGCTTATGCGTTTCGAACATTTTGACGGAAGGTCCGCCGTCGTGGGGCGCCGGGAGGCACACCGTTACTGAACAATCCCGTTTCAATGCACGACCGCGACGGCTCTAAACTGTCCCCCGTGACCGAGAACACTCAGCAGACGCCAGCCAGCAACCCCGAACTGCCGACCCAGTACACACCGGCCGAGGTAGAGGGGAAGCTGTATGAGCGCTGGGTAGAACGTGGTTACTTCGAAGCCGACGAGCACAGCGACAAGCCGCCGTACTCCATCGTCATTCCGCCGCCGAACGTCACGGGCAGCCTGCACCTGGGGCATGCCTTCGAGCACACGCTGATCGACGCCCTCGTCCGCCGCAAGCGCATGCAGGGTTTCGAGGCGCTGTACCAGCCCGGGATGGACCACGCCGGCATCGCCACCCAGAACGTCGTCGAGCGTGAGCTGGCCAAGGAGGGCAAGTCCCGCCACGACCTGGGCCGTGAGGCGTTCGTCGAACGCGTCTGGAAGTGGAAGAACGAGTCCGGCGGCCAGATCTCCGGCCAGATGCGCCGGCTCGGCGAGGGCGTCGCCTGGTCCCGTGAGCGCTTCACCATGGACGAGGGCCTGTCCACCGCCGTCCAGACCGTCTTCAAGCAGATGTACGACGACGGCCTGATCTACCGCGCCGAGCGCATCATCAACTGGTGCCCGCGCTGTCTGACCGCGATCTCCGACATCGAGGTCGAGTACCAGGACGACGACGGCGAGCTCGTCTCCATGACGTACGGGGACGGTGACGACACGATCGTCGTCGCCACGACCCGCGCCGAGACGATGCTCGGTGACACCGCGGTCGCCGTCCACCCCGACGACGAGCGCTACCGGCACCTCGTCGGCAGGCAGATCAAGCTGCCGCTGACCGACCGCACGATCCCCGTCGTCGCGGACCACCACGTCGACCCGGAGTTCGGCACCGGCGCCGTCAAGGTGACCCCCGCCCACGACCCGAACGACTTCGAGATCGGCAAGCGTCACGACCTGCCGTTCCTCACGGTCATGGACGAGCGCGCCGTCATCACCGTCCCCGGCCCCTTCGAGGGCCTGGACCGTCTGGAGGCCCGCTCCGCCATCGTCGGCGCACTGCGCGCCGAGGGCAGGATCGTCACCGAGAAGCGCCCGTACCTCCACTCCGTCGGCCACTGCTCGCGCTGCAAGACCACCATCGAGCCCCGGCTGTCGCTCCAGTGGTGGGTCAAGGTCGCGCCGCTCGCCAAGGCGGCCGGTGACGCCGTCCGCGACGGCAGCGTCACGATCCACCCGCAGGAGATGGAGAAGCGGTACTTCGACTGGGTCGACAACCTCCACGACTGGACGATCTCGCGCCAGCTCTGGTGGGGCCACCGCATCCCCGTCTGGTACGGCCCGAACGGCGAGGTCGTCTGCGTCGGACCGGACGACGAGATCCCCACCGGCGAGGGCTGGACGCAGGACACTGACGTCCTGGACACCTGGTTCTCCTCCGGGCTGTGGCCGTTCTCCACCCTCGGCTGGCCCGAGCGGACCGACAGCCTCGCGAAGTTCTATCCGAACTCCGTCCTGGTCACCGGCTACGACATCCTCTTCTTCTGGGTCGCCCGGATGATGATGTTCGGCCTCTACGTCAACGACGGCGTCCCGCCCTTCAAGACCATCGTCCTGCACGGCATGGTCCGTGACGAGTTCGGCAAGAAGATGTCGAAGTCGTTCGGCAACGTCGTCAACCCGCTGGACTGGATGGACAAGTACGGCTCCGACGCGCTGCGCTTCACCCTGGCGCGCGGTGCCAACCCCGGCACCGACGTCCCGATCGGCGAGGAGTGGGTCCAGGGTTCCGCCAAGTTCGCCAACAAGATCTGGAACGCCACCCGCTTCGCCCTGATGAACGGCGCGACGATCGAGGGCGAACTGCCGTCCGCCGACGAGATGTCGGTGACCGACCGCTGGATCCTCTCCCGCCTGGGCAAGACCGTCGCCGAAGTCGACGCGTACTACGACGACTTCCAGTTCTCCAAGCTCAGCGAGGCACTGCGGCACTTCGCCTGGGACGAGGTCTTCGACTGGTACGTCGAACTGTCCAAGACCACGTTCTTCGCGGGCGGCAAGCCGGCCGAGGTCTCGGGCCGGGTCCTCGGTGAGGTCCTCGACGTCATGCTGCGACTGCTGCACCCGGTCGTCCCGTTCGTCACGGAGACGCTCTGGACCGCGCTCACCGGCCGGGAGTCCGTCGTCATCGCCGACTGGCCGAGCGACTCCGGGTTCCGCGACGACGCGGCCGAGCGAGAGATCGAACTCGTCCAGCAGGTCGTCACCGAGGTCCGCCGGTTCCGCTCCGACCAGGGCCTGCAGCCCGGCCAGAAGGTCCCGGCCCAGCTCACCCTGACCGGCACCGCGCTCGCCCCGCACGAGGCCGCCATCCGCCAGCTGCTGCGCCTGCAGCCCGCCGGTGACGGCTTCCAGGCGACCGCCACCCTGCCGGTCGCCGGGGCCACGGTCGCCCTCGACCTGTCCGGCACGATCAACGTCGAGGCCGAGCGCAAGCGCCTGACGAAGGACCTGGGCGCCGCCGAGAAGGAGAAGGCGCAGGCGGTCGGCAAGCTCTCCAACGAGGCGTTCCTCGGCAAGGCCCCGGACAACGTGGTCGACAAGATCCGCGGCCGGCTCGCCAAGGCCGAGGCGGACATCGAGCGGATCACCGCCCAGCTGGCGAATCTGCCGCAGGGCTGACCACCCGGGACGAAGCCCCCGCACGCCCTCAGCAGGCCGTGCGGGGGCTTCGCCGTCCGCGTACGGCCGGGCCCGGCCCCCCGCACCACCGGGCGCTGCGCGCGATGTCCGCGCCCATCCGTAGACTGGCCCCGTGAGTGAGCCCCGCCCTTCCGACCCGCACGACGCCTCCGATCCCGACGAGACCTTCGCGGAGATCGTCGACGAAGCGACCCAGCGCGATCCCGACCTGGCGGTGATCGAGGCCGGGAGCCGTACGCTGCGCGCCCGTTCCGGACCGCCGCAGGGTCAGGACGTCCCCGCCCGCCCCGCCGACCCCGAGGTGGACAAGGCACTGCGGGCGGTGGAGCAGGAGCTCGCCGGTCGCTGGGGCGAGACCAAGCTGGAGCCCTCCGTCACGCGCATCGCCGCGCTGATGGACGTGCTCGGCGAGCCGCAGCGCGCGTACCCCTCGATCCACATCACCGGGACCAACGGCAAGACGAGCACGGCCCGCATGATCGAGGCCCTGCTCGGCGCCTTCGATCTGCGTACCGGCCGCTACACCTCGCCGCACGTCCAGTCGATCACCGAGCGGATCAGTCTGGACGGATCCCCGATGGATCCCGAGCGGTTCATCGAGACGTACCAGGACATCAAGCCGTACGTGGAGATGGTCGACGCCCAGCAGCCGTACCGGCTCTCCTTCTTCGAGGTGCTGACGGGCATGGCGTACGCGGCCTTCGCCGACGCGCCGGTCGATGTCGCCGTCGTCGAGGTCGGCATGGGCGGCACCTGGGACGCGACGAACGTCATCGACTCCTCCGTCGCCGTCGTCACCCCCATCTCGCTGGACCACACCGACCGGCTGGGCAATACGCCGGCCGAGATCGCGGGTGAGAAGGCCGGGATCATCAAGCGGGGCGCCACGGTCATCCTCGCGCAGCAGCCGGTCGACGCCGCGCAGGTGATGCTGAAGAAGGCCGTCGAGGTCGATGCGACGGTCGCCCGCGAGGGCATGGAGTTCGGCGTCGTCTCCCGCGAGATCGCCGTCGGCGGGCAGCTGCTGACGCTGCGCGGACTCGGCGGCGAGTACGAGGAGGTCTTCCTCCCGCTGTACGGCGCCCACCAGGCGCACAACGCGGCGGTGGCGCTCTGCGCCGTGGAGGCGTTCTTCGGGATCGGTGCCGAGCAGCCCGGGGCGCTCGACGCGGAGACGGTCCGCCGGGCCTTCGCCTCGGTGATCTCGCCGGGCCGCCTCGAAGTCGTCCGCTCCAGCCCGACCGTCGTCCTGGACGCGGCCCACAACCCGGCGGGCGCCCGTGCCACCGCCGACGGGCTCTCCGAGGCGTTCGGCTTCTCCCGGCTGATCGGGGTCGTCGGCGCCAGCGGCGACAAGGACGTCAAGGGGCTCCTCGAAGCCTTCGAGCCGATCTTCGCCGAGGTCGTCATCACCCAGAACTCCAGCAGCCGCGCGATGGACGCCGACGCGCTGGCCGCCGTCGCCGTCGAGGTCTTCGGCGACGAGCGCGTCCAGGTCGAACCACGCCTCGACGACGCGCTGGAGGCGGCGATCACCCTCGCCGAGGAAGAGGACGAGTACGCGGGAGCCGGAGTCCTGGTGACCGGTTCCGTGATCACGGTCGGCGAGGCCCGACTGCTCCTGGGAAGGCACTGACCGACGTGCGTACGCTCTGTGCATCGACACTGATCGGCGAGTTCTTCGTGATCGGCTTCGCCGGACTCGTCGCGATGAAGTCCGACGACCTGACGAACGCCACGGTCTGGACGGTCTGCGGCATCGGCATGCTGCTGTCCGTGCTGCTCTGCGGGATGATCAGCCGCCCGGGCGGGGTGCAGCTCGGCTGGGTGCTGCAGATCGCCCTGGTGCTCAGCGGCTTCTTCGTCCCCATGATGTTCATCCTCGGCGTGGTCTTCGGCGCACTGTGGTGGGCCTCGGTGCACTACGGCCGCAAGATCGACGAGGCGAAGGCCCGCTGGGCGACCGCACAGGAGGCGGCCGACAGCCCCGCCGGTGGCTGATCCGGTGCCCCGGGGCCAAACCCGGCCGCGGGCCCGTCACCGTACCCCTGTAGCCTCGCCTCACCGCACCCGCTTGCCTGCAAGGAGCCGCACACCATGACCCAGCGCACCCTCGTCCTCCTCAAGCCCGACGCCGTCCGGCGCGGACTCGTCGGCGAGATCGTCGGGCGGATCGAGCGCAAGGCCGGCTGGCGGATCACCGCAATGGAGCTGCGCACCCTCGACCGCGCCACGCTGGAGCAGCACTACGCGGAGCACGTCGGGCGTCCGTTCTACGAGCCGCTCGTCGAGTTCATGCAGTCCGGCCCGATCGTGGCGCTGGTCGCCGAGGGCGAGCGGGTCATCGAGGGCGTCCGTACACTGACCGGCCCCACCGACCCGATCGCCGCCGCGCCCGGCTCGATCCGTGGTGACTTCGGCACGATCACCCGGGAGAACCTCATCCACGCGTCGGACTCCGAGGAGTCCGCGGAGCGCGAACTGAAGCTTTTCTTCCCGGGGCTCTCCTGACCTCGGATCAGCCGTTCAGCCGCTGATGACCTGGGGCGACCGAATTAATTCGGTCGCCCTTCGGCATAGGGTCGTGGATCGCGGGAACGCATCACTCCGACGTAACGTCACCATGAGTGGGACGGCCACCCGTTCCGCCCACACCGGCGAAGGCCCCTCGCGCGGTGGCCGTGCTCACGGCACTACGATGGAATCTTCCACACCCGCCGCGCTCACCTCGCCGACCAGAACAAGCCATCATCGCTTTCTCGGAAGGCCCGACGCATCCTCATGGGGAACAAGGGGAACTCAATGTCGTTCATCGGCCGTGACATGGCTATCGACCTCGGGACTGCCAACACGCTGGTGTACGTCAGGGGGCGCGGCATCGTTCTGAACGAGCCGTCCGTCGTGGCCATCAACACCAACACCGGCGGAATCCTGGCGGTCGGGTCCGAGGCCAAGAAGATGATCGGGCGCACGCCGGGCAACATCGTTGCCGTGCGGCCCCTGAAGGACGGCGTCATCGCCGACTTCGAGATCACGGAGCGCATGCTCCGCTACTTCATCCTGAAGATCCACAAGCGCCGCTACCTGGCCCGCCCGCGGGTCGTCGTCTGCGTGCCCTCCGGCATCACCGGAGTCGAGCGACGTGCCGTCATCGAGGCGTCGACGCAGGCCGGCGCGCGCCAGGTGCACATCATCGAGGAGCCCATGGCGGCGGCCATCGGCTCCGGGCTGCCGGTCCACGAGGCCACCGGCAACATGGTCGTCGACATCGGCGGCGGCACCACCGAGGTCGCGGTCATCTCGCTCGGCGGAATCGTCACTGCCCAGTCGATCCGGGTCGCCGGTGACGAGCTGGACAACGCGATCATCCAGCACATCAAGAAGGAGTACTCGCTCCTCCTGGGTGAGCGCACCGCCGAACAGATCAAGATCACGATCGGTTCGGCGTACGACATGGACAAGGAGGAGCACACCGAGATCCGCGGTCGTGACCTGGTCTCGGGACTGCCCAAGACCGTGGTCATCTCGGCCGCCGAGGTCCGCAAGGCCATCGAGGAGCCGGTCAACGCGATCGTCGACGCCGTGAAGACCACGCTCGACAAGTGCCCGCCCGAGCTGTCCGGTGACGTCATGGACCGCGGCATCGTCCTGACCGGCGGCGGCGCGCTGCTGCGCGGACTGGACGAGCGGCTGCGCCGCGAGACCGGCATGCCGATCCACATCGCCGAGGACCCGCTGGACTCGGTGGCGCTCGGATCCGGCAAGTGCGTCGAGGAGTTCGAGGCGCTCCAGCAGGTGCTGGACGCCCAGCCCCGCAGGTAGCAGGCCCGGCCCCGCAGACGTCCACGGCACGGCTCGTGGGCGTCCACGGCACGGCTCGCGGACGTACGCGACATGCGGTCTGCCGCGCGGACCACTGCCGCTGCGTACGGCCGAACGTTGATATACAGGCACGAACATTCCGACGAGGAAGGCACGGCCGCCGCACGTGAGGGACACACGAGAGAGCCGGCTGCTCCTGGTGCTGCTGATCGCCATCGCGTTCGCATTGATCACGGTGGACATCCGCGGCGGTGAGGAGTCACCCGTGGACGGTGCCCGGCGGGCCGCCGCCACGGTCTTCGGGCCGGTCGAGAACGGAGTGGCGACGGCCGTCGACCCGGTGGGCAACGCCATAGGGGCGGTACGCGACTCCGGCACACGGCACAACCGCATCGCGCAACTGGAGCAGCAGAACGCCGCGCTCAAGACGAAGCTCGGCAGCGACGACCAGAACCGCAACCGGGTCCGCGAACTCGACAAGATGCTGAAGAAGTCGGCCGCCGGACAGTACGGCATCAAGGCCGCCGAGGTCATCGCCATAGGAGCGGCCCAGGGCTTCTCCTGGACGGTCACGATCGACGCGGGCTCCGACGACGGCATCAAGCGCGACATGACCGTCATCAACGGCGACGGTCTCGTCGGCCGGATCACCACCGTCGGCCCGGACACCGCCACGGTGCTCCTCGCCAACGACCCCGACTTCACCGTCGGCACCCGTATGGAGAAGACCGACGAGCTGGGCTTCGCCACGGGCCAGGGAACCCAGCCGCTGTCCGTCCAGTTCCTCAACGGCAAGGCCAAGGTGAACAAGGGGGACCGCCTCGTCACCTTCGGCTCCAGCAAGAACAAGCCGTTCGTGCCCGGCGTCCCGGTCGGCGAGGTCGTCCGCGTCGACCCGTCCGGCGGCGGCCTGACCCGTACGGTCTACGTCCGCCCGTTCGTCGGGTTCACCAAGCTCGACATCGTCGGCGTCGTCGTCCAGGCCCCCCGCGAGGACCCCCGCGACCTGGTCCTGCCGAAGGCACCCACCAAGCCCGCCAAGCCCAAGCCCACCCCGACCGTCACCGTCACGATCTCGCCCAACGGCGACATCGTCGACACCGAGGGCAACGTCGTCGGGAACATCCACGAGAGTCCCGACCCCAGCAACAGCCCGAACCCGAACGACAGTCCGAACGCTTCACCGGGCGTCGACAACGCGGTAGACGAGCAGAGGTAGAGCTGATCCCCATGCGCTTGAACCGGACTCTGCTCTCCGTCGTCCTGGTCGTGTTCGCCCTCGTCGTCCAGGTCTCCGTGCTCGCCCGCCTCCAACTCCCCGGCGCCGTGCCCGATCTGCTGCTCCTCGTCGTCCTCGGACTCGCCTTCGTGTACGGGCATGTCAGCGGCGCCTTCATCGGCTTCGGCGCCGGCCTCCTCGCCGACCTGGCACCGCCCGCCGACCATGCCGCCGGACGCTACGCGCTGGTCCTCTGCGTCATCGGCTACCTCGCCGGACTGGTCAAGCCCGAGAACGGGCAGCTCAAGTCGGCCTTCGTCCCGATGGTCGCGGTCGTCGGCGCGGCGATCGGCTCGACGCTGCTGTACGCACTCGTCGGCGCACTCGTCGGGGACACGGCGGCCCGTCATGTGGGCCTCGGCAGCCTGCTGTTCACCGCGGCCGTCTACGACCTGCTCCTCGCGCCGTTCGTGGTGCCCCTCATCATGGCGATCGCCAGACGCACGGTGAACGATCCGCTCGCCGAGTCGTCCGGCGGCGGCGACGTCGCCGCCGGCTGGCTGGCCTCCGGCACCGGACTGCGGATCGGCAGCCAGCGCGGCGGACTGCGCATCAAGGCCGCCCGCAACCGGGCGGCACGCGCCGGACGGATCAAGGGAGTCAAGCGACTGTGACGCGGTACCCCAGCGGGGACACCTCGCGTACCTCCGGCCCGACCACCACCGGGGGCGCCCCGTGAGCAACATCCCCGAGACCGGCCGCACCCAGCGGGTCCAGATCCGTCTCGTCGTCATCCAGGTCCTCGTCTTCTCCCTGCTGCTCACGCTCGGCGGACGCCTGTGGTACCTCCAGATCCGCAACGGCCAGGAGTACAGCGACGAGGCGAAGAACAACCACGTCCAGCAGGTCGTCCAGCCCGCCGTCCGCGGCTCGATCCTCGACGCGCGCGGCGTGCCCCTCGCCGACAACGAGACCCGCCTCGTCGTCTCCGCCAGCCGCACCGAGCTGTTGAAGATGGAGGACGACGGCAAGGGCGTACTGACCCGGCTCGCCGGCGTCCTCGACATGGAGCCCCAGGAGGTCCTCGACAAGGTCCGGCTCTGCGACGCGAAGACGCCGCAGCCCTGCTGGAACGGTTCGCCCTACCAGCCGATCCCGGTCACCGACGAGGCCACCACCCAGCAGGCCCTCCAGATCCGCGAACGCGCCGAGGACTTCCCCGGCATCACCGCCGAGCCCACCGCCGTACGGCGCTACCCGGCACCCGGCAAGGCCAACACCGCCCAGGTCCTCGGCTACCTCTCGCCCGTCACCGACGAAGAGATCACCAAGGCCCAGGACACCGACTCGCCGTACCTGCGCTCCGACCAGGTCGGCCGCTCCGGCCTGGAACGCACCTACGACAAGGAACTGCGCGGCAAGGCCGGGGTCACCCGCTACGAGGTCGACAACCTCGGCCGCGTCATCGGCCAGGCGAAGAACGACGAGGCGGAGCCCGGCTCCAGCGTCGTCACGTCCATAGACGCCCGGGTCCAGGCCGTTGCCGAGTACGAACTCAACGAGGCCATGAAGGTCGCCCGCCAGTCGTTCGACAAGAACACCGGCGAGAACTACAAGGCCGACTCCGGCGCCGTCGTCGTCATGGAGGCCAAGACCGGCCGCGTCGTCGCGATGGCCTCACTGCCCAACTACGACCCCAACGCCTGGGTCGGCGGCATCTCCGCCAAGGACTACGCCAAACTCACCGGCAAGAAGTCCAACTTCCCGCTGCTGAACCGGGCCATCCAGGGACAGGCCGCCCCCGGCTCGATCTTCAAGGTCATCTCCTCGACCGCGGCGGTCAACGCCGGCTACGCCTTCGACGGCCACTACCCCTGCCCCAGCTCGTACAACGTCGGCGGCCAGACCTTCAAGAACTTCGAGTCGCAGGGCTACGGAGACATCACCATCGGCCGGGCCCTCGAAGTCTCCTGCGACACCGTCTACTACGGCATCGCGCACAAGGAGTGGCTGAAGGACGGCGGCATGAGCCCGAAGAAGAACGCCAAGGACTGGTTCTACAAGACCGCCCACCAGTTCGGCCTCGGCAAGGAGACCGGCATCGACCTCCCCAACGAGGTCAGCGGCCGCGTTCCCGACCGCAAGTGGAAGCAGGACTTCTACAAGGCGAACAAGGACGCCTGGTGCAAGCAGGGCAAGAAGGACGGCTCGTACGTCGAGAAGATCGCGTACGAGAACTGCCTCGAAGGCAACAAGATGCGCGCCGGTGACTCCGTCAACTACTCGATCGGCCAGGGCGACACCCTCGTCACCCCGATCCAGATGGCGACCATCTACGCCGCGATCTCCAACGGCGGCACGCTCTACGACCCCACCGTCGGCAAGGCGATCGTCAGCGGCGACGGAAAGACCGTCCAGGAGATCAAGCCCACGTCGCACGGGAAGCTGCCCTTCTCGCGCAAGACCCGCAACCAGATCGACGGCGCCCTCGCCGGAGTCGCGACCCGCGGTTCGGCCGCCTGGCGATTCGGCGGCTGGCCGCAGGACAAGATCCCCATGCACGCCAAGACGGGTACCGCCGAGGTCTACGGCAAGCAGACGACGTCGTGGTTCGCCACGTACACCAAGGACTACTCGATCGTCATGACGATCTCCCAGGGTGGTACGGGCTCCGGCGCCTCCGGGCCCGCCGTGCGCAACATCTACGACGCGCTCTACGGACTCGACGACTCCGGCAAGCAGGACCTCAAGAAGGCACTGCTGCCCACCCCGCAGAAGTCCCTGCCGAAGATCCAGCACGACGGCTCGATCGACGCCCCGCAGATCAAGCCGTACGACCCGGACTCGCAGAAGACGCCGCAGGAGCAGACCCTCGCAGCGGTGCTCGGGAGGCGTGACTGATGGCAGGCTTCTCCGTCTCGCGGTACGCCCCCGAACGCTCCGCCTGGGGCAAACTCGTCGCCCGCGACTCCGTCATGCGCAAACTCGACTGGCCGATGCTCTGGGCCGCGATCGCGCTCTCCTTCATCGGCTCGCTGCTGGTCTACTCGGCCACCCGCGGCCGTGACTCGCTCACCCACGGAGACCCGTACTACTTCCTGTTCCGGCACGCCCTCAACACCGGCATCGGCTTCGCCCTGATGGTCGGCACGCTCTGGCTCGGCCACCGCACGCTGCGCGGCGCCGTCCCGATCCTCTACGGCATCTCCGTGCTCCTCGTGCTGGCGGTCCTCACACCGCTCGGCGCCACCGTCAACGGCGCGCACGCCTGGATCATCATCGGCGGCGGCTTCTCGCTCCAGCCGTCCGAGTTCACCAAGATCACCATCATTCTGGTCATGGCGATGCTGCTGGCCGAGCGCGTCGACGCGGGGGACCAGCTCCACCCCGACCACCGCACCGTCGCCAAGGCCCTCGCTCTGGCCGCCGTCCCGATGGCCGTCGTCATGGGCATGCCGGACCTCGGCTCCGTGATGGTCATGGTCGTCATCGTGCTCGGTGTGCTCCTCGCCTCCGGCGCCTCCAACCGCTGGATCTTCGGCCTCCTCGGCGCGGGCACGGCGGGCGCCGTCGCCATCTGGCAGCTCGGTCTCCTCGACGAGTACCAGATCGCCCGCTTCGCCGCCTTCGCCAACCCCGCACTCGACCCGGCGGGCGTCGGCTACAACACCAACCAGGCACGCATCGCGATCGGCTCCGGCGGCCTCACCGGAACCGGCCTCTTCCAGGGCACGCAGACCACCGGCCAGTTCGTCCCCGAGCAGCAGACCGACTTCGTCTTCACCGTCGCGGGCGAGGAGCTCGGCTTCGTCGGCGCCGGGCTGATCCTCGTCCTCCTCGGCATCGTCCTGTGGCGCGCCTGCCGGATCGCCCGCGAGACGACCGAGCTGTACGGCACGATCGTCGCCGCCGGGATCATCGCGTGGTTCGCCTTCCAGGCGTTCGAGAACATCGGGATGACCCTCGGCATCATGCCGGTCGCCGGGCTTCCCCTGCCGTTCGTCTCGTACGGAGGATCCTCGATGTTCGCCGTCTGGGTCGCCGTCGGACTGCTCCAGTCGATCAGGGTGCAGCGCCCGATAAGCGCCTGATCCAGGTCGAGAGCACTGCCCATCCGGGCGCAACACGTCTAGATTCGGTTCATGGCGGACTCGAAGCGTGAGATCGAGCGGAAGTACGAAGCCACCGCGGAGACCCGGCTCCCCGACCTCGGCCGGGCGGCCGGTGTCGCAGCCGTCGACCACCGGGGCACCGACGAACTGGACGCCGTCTACTACGACACCGCAGACCTCCGGCTCGCGGCGGACGCCCTCACCCTGCGCCGCCGCACCGGAGGCGGCGACGCGGGCTGGCACCTCAAATTCCCGGTCGCCTCCGGCATCCGGGACGAACTGCGGGAACCGCTCTCCGACACACTCCCGCGCTCCCTCGCAGGACTGCTCCGCTCCCGGGTCCGAAGGAGCGAACTCGTCCCCGTCGTACGGCTGCGCACCACCCGTGACGTCCACCACCTGCTCGACGCCGACGGCGCGCTGCTCGCCGAGGCCAGTGTCGACACGGTGCGGGCCGACCGGCTCACGGGCACCGGGGGCACGGCCGGCTGGACCGAGATCGAGGTCGAACTCGCCGACGACGGCGACCCCGCCCTCCTCGACGCCGTCGAACGCCTGCTGCGCAAAGCCGGCGTCCTCCCCTCCGCCCTGCCGTCCAAGCTGGCCAGGGCGCTCGCCGAGACCGCACCGGAGGGGCAGCGGAAGCGGGACGAGGGGGAGGAGACCCCCCACCCCACCGCGGGCGACCACGTCCTCGCGTACCTCCGCCGCCAGACCGAGGCGATCGTCGCCCTCGACCCCGCCGTACGCCGCGACCTCCCCGACTCCGTGCACCAGATGCGCGTCGCCACCCGCCGCCTGCGCAGCGCGCTGCGGACGTACCGGAAGGTCCTCGACCGGAACGTCACCGATCCGGTCGGCGACGAGCTGAAGTGGCTGGCGGCCGAACTCGGCGTCGACCGCGACCAGGAGGTCCTCGGCGCCCGGCTGCGGTCCGGCCTCGACGAGCTGCCCCGCACCCTGCTCCTCGGCCCCGTCCGCGGCAGGCTCAGGATCTGGTCGGTGGCCCGCAGCGGCGGATCCCGGCGCCGGACCGTCGCCGTACTCGACGGAAAGCGGTACCTGGCACTCCTGGAGAGCCTCGACACCCTGCTCGCCGCCCCGCCGCTGCTGCCCGCCGCCTCCCACACCCCCGAACGGGCACTGCCCCGCGCCGTGCTGAAGGACTACGAACGCCTCGCGACCCGCGTCGGCCACGCCCTGGACCTCCCGCCCGGCCACGCCAGGGACCTCGCCCTGCACGACGCCCGCAAGGCCGCCAAACGCGCCCGCTACGCGGCGGAGGCGGCCCGGCCCGCGCTCGGGAAGCCGGCCAAGCGGATCGCCGAACGGATGAAGGCCGTGCAGAGCCTCCTCGGCGACCACCAGGACAGCGTGGTGGCCCGTGACGCCCTGCGCGCCCTGGCCGTCCAGGCACACGCGGCGGGCGAGCCGACGTTCACCTGGGGACTGCTGTACGGGCGGGAGGAAGCGGCCGCCGCCGACCGGGAACGGGAGCTGCCGCACGTCTGGAAGCGGGCGTCGGGGCCACGTCTGACGGCTGCGCTGAGAGGCTGAGCGGCGGGGTACGCTTGATGGTCACCCTTGCCGGCTCTCGAAAGTGCGCGATGTCTGTCGATTCGGTCTTCCCACAGCTCGAAGCTCTGCTCCCGCATGTGCAGAAGCCCATCCAGTACGTCGGCGGTGAGCTGAACTCCACCGTCAAGCCGTGGGACGAATGCGACGTCCGCTGGGCGCTGATGTACCCGGACGCCTACGAGGTCGGACTCCCCAACCAGGGCGTCATGATCCTCTACGAGGTGCTCAACGAACGCCAGGGCGTCCTCGCCGAGCGCACCTACAGCGTGTGGCCGGACCTCGAAGAACTGATGCGCGAGCACCGCGTCCCGCAGTTCACCGTGGACAGCCACCGACCGGTCAAGGCGTTCGACGTCTTCGGGCTGAGCTTCTCGACCGAGCTCGGCTACACCAACATGCTCACGGCCCTGGACCTCGCGGGCATCCCGCTGGACGCCGGGGACCGCACGGTCGACGACCCGATCGTGCTGGCCGGCGGACACGCCGCGTTCAACCCGGAGCCGATCGCCGAGTTCATCGACTGCGCGGTCATCGGCGACGGTGAGCAGGCCGTCCTGGAGATCACCGAGATCGTCCGCGCCTGGAAGGCCGAGGGCCGTCCGGGGGGTCGCGAGGAGGTGCTGTTCCGTCTCGCGAAGACCGGCGGCGTCTACGTCCCCCGCTTCTACGACGTCGAATACCTCCCGGACGGGCGCATCGGCCGGGTCGTACCCAACAAGTCGGGCGTGCCGTGGCGGGTGTCCAAGCACACCGTGATGGACCTCGACGAGTGGCCGTACCCCAAGCAGCCCCTCGTCCCCCTCGCCGAGACCGTCCACGAGCGGATGTCCGTCGAGATCTTCCGCGGCTGCACCCGCGGCTGCCGTTTCTGCCAGGCCGGCATGATCACGCGCCCCGTGCGGGAGCGAAGCATCACCGGCATCGGCGACATGGTCGACAAGGGCCTCAAGGCGACCGGCTTCGAAGAGGTCGGCCTGCTCTCGCTGTCCTCCGCGGACCACACCGAGATCGGCGAGATCGCCAAGGGCCTCGCCGACCGCTACACCGACGACAAGATCGGCCTCTCGCTGCCCTCGACCCGCGTCGACGCGTTCAACGTGGACCTGGCCAACGAACTGACCCGCAACGGCCGCCGCTCGGGCCTCACCTTCGCCCCCGAGGGCGGCTCCGAGCGCATGCGCAAGGTCATCAACAAGATGGTCTCGGAAGAGGACCTCATCCGCACCGTCGCCACCGCGTACGGCAACGGCTGGCGCCAGGTGAAGCTGTACTTCATGTGCGGCCTGCCCACGGAGACCGACGAGGACGTCCTCCAGATCGGTGACATGGCGGTCAACGTGATCGCCAAGGGCCGCGAGGTCTCCGGCCAGAACGACATCCGCTGCACCGTCTCCATCGGCGGCTTCGTGCCCAAGCCGCACACGCCGTTCCAGTGGGCCCCGCAGCTCGGCGCCGAGGAGACCGACGCCCGGCTGGCCAAGCTCCGCGACAAGATCCGGGGCGACAAGAAGTACGGCCGCTCGATCGGCTTCCGCTACCACGACGGCAAGCCCGGCATCGTCGAGGGCCTGCTCTCGCGCGGCGACCGCCGCGTCGGCTCCGTCATCCGCGCGGTCTACGAGTCCGGTGGCCGCTTCGACGGCTGGCGCGAGTACTTCAGCTACGACCGCTGGATGAGCGCCGCCAAGAAGACGCTGCCCGGCTACGGCGTGGACGTCGACTGGTACACCACCCGCGAGCGGACCTACGAGGAGGTCCTGCCCTGGGACCACCTGGACTCCGGCCTCGACAAGGACTGGCTCTGGGAGGACTGGCAGGACTCGCTCGACGAGACCGAGGTCGAGGACTGCCGCTGGACGCCGTGCTTCGACTGCGGGGTGTGTCCTCAGATGGACACCAGTATCCAGATCGGCCCGACCGGCAAGAAGTTGCTGCCGCTGTCCGTCGTGAAGCAGCCGTGATCCGCGGCGACGCCGTTCCCCCCGCCCTGGTGACAGCTCGGTGACGAAGGCCCGGTCGGGGAAACTCCCGACCGGGTCTTCGCGTCCTGCACGACATGGACTACGACAAGCACCAGGCCCCGGCGCACTACGGAGCCGGCGAGGGCTGTCTGACCACGCTCATCAGGATTCCGGTACGGATCGTGGTGCTGGTGGTCGTCCTGCCCGTGCGCATCGTCTGGGACGCCCTGGTCGTGGGAGCCCGGGCCGTCGACCGCGTCCTGCTGCGCCCTCTGGGCCGGGGTCTGTCCTGGCTGTTCGCGACGGTGGTCACGAAACCCGCGGTCTGGTTGTACGGGGCGGTGCTCACTCCGGTCGGGCACGGGCTGCGGTGGGTGACCGCCGCGGTCGGGACGGGTCTGCAGTGGCTGGGCGCGGCCGTCTTCGTGTGGCCCTGGGTCGCGCTGTGGCGGTATGTGCTGGTGCCGGTGGTGCGGTACGGGCTCGTGGTGCCGATGGTGTGGCTCTACACGTGGGCGCTCACTCCGGTCGGGCACGGGCTGCGGTGGGTGTACCGCACGCTGCTCACCCCTGCCGGACGGGGCATCGTCGCCGGCGTCGGGTGGGTGCTCACCGCTGTCTTCGTGTGGCCGGTGGTCGGGGTGTGGCGGTATGTCCTGGTGCCGCTCGCGCTCGCCGTCGGCCGGCTGATGAAGCACCTCGTCGTGGCGCCGCTGGCCTGGACGTACCGGGCACTGCTCACGCCGCTCGGCCGCGGCATCGTGTGGCTGGCCGACGTCGTGGCGAGCGGGGTCGTCGCAGCCGCGCGGGGGCTGGGAGCGGCCGTCGGTTGGCTGGTCAGGATGCTGCTCGTGGCCCCCGGCGGCCGGCTGTACCGGCGGGTTCTCGCCCCGGTCGGACGCGAGATCGTCGCCGCGATCGGCGTCGCCTGGCGTATCGCCGGATACATCTCGCGGGCCGTCGGCCGCGGTCTTGCCCGGCTGGCGTGGCATCTCGTCGGAGCTCCGGTGGCCTGGGCCTACCGCACGGTGTGCACCCCGGTCGGTCATTTCGTACGGGACGCCGTCTGGAACCCCGTCAGGAGGGCCGTTGCCGAAGCGGGGCGTACGGCAGGGGCAGTGCTGCGCACGGCCCGCGAGACCGCGGCCCGTGCGCGCCGTGACGTGTGGCGGGCACTGGTCGGCGGGCCCGGGGAGCCGGAGCCCGGGAAACCGGGGAGCCCCCTTGCGCGTACTCTGGGTAGTACAACGACTGTGCCCAGCGCGGCGCCCGAACCAGAGATCTCCCCGCTCGGAGAGAAAGCCGCCGAGCGGGGGTGAGCCGGACCGGACACCCCGGGCCACCCGCATTTCGAGGGCGGCGTGCCACCGCGTCCGTCCCGCACCGAGGAGAAGAACCACTGGGCAAGCGACAGCCCGAAGGCCCGCCGCCCGCACCGGCGGTGCAGCGCATCCGACTGCGCTACACCAAGCGCGGCCGCCTCCGGTTCACCAGCCACCGTGACTTCCAGCGTGCCTTCGAGCGGGCACTGCGCCGCTCCGAAGTGCCCATGGCCTACTCGGCGGGCTTCACACCGCACCCGAAGGTGTCGTACGCCAATGCCGCACCCACCGGCACGGGCAGCGAGGCCGAGTTCCTGGAGATCGCTCTCGCCGAGTTCCGGGATCCCGCCGTACTCCGTGAGCTGCTCGACGCATCGCTTCCGGACGGTCTCGACATCGTCGACGCCGTGGAGGCCCGCACCTCGGGTCTCGCGGACCGGCTGACCGCCTCCGTCTGGGAACTGCGCCTCGACGGGGTCTCCACCGAGGAGGCCGCCAAGGCCGTGGCCGCCTTCAACGGGGCTTCGACCGTCGAGGTCGAGCGCCGGGCGAAGAACGGTATGCGGACCTTCGACGCCCGCGCCGCCGTGATCGACCTGGAGGCTCTTGATCCACAGCCTGATAGGCCCGAGGACAAGCCCTGTGCGATACTGCGGCTGGTTGTTCGGCACGTGACACCTGCCGTGCGACCTGACGACGTCCTGTCCGGTCTCCGCGTTGTGGCCGACCTGGCGCCGCCGGTCCCCGCAGCGGTGACCAGGCTGGCGCAGGGGCTCTTCGACGAGGAGTCCGGCACGGTGACCGACCCGCTCGCGCCCGACCGCGAGGCAGCCCCGGCCGCTCCATCCACAGCCACCGGGACCGCCGTCGCGACGGCGCCGGAAGGTGCAGGTTCCGCGTAAGGCGGTCGTTGCAGCGCAGTCCTGAGACTCGGGAGCCACCTGGGTCGGGCCGCGCGATGACCCATAAGACTTTCGCCAGGCCGTACGCACATCACGTACGGAACCGGCGAGCCAGACATTGAGTTCCCGTGCGGCGCCCGCGCCCCGGACGGCGGTCCCGCGTACATCACGCGGACCGTGCCGGACCGGAACCAGACGCGGCGCCCGGGAGCCTGACGGGAGAACCGCCCGCATGCCCCAGTCCAACGAACCCGGCACGACCGGGAACGTCGAAGAGAACAACGCCCCCGGAGACAAGCTGCCGCCGCGCCGCAGGCGCCGCGCCGCATCCCGGCCGGCCGGCCCGCCCACGGCGGAAGGACAGTCCGCCGCCGCTCCGGCCATACGGGCCGTTGACGCCGTAGTGTCCGAGAACGCCACCGACACCGCTGTCGACAGCGCACCGGAGGCGCAAGCTGCTGCGCCTGCGCGTACGCGTCGTCGTGCGGTGCGTAAGGCGACCGCTCCGGTGGGTGCGCCGCAGGCTGCCGAGGTGGTTGAGGTCGTGGAGCCGGTCGAGGTGGCCGAGCCTCAGGCGGTGTCCGAGGCTGTGTCCGAGGTTGAGCCTGAGGTGGCTGCGCCTGCGCGTGCGCGTCGTCGTGCGGTGCGTAAGGCGACCGCTCCGGTGGGTGCGCCGCAGGCTGCCGAGGTGGTTGAGGTCGTGGAGCCGGTCGAGGTGGCCGAGCCT